>JAUXDC010000004.1 GCA_030618605.1 Holophagae bacterium | reverse complement strand
ACTACGCCCACCCGGATCTCAACGCCCACATCGTCGGTGGCTACAGTTTCCCAGGCGCACCCTCGTCTCCACCCGGAAATGACTGCTCGAGTGGCGGCCATGGGACTCATGTAACGGGGGTCATGGGCGGAGACGCCTCGGCCGGATACGCCGATGCAGACGGATTCCTGTACGGCTTGGGAATGGCGCCTTCCTACAGCATCTTCGCAATGAACTCCCTGTGCGGTTCCGGTTGGCCACCAACCGGTGGCTGGCAAGAACACAGCAAACAAGCCGTTCTCGGCAGCGCAATCGGCGGCAACAACTCGTGGACCACCAGTGAAGGAACCCTCCACGGATACCAGGCCTCGGAACGCACCCATGACCTGATGGTGCGGGACGGAAACTTCGACACGGCCGATACCGCGGAACCCTTCATCGAGGTCTTCTCGGCCGGCAATTCGGGAACTTCCGGCCTGACCTCGCCCAAAGAAGCCAAGAATCTCATTGTCACCGCCTCGACCCTGAATTACCGAGGCGGGGACAATATCGACAGCATTTCGAGCTTTTCGAGCCGCGGCCCGGCTGTCGATGGACGGTGGGTGCCGACAATTGCCGTTCCAGGCTCGGACATTGCCTCGGCCCTCAGGCAAGGTGGCGCTTCACAATGCACGTCAGCAATCGCCGGCACCAGCGGCATATACTCTTGGTGCAGCGGCACCTCGATGGCCGCACCCCATACCTCGGGTTCAATCGTGTTGATCACCCAGTGGTGGCGCGGATTCCACGGCGGCGGCAACCCCAGCCCAGCCATGGCCAAGGCCCTGCTGGTCAACAGCGCAGTCGACATGGGCACGCCGGATATCCCCAACATCAACGAAGGCTGGGGAAGGATCAACGTCACCGATGCTATCCAACCTGGGGTTCTGATGGTCTACAAGGACCAGGAGACCACCTTCGACGGCACCGGCGAAGTATGGACGATGACAGTCGGCATCAACGACCCGGGGCAACCCCTCAGAATCAGCCTTGCCTGGTCGGATGCACCTGGCGCCGTCGGCGCAAATCCCGCTCTCGTCAACAATTTGGATCTGGAAGTGGAGACTGATGGAACGACCTATCTCGGCAATGATTTTTCCGCAGGCTGGTCGACCACTGGAGGCGCCGCGGATGTCCTCAATAACCTGGAAAACGTCTTTGTCGCGGCGCCTGGGGGCCAGGCGACGATCACGGTTCGAGCCACCAACATCGCCGGCGACGGCGTGCCCTACTCCGGTGACATCACCGATCAAGACTTTGCGATCGTGTGCTTCAACTGCTCTGAAGAGCCGGATTTCACCCTGAACGTCACGCCGGCATCGCTCGACGTGTGTGCTCCGGCCGACGGAGTTTTCAGCGTCGATGTGGGATCGATTCTCGGATTCTCGGAACCCGTCACCCTGACCGCCTCCGGGGAACCTACCGGAACGACAGTCAATTTCACCACCAATCCGGTGACACCCGGAAATTCGACCGTGATGACGATCGGCCAGACCGGTAGCGCTTCCGCCGGGGCCTCCATCATCGAAGTCTCGGGGACGTCGGCCAGCAGCTTTCATACGGACACCGTATCTCTCAATCTGTTTGACGCCACACCTTCGATCCCGACGTTGGTCACCCCCAACAACGGCGCGCTCAACCAACCACTCAGGCCGATCTTCGAGTGGTTGGACGCCGACCAGGCCGGGACATACCACCTCCAGGCGGCAACCGATGCGGCGTTTGCCACCCTTGCGCTGGATGAGACCGGCATTGGTGGAACGACCTTCACGCCCGACGCCGATTTCCAGTCCAATACCCAGTATTTCTGGCGGGTCCAGGCCGACAACGGCTGCGGCACCGGATCGTGGTCCGGCACGTTTGACTTCGTGACGGTCGCACTGCCCGGAGATTGCGGCCTCGGCACAAGCCCGGTCCTCTATTTCGATGATGACTTCGAGGCAGGGACCGGCTCAGGCTGGACTCACGGTGGCACGGGCGATACGTGGCAGCTCTCCGGCGCCCGGGTCCACAGTGGATCCTGGGCGTTCTTCGCCGACGATGTCGACACAGTCACCGATCAGTGGTTGGAATCAGAAGACATCATCCTTCCCACGGAAACCCTCCCGTTGACCCTGCAATTCTGGAACTGGCAGGAAATCGAGGACCGATCCGGAGGGTGTTACGACGGCGGCATTCTCGAAATATCGACGGACTCCGGTGGTAGTTGGACGCAACTCGTGGCTCAGCTCGTCACGGACCCCTACGATGGCCCGATCTATGACGGCAGCAATCCCCTCGGAGGACTGGATGCCTGGTGCGGCGACCCGCAGGACTGGCTGGAATCGGTCATTGACCTGGACGCCTATGCCGGCCAGACCATTCGTTTCCGCCTCCGTCTCGGCACGGATTCCTCTGTAGGCCACGAAGGGTGGTACATCGACGATGTGGTCATCCAGGGTTGCGCCGAATCGGACCTCCTGTTCATCGACGGATTTGAGAGTGGTGACACCGCGCGGTGGGGGTGGGCTACGCCATGACAATCAAGCTATATTGAAGGGCCATGAAACGGCAGACCTTAGAATCTCGTCTCAGTGCGGATCCACACCTCGTCGAGATCGCCGAACGCATCGGTTCTGTTGAGTGCTGGGTTGTCGGCGGGTGGGTGCGAGACCGGGCCCAGGGAAGGGAGCCGCCGGATCTCGATCTGGTCGTACCTGGAGCTGAGGCAGCCCAGAAGGTCGCCGGCACGTTGGGCGCCACATGGGACTCAACGCCCCGCCTGCTCGGCAGGCCCGAAAAAGCCGTCTGGCGTCTCACGGGGCCCAGATGCAAGGTCGAAATATGGCCCATGGTGAACGGCGATCTTAAAAAAGACGCCTTCCGCCGGGATTTCACCTGCAACGCCCTCTTCTGGCGCTTGCCGGACGGCCCGTTCGTCGATCCGGCTAGAGGACTCGAGGACATCACAGCCCGGAGAATCCGTGCGATCTCCAAGGCCAACCTTGCGACCGACCCCGTTCGTCTTCTCCGCGGCGTTCGGTTGCAGACAACACTGGCCGGCTTCTCTATGGATCCCCAAACCCGTGGCTGGATCTCAGACCTCGCGCCGATCCTGGCCGACGCACCCCGGGAACGCGTCGGCGCCGAATTACTCAACCTTGCTCACGCCTCCCATGCCGGCGTTGGTCTCCAGGAGGCTGCGGCGCTGGGTCTTCTGGGGCCGGCGGCCCCTCGACCCTCAGCAACAGCCGAACCGTTCACGGCCTCATTGGATGCCCTGCCGTACCTGTTCGGAAATTCTCCCCCACCGATACCGGCGTCCGTCGCACATCATCGGGCTCAGGCGGCGCTTGGGTGGTTGGCCTCGGGTTGGCCTGTGATTTCACCGAAAGCGTTGGCCGCCTTCGCCTGGCCCAGAGACCTCGCACGAAACGTTGCCATCGCTGCCTCCCGCCACGCCGAGGCCCGCGCAACGGTCCAGGCGGGAGCCGCTGAACGACGAGAATTCATCGCCCGGTGCGGCCTCGCCTTTCCAACGGTCCTGGCACTGGCGGCCGCAAATGACATGGCCGGAGGCGGCCGCCCTCAGCCGTGGCAACGCTGGTGGCGCCAGTGGATCCGTTCGGCTCCGGCCATCCTGGAACCGAGGCCGTTGCTCGAAGCCTCTGAGGTCACCACCGAAACCGGCGTCGAACCGGGACCACTCTTGGGTCGAATCTTGAGAGACCTCGAACGCGCCACCGTCCGCCGGGACGTCCGGAGCCCTGCAGGTGCCAGGCGGTGGTTGCGGGCCAAAGGGCACAGGTGACAGGGCACAGGGAGCAGGGCGCAAACGGTGTCTCACACTGCGTTGTTACCTGAAACCTGGTGCCTGAAGACTGCTTCTCGTCATGTCTATTCTGTTGGCTCTTCTTCCGATTCGTCGGCCTGAGCTTCTTCGCCCTCGGTCCAACCTTCGGTCTCACCGCTTTCGAAGTCATCTTGGAATACCGGGGTTGGTTCCGCAACCTGAGCGGTATCAGGGGCGGCAGCATCCTCCTGAGGTGTACCGCCGCAGCCCCCGAGAAACGCCACCAAAGCCACTGCCATCATCAAACGCGTGAATTTCATCATCGTCTCCTCATACTCCCCAGTAGGGCAATGAATTCTATCGGATCTCAGTGTATCAAGGGCTGGCCCAATACCAGAGCGTCGTATCTCCGGACTCGAATCCATCCGAGAAAAGTCCGCCGTAGGGTTCACAGACAAAACCGTTGTCTCCCAGTAGATAGATGTCGTCGACGGCCCACCAGTAGTCAAATGATGCATCGTAGTAGTGAAATCGGAGCTGCAGGTCAACTGCAGCATAAGCTGTTAAATCCACGGTGACAGTCCCCGAAGTGTCCGCACCCGAGTAGTTGGCGACTGTTACCCACGCGCCCCCGGTGGCGGTCGAACGCACATCAACATCCGCCTGTTCGTCCGTGCTGCCGGAATACCAGTTGAAGTCATGACTGAACTGAAGGGTGACGTTGTCGAAACCCGTCACATCAATCACCGGTGAGATCAATTCCTCGTCCTGGCTTTCCCCGCTACCGGCCTCGTCAGAGTCCATGATGGCAAAGGGCTCGGTCAGTGGCAGCGAACGATTGCCGGGATTGGTATCGGTCCAGGTGTGAACGCCTCCCGTGCTCGAACCGCCGTCGACGATCGTCCAGTCAGCGGGAATTCCGGCGGAGAAGTCTTCGAGGAAGACCGTCGTGTAGACCAGCTCACCAAGGGTCCTGGTCAGATAGTCGTTCGTGCCAGGAAATGGGCCGACACCCGTCGCGACCAGGTTGACCATATCGATCGCTACCGTCTCTCCACAGGCCGCGGAGAGTTCGACGGTGAATTGGACCGGAGAAAAAGAAGGCGCCGTCGTGCCCGCAGCCACCGTTCCAAAATCGGCGTTCGCCCCAACCAGCGAAATATCGGCGGAAGCCGTCCCTGCCTGGAGGTCGGCGGCCACAGCGGTCGCCTCGGTTGCACACGCGGTATTGGTCACTCTCGGGATGAACTGCCAGGTCTCACCGGGCTCGATAACCGTATTGCCGTTACCGTCAACCTCGGCCAGCCCTTCCCACGATGCGGGGACGATCTCAACCTCGGCCGAACACAGAAATTCTTGAATCAATGGATAGATGTCCGACATCAACATGCCTCGGTTCCCCACACCTGGCGTATCGCATCCGCCACAGTGATGGATGCCGATCATCTTGTTGTCCGACTCACGATAGATTGGGGAACCCGACGAACCGCCCTCGGTGTCCAGGGTGTCGTAGTAGCGCAGGACGGTCCCATCGACGTCGACATCGGCGCCACTACCGTGGGTGATTTCATGAGGTCTGCCATCCGGATGCTGCACGATGTAGATCGCCTCGCCGTCGGTCAGGGGGTTGGAGTCCGGCGTCACCCAGCCGTAGGTTGACGCCGGGTCGCCGATCACCGAACTCAACGTGAAATCGAGAGAGGAGAGCGTGGCGTCACAGCCGACGAAGGGCGACTCGGCCACCGTCTGGTCACAATGGAAGCTCTCCCAATCCGGTGTCGTCGTCGAACCGCCGCAGGTGGTGTTGTAGTACTTGAAAACGAACTCGGCGTTGGTGCACGGCTGGGCATCCGGCACACAATGCCAGTTGGTCATCACGTAGTTGTTGGGGGAAACGTTGGAGCCCGAGCACCACACCCCCGTCGTCGGGTTGCTGCCGACCGACATCACACCTACCGAGGCCATCACCGTCGCCCATTTGCCCGGGTCGCCGTCGTAGCAAACAACATCCTCGAAATCGGCCGGAGCACAAATACTTTCGCCCTGCTCATCTCCCGTCCCGAAGAGGTCGACGTCACCAACGATCACCTGGTCGATCGTGAAGGGCGCCTTGGCGTAGCCGTGACTCAGATGCAATTCAAGGTGCAGAATCTCACCAAAGGCCGACAGCGCCCAAAAAGAGCCCAGGTCATTGGGTCCCCGTCCCGTCAGAACCTCTACCACCCGGCCACTTTGGGACCGCAAGACCAGGGAATCACCCTCGCGAAGATTGAGATCTACGATGTGGGGCTTGAGGAAGGTGGCCTCCTTGATCTGTACGATTTCGCTCCAGACCAATTCGCCCCCCAGGCGCACGCCGTCGCCGAGGTCCGGAACGATCACCAAATCCTGACCGTATCCAACAACGTTCCTTTCGGGCGAAGGTAAGGGCTTACCGGCCTCAACAGTCACACCGATAACAAAAGAAACAATTACCAAGGTCAATATTACGAGTTTTTTCATGATGCCTCCAAAGGTCCCGCACAAGCGGTGTAAGGCAATACCATACTTGAGCATGAGCGCAAGGTACACCGTTCCAGTGCTTCACTCCCCAACGAAGGACACCAGTGCCGACGCGATGGACACCGAAGGCCCGCTGTTTCGCCTGCCTGTCACCGAGGACTTGTCAAGCCCGCTGAAAGACTGTAAGTTTCTAATGAACTTGCGAACATCTCTGAAGGAGTCAAAAAATGAGGCATTTGGGGATTGCTGTTGTTCTAGTATTGATTTCGCTGCCCCTGGTTGCGAATCAAAGAGGGCCGGTGACCATCGGCGAGCACGTCTGGGATGGGTCGGAAACACCCCATCCCTATCCGGCCTCGCCCAGCGGCGATCCGCGTCTGGTTTGGGTGGACGAGATCAATTTCCCGGAGGCGACGTATATTGCGGTTCATTTTGAACGCATGGAACTTGCCGATGGAGATTTTGTAGTCGTTCGTTCAGAGGACCGGCTCCAGCGATGGACCTATAGCGGATACGGACGCCACGATCTCGGCATCAGTGAGGAAGGGTTCTTTGCCACCCACATCAAAGGCGATTCTGCGGTGATTGAACTCTACGCCTCCGGCGGAACCAGCGCCTTCGGATATCGAATCGACAAGTTCGGCCGCGGTTACAGCGAATCAGAAATCGAAGACTTCTGGGCGCAGGGGCTTGGCGAGAAGATGAATTTGGCGCCACCCGCCAGTTGGGGCAGGTGGATATGTACGACCGACGACACCGACGAAGCCAAGTGCTATGAGTCATCGGACCCGGATGCCTACGAGACCGGCCGCGCCGTGGCCCGTCTATTGAAAGACGGTTTTGCCCATTGCACCGGTTGGCTGATCGGGAACGAAGGTCATCTGATGACCAACGAGTATTGCATCACTTCGCAGAGCGAAATGGACAGAATCGACATCGAGTTCATGGCCGAGGGCGCCGATTGCGCGACGGGCTGTGGTTCCTACCTGGCCTGCCCGGGAACGATCGAGGGCAGCGGCGGGACCTTCGTCACCGACAGTACAGATCTGGACTACGCCCTGGTCATTCCCGACACCTCCACAGCGAACAGTACAGACCTTCCGTCCACGTATGGATACATGAAGCTCCGTCAACAAGGGCCCGTATTGGATGAACGGATCTATATCGTTCAACACCCAGCCGGGTGGGGCAAGAGGCTGGCGATGGAATCGTCCTACGATGCACCACCGGACAATGTTGACGGGTTTGCCCATATCGTCAGCGTGACCGAGACGGCTTGCACCGGCGTGACCAGTTACGACGATGTCGGCTACTGGGCAGACATCCAGCCCGGGTCGTCAGGTTCGCCAGTCTTGGGCTACAGTGATAACAGGGTCATTGCCCTGCACCACTGCACCGGTCTGAACAACTGCACCACAGGGGATCCCACCGATGACGATCCCAATCGCGGCGTCCCCATTCAAGAAATCATTGCTGATCTCGAGGCACAGGGGGTGATGCCGGGTGGTGCACTCTGTGCTCCCTTTGACGGACCTACAGTGCTGACGGCCGATGTCACCACACCGAATGCTATCGACCTCGCCTGGGACGCGGTCGCCGGGACGGGCATCACGTATAACGTGTACCGAGCCTTCGGATCCTGTCCGCAGTCCGGCAACGAACTGATCGCTGAAGATCTGACCGCAACCTCGTTCATCGACTCCGCTGTCTCCGGGGGAAGCACCTATTCGTATGTTGTCATCGCCGTTGAGCCGACAGAAGGATGTCGGAGTGACCCCTCGCCCTGCGCGAGCGCAGTGGCCACCGGTGATTGCACTCTGGACCCGACCTTCGCAGGAGTTCAATCGGTGACCAATTCCACAGACCCCACATGCACCCTGGAACTGGCCTGGGATCCGGGCGCCAGCAACTGTGGAAACGGTGTCGTCTACAACGTCTATCGCTCGGAGATTCCCGGTTTCACACCTGATGCAGTGACGCTGGTAGCCGAAAATGTCGGAGGGAGTCCGTATGCCGACATCGACATGCTGGAATTCGGCCACCATTATCTCTACGTCGTCCGGGCTGTTGATTCGGTCACCGGTTCAGAAGAGCCTAATACCGTCGAAGTTGGCGGCCGACCCACCGGCCCGGTAACCGTGGCAGACTGGAGTGACGATCTGGAGCCATACGTGACCATGGGCGATGCCGAGGAGGCAGGGTGGGGACACGCCGCTTCCGACGGCATCGATGATTGGGATGTTGTTGTAGGAGACGATCACACAACCGGTACCGGAAACGCATTTGTTTCGGCGGACGTCTCAACCCTGACCGACAAGTGGATCTTCACCCGGCCGATGGTAATCGACGCGATTTCCACAGTGTCCTTCTGGCATAAATTTGATCTTGAAGAAGGCTATGACGGGGGAGTGATCGAAATCTCCCTTGACGGCGGCGACACCTGGGTGGACCTCGGCCCACAGATTACGGCCGGCGGTTACACCAATACGATCTCCATCGACTACGATAGTCCGATAGGAGGACGAGATGCGTGGTCCGGCACCCAGGCAACGTTTGGAGAGGTCACCGTTGATCTTTCAATCTACGCTGGGAAGACGGCCGTCACTCGATGGCGTTTGGTCTGCGACACATATGACTCTACCGGTGACTGGAAAATTGACGACTTCTTCATCAACGATGCCGGCACAAGCGCCCCTTGTATGACCGCAGGCAACCTGATTTTCATGGACGGTTTCGAAGAGGGTGACACGGCTGCCTGGAACCAGTGACGACGTCGTGACAAAGACCGAGCGGATGAGTTCCTGCGCCGGATCGGCTGCCCAGTTTCTGGCTGCTATCCGGTGCTTTTTCAGACCATGAAACCGCCCCTGCTACACTCCCCCGCCCGGAGGACATCGATGTACGAAGCGGAACGAGAATTTGCCCTCAATGTCGCGGCCCAGGCTTCCCGTTTGGCCCGGCAGGTCCAAGAAGAAATCGTCGCCAATGCCGACTCGCTGACCAAAGGCGACCGATCTCCGGTGACAATGGCCGACCTGGCGATACAGGCGGTGGTCAGCCGACGATTGACTGACACCTTCCCTTCGGATCACCTCTTGGCCGAAGAGGACGCCGGGGCGTTCGAGGATTCCCCGGAAATGGCGGCCAAAGTCCTCAATCTCTCCCGCCAGGCAGTCCCTGATTTTGACGCCCAGTCCCTGGCCACATCCCTGGACCGGGGCGATTACCACGGAGGCGGAGACGACCGCTACTGGGTTTTGGATCCCGTCGACGGCACCAAGGGTTTCTTGCGCGGCCAGCATTATGCGATCGCCCTGGCGTTGGTCGATCACGGACAGGTGGTCGTCGGCGTACTGGGCTGTCCCAACCTCGAAGTCGAACCCGGCAACCCGGAGGCCGGCATCGGCTGTCTCTTCATCGCCGTCCGCGGTCAAGGGACCGCCGTCCGTCGAGTCGACGGCATTGACGAAAAGGAAATTCACACCGACCGGATCACAGACCCGTCTCTGGCGGTGATGTGCGAATCCGTCGAGTCCGCCCATGCGGCGCACTCCGTACACGGCGCGATCGCCGGGGCCCTTGGTGTGACTGCCGAACCCTACCGCATTGACTCCCAGTGCAAATACGCCATCGTCGGTCGCGGCGAGGCATCAATCTACCTCCGTCTCCCCAGCGCCAAGGGCTACCGCGAAAAGGTCTGGGACCATGCCGCCGGGGCGCTGGTGATCGAAGAGGCCGGAGGGCGAGTGACCGACCTCGACGGCAAGCCCCTTGACCTGACATCGGGACGCTTCCTCGGCAACCAACGCGGCATCATCGCCACCAACGGAAACTTCCATGAGAAAGTGCTGGACGCTGCGAGGGCGGTGCGGGACTCGGAATAAGGCCTGGATTGGTCTGCAACAGCCACGTCGGAACGGGGTCACTCAAGACCAATCCCGCCCTCATTCCGAGTTAGAGCGCTTCGCGCGGATTGATTTTTTTTGAGAACAGACGCACTTACCGACAAAACCCATTCGCGAAGCGAATGATGCAAAACGTCCGACGTTTTGCCCAGCCACAGCGCCTCAGGGCAGCACAGAACCTGAGAATTCGAACTTGACCGCACGCTGACCTGTCGCACAGGCCATGCACGCCGGTTTTCCCTTGAGAACCTTGTCCTGGAACCAGTCGACCGGCAGGTAGTAGAGTTCGTCAACGCCCAACTCGCGCCGAACTTCTTCAATGTCCGAATTGAACCGGGCGCCGATCAGTTCGCTTTGGGTAGGCGTGTTGATCCCCTGGAAACACGAGTCGATCACCATCGGCCACAGGGTGCCGAAAGCGATCGATTTGGCCCCGGCCGTCCGCAGCGCATTGACCACGCGTTTTGCATTGGTCCCTCGAACGACACTGTCGTCAATGATGAAGAGGTTCTTGCCCTCGACTGATTTGGCATCAACCCGAAAATCCAGCATCGCCGCCTCATCCCGCGCCGCCTGGGTCTCTTCCATGAAGATCCGCCCGCCATACCGGTACTTGGAAACAGGCGTGGCATAACCGATGGCGGAGGCATCAAATTCCGCTTCGAGTTTCTGGGCAAAAGCTTCGGCGCCGGGAATCGGAGAGTGAGGAATCGGGACGACCAGATCAGTCTGGGCCACCACCTCCGGTGCTGTTTCGAGGAGATACAGCGCCAAGGCCCTTCCCGCGCGCCAACGGTGGGAACGAATGGAGTCCCCCATCATCTTGCTCTCGACGTCGGCGAAGTAGATCAACTCGAAGGCGCAAGGCCTGGGATCCCGGGTCACCAACTCTCGTTGGTCGATTTCGAGGTTCCGACCGATGCGAAGGGCGTTCCCTGGCGCCACCTCTTCGACAACCCTATAGCCCGTCTGTTCGAGGGCCAGGGTCTCCGACGTGACCATGACCGCCGATCCCACTCCGGTCTCCCGAACGCCCAGCACCATCGGCCGGAATCCGTGCGGGTCCCGAAAGGCGTAGAGCGCCTCCGGCGTGGCCACAACGACCGAGTAGGCGCCGGTGACCCGGGCCTGGACCTCGGCGATGGCCTTGAACATGATCTCCCCTTCATCACCCTCCGGGTCCGCAGACCTGAAATGCTCGAACCATAGAGCCAAAACCCTCAGCAAAGGCTCAGCGTCACATTTCGCGGTGAGAGCCTGGTTCCGAGCCTCCAATTCCGCAGCGATCTGGGGAACATTGGTAATGTGGCCGTTATGCGCCAGGGCAATTGACCCAAAGGCGTCGAAGAACGGCTGCGCATTCAAGATGCCGCCTGAACCGAAGGTCTTGTAGCGGGTGTGGGCCAGACCGATATCACCGTCGATCTCACCCAGCGGCTTGAAAATATCGTCCGCCAGCCCCTCGCCTTTCTCCAGCGAGAAGGACCTTCGAACGGGATCCCACACGAACAGCCCGGCGTAGGCGGGACCACGATGCTGCAAGAAGTGAGCGCCATTTCCAAGGTCCTGTATCACCGGACGCCCATCCGACCTGATAACACCGACAATGCCACACATACGCCCGCCCCCCAAAAGAGGGCACATCATAACCCAACCCTGCTCTTGCGTATCCACCAGTCCTGAGATACCATCCGCAGCCCAGTGTGGGGCCGTAGCTCAGTTGGGAGAGCGCAGCGTTCGCAATGCTGAGGTCGAGGGTTCGATCCCCTTCGGCTCCACCATTTTCCTTTTACAACTGCAAAAGGAAAATGCCGCGCCTAAGCCGGAGGCGAAGGCGGGCCCCAATCTCCACTTCGCTCCGAACTACGCCCTGAACGGCACCTCTCATAAGCAGCACGAGTTGGTTACTACGAGCACTGGTTGGTTGTTTCCCGCATGGGTTGGTCTTATTGGCGCATGAGCTGGTTTTTGGCCTTTTGACCTGGCCACAACCCGAACCGACATCGCCCTCTATTTCTCGATAAATCGGTCAGGATCCTGCGGCTTTCAGTGATCCAGCCCTTTTCCGTCGACATCCTGGTCAGCGGGGTTGATCCTGAACACTGTTGCAAAAATTACAAAACCTCTAAGTATATCATTCTCTGTCAACTTATGATAGAGTGAACCCGAATTGATGACAGCTGATTCCGCCTCGCCCCGTTTTGGGACAGCTTGGACCTCAACGGATCCGCGGGGAATCTATCCCCTGGAGCTTCCGTGAAGCACCTCCCGCCGATCCTCGTGATCGACGACAACCAACACGACAGGGACCTACTGTCCCTGGTGATCAAGGGCGCCTTCGGGGATGTGGCCATCGACATGGCCGACGACGCGGCGTCGATGACCCGAGCATTGACCGATAGGCCCTACGGCCTGGTGATGACTGAATTCACCCTCCCCTGGATTTCCGGGGAGCAACTGATGGACCTGTTGCGAGAAAAATTACCCGAGGCGGCGGTCGTTGTGATCACCGGTGGCGATGATCCTGGAGTTGCCTCTTTGGCCCTCCGGTTCGGCGCGGATGGCTTCATTACCAAGGATCCGCAAGGTCTGTCGACGGTCGAAGAGGTGGTACGAACGGCGCTTTATTGGTCGAGGCGTCGACGAACCAAGGAGGACACTACCTCACGCCGAATCGTCGATGGACTGCCGGTGGGGGTCTTCGTTGCAGATGACCGGGGCGTTATTCTCGACGCCAACCCGTCTTTGGCCACTATGCTGGGGTATCAGCGACCTGCCGACCTGGCTCACCGACCGATCCAGCATTTCCTCGTGGACCCGGCGGCTGTTCGGGGATTCGAAGCAGCCATCGCCACGGGATCTCCGGTCGTCGAACTGGAGGTCGAATTGCACCAGCGGGACGGAACGTCCCTCTGGGCCCGTCTGCGAATGCGGCCGGCACCGGCCACCAAGGGCATGCCGGCCCGCCTCAACGGGCTGGTCGAGGACATCAGCGATTACCGACGGGCGTTGGGGGAATTGGATCACCGATCTCACGATCTTGATCAATCAGCCAAAGACCTTGAAGAGTTGGCCTACGTCGTCTCCCACGATCTGCAGCAGCCGCTCGACGTCCTTGCACGGGCCCTGGATCAGATCGACGCCGAGAACGGAGCCGCCTCCCCTGTCTCGTTGTCGCAGGCACGTAGGGGCGCCGCGGCGTTGGAGCGGATGTTGGGCTCGGTCCTCCGGCTGACCCGGCTGGAGAGGCAGGACCTCGACCTGGGACCGGTCGACCTCGAGCGAGTGGTCGAACGTGTCCTGGACCTCCTCGAGGCCGAAATCGAAGCCTCGGCGGCCGCAATCTCCATCGAGGCACTGCCGACAATCGTCGCCGACGAAGGCCAAATGGAACAGCTCTTCCAAAATCTGATTTCCAATGCAATCAAGTATTCAGGCGACGTTGAGCCCAAGATACGAATCAGCGCCACCGAAAGCCCTCAGGAATGGCGCCTGACGGTCTCCGACAGCGGAATCGGCATCGATCCCGCCGCGACAGACCGGGTCTTCAAGATGTTCCAGAGACTTCACACACAAGAAGAAATTCCAGGATCCGGCATCGGCTTGGCCGTGTGCCGCCGGATCGCCAGCCGCCACGGCGGCAGAATCTGGGTCGAGAGTCGGCCGAATGACGGATCTGCCTTCCACATAACCATCCCCCGCGAGGAGAGTGACCAATCATGAAAAAGCCCATCGCGCCCGAAGTAACGCTGCTGCTGATCGAGGACAGCCCCGATGATGCGGCACTTGTTCGAGATGTACTCGAAAACTCTCCAAAATTCAACGGCGTCATCGAGCACCGCAGCCGACTCGCGGAGGGGATAGCCCGATTGGGCGAGGGCGGCATCGATGTCGTACTTCTGGATTTCTCACTGCCCGACAGCTTCGGCATCGACACGTTCAGACACCTGCATCACTCCCAACCCGAGATCCCAGTGATCGTTCTGACCAGTCTCGACGATGACGAACTCGCGATTCAGGCAGTCTCTGAGGGTGCCCAGGACTACCTGGTCAAGAAAGAACTGGAGCAGCGTCTGCTCACCCGGTCTATCCGCTATGCTATTGAGCGTAATCGCGCCGAGCAGCAACTGCTCCACAATGCTTTTCACGACACACTGACCGGGCTTCCCAATCGCGCCCTGTTCGGCGACCGCCTGGACATGGCCCTGGCTGGAGCTCAGCGCCAACCTGCGGGCCGGTTCGCTGTGCTTTTTTTCGATCTGGATCGTTTCAAAAATATCAACGACAGCCTGGGCCACAGCGTCGGTGATCAACTGCTGGTAGCCCTGGCCCGTCGTTTGGAGACTATCGTACGGCCCGGCGATTCAGTTGCACGGATCGGTGGCGATGAGTTCGCCATTCTGGTCAACGATATGCACGACGTCAGCCACGCCATCCAGGTGGCCGAGAGAGTTCTCGCAGGCTTCGAGGCCCCGTTTACGATCGAGGCAAACGAGGTCTTCATCAGCGCATCAATCGGCATCGCCGTCCACAACATGAGCACGACCGACCCCGATGCAATGCTGAGAGACGCCGACATCGCCATGTACCGGGCCAAGGCTGCCGGAAAGGGCCGATACGAGATCTTCGACCCACAAATGCACGCCTCGGCCGTTGCACTTTTGAGAATTGAGACCGATCTTCGCCGAGCCGTGGACCGTCAAGAATTCGTCATGCACTATCAACCGATCGTCACGCTGAAGGACAGAAAAATCAGGGGCCTCGAGGGTCTGGTCCGCTGGCAGCATCCCAAAAAGGGGCTGATTTCACCAGCAAATTTCATCACTGTCGCTGAAGAAACAGGACTGATCATTCCCTTGGGCTGGTGGGTGATGGAGCAGAGCTGCCGCCAGACTCGGGAGTGGCAGTTGAAGTTTCCGATGAACCCGCCAATATTCATTTCGGTCAACGTCTCCGGTCGGCTCTTCGTCGACAACAACGTGGTCGAGGGCATCCTGGATATCCTCGGCCGGACCGGGCTCCCCCCGGAGAGTCTCCGCCTCGAAGTGACCGAGAACGTCATTCTCGAGCACAGCGAGGCCGTGATGACCAAGATGCGACAACTGAGGGCCATGGGAGTGCAACTGAGTGTCGACGATTTCGGTACCGGCTATTCATCTCTCAGTTACCTTCAACGGTTCCAGTACGACACCCTCAAGATCGACCGTTCCTTCATCTCCGGCCCGGAGGCCGGAGCGGATTCGCAGGCCATCGTCGAGACGATCCTATCCCTGGCCTCCACCCTGGGCATCGGCGTCATCGCCGAGGGCATCGAGACCGCCGAGCAGATGATCAAACTCCGGGACCTCGACTGCCCCCAGGGCCAAGGCTTCTGGTTCGCCCGGCCGCTCAATCCCGTGATGGTCGAAGAACTGCTCGGAGGCGACGATACCACCAGAATCAGTACCCGGCTGGTGGCGAATTAGCTGTCAGCTATCAGCTATCAGATGGTGGGCCTTGGCCCACCAATCTCTGAGTCTGGCGGTTTGTGGAACGGGTTGGCCTTCTCGGGCAGTAGTGAAATTTCAGATACAATGAGACTCCGATGCCGGAAACAATTGCCTACGACTGCCCGAACTGCGCGGCGCCGACGATGCTGCCTTTGGGCGAGGTGGAGACCGTCTGTGAATACTGTGGTTCCCACCTTCGATTCCTCCCGGACGAGCGCGAGATGGAGGTCGTCCGGACTCGCGAGGAGATGAAAAGGCGCGAGCGGGTTTCAATCCAGAAAGCAATGCTCAGGAAACAGCTCGAACAGGAAGAACTGGCTCGGTGGCGAGAAACGGCAGCCAAGGTCGCCGTCGCGGCCCTGCCTGTCGTCGGCGACGTTGCCGGCAGAGCCCTCTTCAGATCAGCCGTACACCGCGGCGGGACCGGATGTTCCGGCTGCGGCTGCCTTGCCGCCGTCGCCATGGTCCTGGCGGCCTTGGCCGCGCTGTAGGCTTCATCCTTCATCCTTCCGCCTTCATCCTTTATCCCGCAACCTTGATATCATCGTAACGAACTTTATCGGTCGCCGAAATAAAGGAGATCCCCATGAAACGCGTCATCCCAGCCCTGTGTCTGACACTGATCATCATCGGTGGCGCAGCCGCCTCATTGGCTGCCTCCGATGCAGCCACCTGCTGCTTTACCAACCCGCGTTATTCCGGCCAATGCACGGTGACCCCGGGCCCCGACGAAACTTGCGCAGACATTCTGGCGTACCTCAACAACCAGAACAGCGTCGGGAAAGCCTATTGCGGCAACACGATTATTCGGGGTGGCTGGGCATCAGTGACATGCGAGGAGAAGGAGACCGCGCAACAACCTGAATGGACCTTGAAGCTGAAGAAACACCGAGAAAACCATTGAAGAAGGGCCTTGTTCTGTTCGTTACCCTGACCCTTATGACCGCCGGAGCGCCGGTTTTTGCTGCTGAAGATTCCCAAGAGGACCAACCCATTCCGCAGCGCTACCGAGGTCGGATGGCCGCCATGTCCGGTCCTTCTTCCGGGGCGACAGCCTTCCTGATCTTTCATGTCGACCGCTTCGCCACCGACGCAGAGGTCCAGGTTCTAGCCCAAACACTGGGCGAACAGGGCGAAGAGGCCCTTCTCAAAGCCGTTTCGGCCACCGAGGTCGCCGGTTGGCTCAAGGTCGGCGACGGGCTGCGCTACCATTTGCGGGTCATCCGCACCATGGAAACACCCCAAGGTCGGATGCTGATCGGCATCACCGACCGCCCAATCCAATTTGGGGAGATCGCACGCAGCAGGCGTTCCGCCCAATACACCTTCGGTTGGGTGCAGATCCTGTTCGACGAGGACGGCAAGGGCGAAGGCAACATGATCCCCACCGCAAAGATCAACTTCAACGAGGATGGCGTTCTGGAGGTCGAGAGCTTCCACACCCAGCCCTACAGAATCCTCAAGGTCCTCCCCGAGAAAATCAAATAGGCGGCCGAGGGAAAAATTAACCGCCAAGGCACAAAGAGCACCAAGAGGTTTAAGAAAAATTCCCTCTTTGTGGCCTTCGTGTCTTTGTGGTTCATTTGTCTTCCTGCCCCTACCCCAAGCCCATGGCCTTGGCGAGGTCGGTCATGGCGTTTGGAAGTGGGTCGTTGCCTTTGAGGAGATCCTCGGTGCTGGCGACGGGCGGGAAACGGCGGCGGCAGGCTGCGACGATACGGTTGAAGGCACAGCCCGAGTCCGGTACACGGCGAGGATCGGTGTTGCCGGGAATATTGGCGCTTGCGACGGGACAGACGAGGCACTCGTCAACGAATTCACAGTCCCGGCATCGCCCGTAGCTGCTGTAGCGGTCTCTCCTGACGCCCGGCCAATCCGGGTGGGCAACCCATTCTTGAAGAACCACCCCGGCCTTCGTGCCTCCGGCCTCCGGCGCCAGCAGCAGCGGACACCCGGTGACGCTTCCGTCAACACCGATAGCCTGGGTCTCGGGCGCGTTGACCCGGCAGACCGGGCGATCGGGCCTGCCCTCGGACACCGTCGAGGCTGATCTGTATCTCAACATCGTGTTCGACCAGGAATCGAGCCTTCTCCTGATCCAACGGAAACCCGTTGCTCGTCAACGAAATTACCACAGGCTTCCCGTTCGACGACGAGCCCTTTGCGGACTCAATCGCCCGCTGAACCAGCGGCCACTCCAGCAGCGGCTCGCCTCCGGTCAGGGCGAGTGTGCGTTCCTCGGCCTCCGAGGCCAGCAGGCGATCGATCCCAGCCTTCAGCACCGCCCATGACATCACCCTCGGTGGAGGCTGACCCTGGTGGCAATATGAACACGCCAGATTGCAGGCGGTTGTCAGGGTGCATTCGAGTGTTTGAGAACCCACTCTCAGTGGTTTTCCTCTCTCTTGCGGCTCAACAACCTGCTTTCAGCCAGGGCTGTTTAAGATCCAGGTCGGACTCGAGTTCCCCAAGATTGAGGTTGATCTCTTGGTCCTGCGGTATCGCCTCAATACCCTTGCGAACGGCTTGCAGCCATTGTTCGATTCGGTCCAGGGCTACGCCCAAATGTGCCACAGTGATTTTTGTTTCGTCAGCAGTCATAATGCCTCCTTCTCCTGTTCCTCAGCATTCAAACGATCTTTCGTTTCCGCCTCCATGATCCACAGATCACCGGTCATCTCGGTCTTCGTGTGGACCGAATACCTGCCATCTGCACTCAGGGAAATTGCTCCACTGGCAAAATCCGTTCCGCCGGTCTCACCGCGCCCAAAATCAATCGGCATATCCACGGTCGTGACCAATCCATCCAGAACGGAAACACGGCGAAGACTCAATGCGTCACCCTCCCAATCACCGGTGACCAACAGCGTTGTGCCCCCTGGCTCCCACCAGGAACTGCTAATTCGCTGTCCCTCGGTCAGGGCCCTTGGCTGGGCCGGTCCCACCAGAGACCGAATCCAAAGATTCTCTCCATCGTCCCTGTTGCCCAGCCACGCCAGCATCGACCCGTCTGGAGAAATCTTCGGCATATAGTCAGTGGTGTCGTCAAAGGTCAGCCGCTCCGCCTCGCCCATCCGCCGACCGTCCGCGACCGGTGCCCACCAGATCTGAAAACGGCCACTCCTATCTGAGGCGAAGGCCAAATGGGTCCCATCAGCGGAAAAGAAGGGGCAGACGTCCGCAGCATCATTGGTGGTGAATTGAAGGGGCGCACCACCCTCGATCGGAAGGATCCAGATATCTCTCTGGTCACCGATTACCCTATGAAAGGCCAACCACCTGCCGTCGGGCGAAAAAATAGGGTTGGCATAGGCCCCGGACTGCGCGATCAGCACTCGGGGTCTGCCGGCGGGTTGCCCTTCGTGCAACCGCTGCAGGAAAATGCAGTACCCCTCCCGATACTCCGCCGCAAAGGCGACGGCGCTGCCATCCGGGGCCATTGAGGCCGTATCGGGATTGAGAACATCACCGAGCCGAATCTTGACACCTGTCAGATGATCGACGAGATTGAGCCAAGTATCCCTCCGCTGGGTCGAGTAAACGATCGTTCGTCCATCGACAGATGGTGAAACCTGATTCTCAAAACCGGCGCCCGCCGACAGGCGCTCCATGCTCCCCCCTCGGGGATCAAGGCGCCACAAGGCACTTGACCCATGAGACGATCTGGAAAAAACAATGGTCTCACCGGACCACCGCGGTTCACCGCCCCACTGATGCTCCAAGGTAACCTGCAGCGGTCTCCCCCCGTCTGCCGAGACGACCCAAACACCTCTGGATGACTGATAACAGATTCGTTCCCCGTCGTCCGAGAAATCCGGGAATCTGTGAAACCAAAAGCCATCCTCGGAGGTTGTCAGATACCGAACGTCCTCCAGATCGTCGAGGGGGGCAATTGCCACCCGGTAGTGGCCGCTTTCGTTGCGGCGCACAAAAGCCAATTGCGTCCCGTCGGGCGACAAGGCGGCGTCGTCAGCGTCGGGCAGGATGAGTTCCGGCGTTCCTCCGAGGCGCGGCACCTTCCAGATCGCGGCCTCCCCGCTGCGGAAGGAAGTGAAATAGATGTGGCTGCCATCAGCCGACCAGGTGGGGCGCCGATCAGCGGCTTCGTGGTCGGTCAACTGCAAGGCGTTGCCACCCTCGCGGTCGATCAGCCAGATGTCGCCAGAACCACTGCGCCCGGAGGCGTAGGAGATCATGGTCTCGTCCGGCGAGAGGGCCGGATCGGCCGCCCAGGCGGGGTCGTGGGTCAGGGGCCTGGCGACCCAGGTCGTCGCAAGAATTTCGGGGGTGACAAGGTCTTTGAGCCACCATGTACCCGCGGACGCTGCTGCGGCCAAGACTACCAACCCCAGAACCTGCACCAGCCGTCGCTGCCGCCGGGAGCGTAAGACCTTGGCCCGAACCAGTCCTCCTTCGACCTCACCGCGCAGATCCTTGAGGTCGGCCGCCATGTCCGCGGCACTCTGGTACCGGTCCTCCGGCTTCTTGGCCAGGGCCTTATGTGCGATGCCTTCGAGGACCTCCGGCGTGTCGGACCGAAAGTGCACGATCGGCGCCGGAGGGGTATGAAGCAGGCTGTCCAGCCAACTGTCACTGCCGGCAGTCTCCAGGGCCGGCGTACCGGTCGCCATCTCGTACAGAACTAGCCCCAGGCAGAAGATATCGCTGCGTGCATCCAGTGGGCGGCCCAGAGCCTGCTCAGGCGACATGTAGCCCGGCGTGCCGACCATGTGGCCTTGCTCGGTCATGCGTGTGATGGTCTCTTCATCCTCGCGGCTCTCACCCTGTGTCACCAACCGCCGGGCCAGGCCGAAGTCGACCAGCCGCGCCCTGCCCGCTGAGTCCAACAAGACATTGGCAGGTTTAACGTCACGGTGGAGGATGTCCAGATTGTGAGCCGCAGCCAACGCGCCGGCCAGACCCATGGCATGCCCCAGGACCTCGAGCAGGGGCATCGGACCTGTCTCTTTCAACCGGTCTTTCAAACTGCCGCCCTCGACCAGTTCCATCGCCAACCAGGGCACGCCCTCAAACTCGAAGACCTCGAAGATCGGCACGACGTTGGGGTGGAGCAGCCGTGATGCCGCCCTGGCCTCTCTGACGAACCGGGCCCGGACAGTCTCCGCGTCCTTGACGTCCACCCTCGGGTGCTTGAGGGCGACATGGCGGCCCAGGGCTTCATCGAGAGCCTTGTAGACAACGCCCATGCCACCGGTACCGATCAGGTCGACGATGCGGAAACGGCCTACACGGTCACCAGCCTTCGCCCTCGCAGCGTGGTCCTTGGTCCAAGCCGACTCCGACCCAATCGGGGAATCTCCACCACGGGGGTTTTCAGGTTGATCCTTGAACATCATAGTCGTGTATGAGCGTACCATGCCGACCGCCGGGAGCCGGGGGTGGTGGGCCAAGGCCCACCCTACGGGGCCCGGGCTCGTTGTAGGGTGGTCCTTGGCCCACCACCTCCCCCTCACTCTTTCAGCGTCCCAACGTCCTGGTTTTCCAGCCTCCTAGCTTCCTCGTGGACCAGTTATCATGGACAAGGAGGCCGTCATGCCCTACCGATCAATCTGTGTCGCCGTCGCCCTACAACGGTATCTCGACTTCACACCGGTTGCCCTGCGACAACGGGCCGTCGCCCGGGCGCTGGCCAGAATGGGCGGTGGTGTGGTGACCGTGGTTTCGGTTGACGCCCCCGTCGATCTCCTGCCCCACCTGGCGACCACCGAGGAGAAGATGCAGCGCTTTATCGAGCCCCTGGTGGACGAGGGTCTGTCGGTCAACACCATTTTGCGGACCGGCAAACCCAGCGCCGAAATCCTTAAGGTCATAGAGGAGATCGAAAGTGATGTCCTGATCATGGGCTCCCACAGCAAGTCGGGACCCCTGGACATCGGGCTGGGCAGCACGGTTCGAGCCCTGCCCCACGACCTCGAGGTCCCGCTGATCCTCATCCGTCCCACCGCCGCAGAGGTCGAAAAAGCCCGTGAGTTGATCATCCCCAGCTACCCGGTTGTCTTCCCCTACGGGTAAAGGGGCGGTCAGCTATCAGCTTTCAGCCTGGCAGTGCGCGCAGCGCACTTATAGGAGAATGTAGGGCAGAGGCCCGGGCCATCAAACCTTTTCAACCACGCTGACGGCCTATGCCCTACAGGCTCCTACCCGAAGGCCGCGGCAAGATCGTCCAACACCTTCTGCTCTACCGCCGAGATCTTGGAACCGAAGCCCATGAAACCACCGGCCGCCTCGGCGACACCCTTGGCCTGAGCCAGGATACCGTCCCTGATCAGGGCACGATTATGGGGGTCCATTTTTTCGCCGATGACGCCGACGTAGTGCTTCCAGGTTTCCAGCATTTCTGGTCCAGGCTTTCGTAGAAGCCAATTTTCCAGCAGTTCGCAAGTCGTCGACCCTTTTTCGATGCCACGTTCAAAAGCCGCCTTCAACACAGCCTCACGTTCCTTGTCCTGGATCTCCCAATCGGCCCATGCAACCTCGATCAGTGGAATCAGGCCGAATGCAACCACGGTTTCCGGGTAGAGGTCCAACTCAATCAGGGCATCGATCACCCTTTCGTCATCAATTCTCAGAGCTGCCCGGAGGGCATCCCGCCTCTCTTTGTCCTTTGCCTCATTGCGGAGCTTGTTGAGCAACTTGGCGTTCTCTTCGGCAAAAAAACTCTCTTCCATTCGAAGGGCGTCGGGGTTCAGTGAATGTCTCGGCATCGTAACTCCTCTCAGAAGCGCATCGTAATTATGCCACAAGACAAGGCCTCTCAACTTCCCAAACTCAGCGGCACAATGCGCGATCGGGGTCGCGCGCTCCCTCATGCCCAGCTTCATGGCTCGCTGGTGTCCTGGCATCCCAGCATCCCTGCTTCCTGGCGTCCCAGCCTAACTGAGTTAGAATGCCCACTTCCTGCCTCCCGGCAGGTTTTCAAATGCGAGGATCTCATGGAAGACTTTAACTACACACCGTCAATCATCGAGCCCAAATGGCAACAGCGTTGGGCGGACGAGAACGCCTTCAGGACACCCAGCGACCCTGAAGAACTCAGGTCAAAACCCAAATACTACGTGCTCGACATGTTTCCCTACCCTTCCGGCGCCGGCCTTCACGTCGGTCATCCCGAGGGCTACACGGCCACCGACGTCATCGCCCGGATGAAGCGCATGCAGGGATTCAACGTGCTCCACCCGATGGGCTGGGATGCGTTCGGCCTTCCCGGCGAGCGCGCCGCGGTCCGCGAGGGCAAACACCCCGCAGAGATCATGACGAGGAACATCGACAACTTCCGGGGGCAGATCCAGCGGCTTGGCTTCTCGTATGACTGGGAACGTGAGGTCAACACCTCGAGTGTCGACTACTACCGCTGGACCCAATGGATCTTCCTCAAGCTCTACGAAAAGGACCTGGCCTACATGGCCGACGAACCGGTCAACTGGTGCCCAGCGCTCGGTACGGTACTGGCCAACGAAGAGGTCAAGGACGGCAAGTACGTCGAGACCGGCGATGTGGTCGAGCGCCGCATGATGCGCCAGTGGATGCTCAAGATCACTCTCTACGCACAACGGCTTTTGGACGATTTGGACGATCTGGACTGGCCGGAGTCGGTCAAGGAGATGCAGCGCAACTGGATCGGCCGCAGCAGAGGCGCCGGCGTGACGTTCGCCATCGACGGCCACGAGCAAGATTTCACGGTATTTACTACTAGGCCCGACACTCTGTTCGGCGCGACCTACTGCGTTCTGGCGCCCGAGCATCCGCTGGTGGCCAAAATCACGACCGACGAGCAACGAGAGGCCGTCGAGAACTACATTGCAGAGGCCACCAACAAGAGCGATCTGGACCGCACCGATTTGGCCAAAACCAAGTCAGGCGTCTTCAGCGGCGCCTTCGCCCTCAACCCTGTCAACGGACAACGGATCCCGATCTGGGTCGCCGACTACGTCCTGATGTCCTACGGCACCGGGGCGATCATGGCGGTTCCGGGCCACGACGAGCGCGACCACGAGTTCGCTCGCGCCTTCGACCTGCCGATCATCGAAGTGGTCTCCGGCGGCTCGAAGCCGATTGAAGAAGAGGCCTTCACCGACTGTAACGACGGCGTCCTGGTCAACTCATCGGGCGATCAGGGCCTCGATCTCAACGGGCTCAAAGTACCCGAGGCGGTCAATGCCACTATTGCCTGGCTCGGGGACAAGGAACTCGGCGAGGAGAAGATCCAGTACCGCCTTCGCGACTGGCTCTTCTCACGTCAGCGCTACTGGGGCGAGCCCTTCCCCATCGTCCATACCGACGACGGAGAGGTCGTACCGCTTCCCGAAGAGGCCCTGCCGATCGCCCTGCCCGCCATCGATCAGTACCGGCCCACCGAAGACGGCCGGCCGCCCCTGGCCCGTGCCGGTGACGACTGGCTTCGCGTCACCCTGCCCGACGGCCGCACGGGAACCCGGGAGACCAATACCATGCCCCAGTGGGCCGGGTCGTGCTGGTACTACCTGCGTTATCTGGACCCGACCAACGAACTCGAACCATGGTCTGAGGAGGCCGAGAATTACTGGATGCCGGTCGACCTCTACGTCGGTGGGGTCGAGCACGCCGTCTTGCACCTGCTCTATGTCCGTTTTTGGCACAAGGTGCTCTTCGACTGCGGCCTGGTTCACACCAAAGAGCCTTTCCAAAAACTCTTCAACCAGGGCATGATCCTGGCGTACTCCTACCGTGACGAAGGGGGCAAGTACTACCACCCCGACGAGGTCGAGGAGAACGACGGCGGGCACGTCACCCGTCAAACCGGCATACCGGTCAACACCCAGATCGAGAAGATGTCCAAGTCCAAGCTCAACGTCGTCAACCCCGACGATGTGATCAACGCCTACGGCGCCGACGCAATGCGCCTCTATGAGCTGTTCATGGGACCGCTCGAAGTCCAGAAACCCTGGCAGATGAAGGGCGTCGAAGGGGTCAACCGCTTCCTTCACCGCGTGTGGCGTCTTGTGGTCGACTCCAAGACCGGCGAGCTCAACACACGGATCACAAACGATCCCGCAGATTCCAACGACCCGTTGAACCGGGTTTTGCACAAGACGATCAAGAAGGTCGTGTCAGACACCGAGACCCTGCAGATGAACACCGCCATCGCCCAGATGATGATCTTCGTCAACGAGGCGACGACGGCCGAGACGCTTCCGCGAGAGATCCTGTCGGCCTTCCTGCGATTGCTGGGTCCCTACGCCCCACACCTGTGCGAGGAGCTGTGGTCAAGGCTGAACGGCGAGGGACTTCTTGCCCACGCCTCCTGGCCGACCCATGACGAGGCATTGTGCCAGGATGACCTGATCACCATCGTTCTCCAGGTCAATGGCAAGAGGCGCGACGAGATCCAGGTCCCGAAGGATACGGCCAAGGAAGACCTCGAACGTCTGACCCTCGACTCCGACAAGATCCGCAAGTACATGGAGGGCAAGGAGCCACGGCGCGTCATCGTCGTCCCCGGCCGGCTGGTCAACGTGGTTGTTTAGGAGCTATCAGCTGTCAGGCAAACAGAATTGAAAAATGACATCGATGCGGCCAGGACAAGAAGACAGATGAACCGCCAAGACGCAAAGACCGCAAAGAGAACACAAAGGAGTTCCGGTATCAGTTTTCTGAGGATTTCGAAGAATCGGTGGCTGACGGCCCTGCCGGCCATCGCCGTGATCCTTGCGGCGACCCTCGGCTCCGCCTCGGATCTCGAGGACATTCTGGCCCGGAAGGGTAAGACTCGTCTCCTCCCCGGGAATCACGTCGAACTGCTCCTCGACGGACCCGAGAGCTTCGAACGAAGGCTGGAACTGATCCGATCCGCCGAACACCACCTCCTGATATCCAGCTTCATTTGGAGACGAGACGACTTCGGGCTTCGCATGCTCGACGCAGTCGCCGAACAGATCCGGACCGTGGCGGCCGACGGTGGTCACCTTGAAGTCATGGTCATCCTTGACGACGGAACGCCCCATGCCTCCGATGACTTCTGGAGTTCTGTACGGAAGCGTCTCCGATCAATCGGGGCCGAAGTCCGCTACTTCAACCCGCCCCGGTGGGGCTTGGTGCCGATCTACTCGGCCCGCCTGCACGACAAGGTCCTGATCGCCGACGGCCGATCGGCAATCCTCGGCGGCCGCAACTACTCCGACCACTATTTTGTCGACTCGGGCCATACGGTGTGGCTCGACGGCGATATTCTGATCGACGGCCCCGCTGTCGAAGATCTCCAGATGCACTGGCTGAAATCCTGGACCGTTCTGGGCCATTTGCGGAGTCTTAAACGCTTCTTGGCGCCACCGGAAAAAATCCTCGGGCAAATCCGGAGCTTTTGGCAAACTGGAATTTTCCCAGATGGCACATCACCCCTGGAGACCTTCGCGGACCGCGCCTGGTTTCCCCATCACGATCAAACAGGAGACAAAGAGGCCGCGATTCTCTATGACAATCCTCTGGTCTGGGACCACGCTCCAACAGTCGATGTGGTGATCGCCCTGGTCGATGGCGCCCGCACCGAGGTCGACTTCGTAACGCCCTTCCCAAATTTTCCACCTCGACTGATCGCCGCACTTCGGACAGCAGTGAAACGCGGCGTCCACGTTCGGGTCCTGACGAACTCGGAGACCAGAGCCGTTCGTGGGGGCGTTCATTGGCGCGCCCTTCTCCCTGCAATCCTGACCCTGGGAGATGCCGGCGTCGAGGTCTGGGGTTGGTCGGCCGGCGATGGAGATCCAGAAGCAGCCGAAGGCCTGAGACTTTGCGACCCTCCTCGGCAGCCCTTCACCGGCCTGCACGCCAAGCTCTTCCAGGTGGACGGCCGGGTCGGCATCGTAACGGCCTCCAATTTCAACATCCGCTCCACCTGGTACAACACCGAGGCCGGCGTCCTGGTCGCAAGCACGACTGCAGCCAACACGATCCATTCCCTCGTCGATCGCCTGACCGGGGCGATCCCACTGACATTCGAATGCCGCGACGGTCTGGCGTTCACCCTAGGCGAACCCTCCCTCCTCTTTGACACCGACCGACGGGACAAGATCAGGCAGGAACTGGGGGACTCGGCCGCCAAAATCGAACGCTACGGACCGGCATTCTGATGCAACGAGGCGTTCTCATCGTTGTCACCTTCCTGCTCGCGTGTACGTCAGTGGCCTTTGGTCAGGAACATATCGATATCACACGTTGGCACGAAGAGCACCCTGTGGCCCTCGTCGAGGAGAACCCGGATCAGCGCCTCCGCCTGGGCCTCTACCCCCGACTGGGCGCCGTTGTCGGCATCCCGAACGGTATTGCCGGCACGTTTCAGATCTCCCTCTCGCTTCAACGTCCGGAGCGCTACAGCCTCTACGTCGGAGCGGGCTACGAGTACGGGCCTGCGGTTGAAGGCGCCAATCTGACCCTGGGGTGGGGCGGCGTACGCGAGGCGCCTGCAGCCGTCCCCCAAAACGGGTTTTCTGGGGCCTTTCTCCGATATCGCAACTGGGACTCCGACGACCACGGTCGACACCGCGGCCTGTCCGTCGGTGTGGAATCCGGCCTGGGCGCCCTCGGTCTGATGATGGAGCTGGGCGTGGCTCGTTCGGACCACAATCACTGGATCCCGGTCGCCCGCTTGAGTATCAGCGTGGGGCATGCGTGGCTGTGGGTGAAGTAGGCTGGGGGGCTGGAATGTCCGGTTCTGCCCGGGCACGGCACGCCGTGCCCCTACCCGGTTCCTGATCCCTGTCACCGAACGCGGATGCTGACACGGCTTGCGGTCGCCGTCGCCGCACTTGGCGCCGTTGCGGCCATCTGCCTCTGTTTGCTGCCGCTGAACCTGAACCTGTCCGCTGACCTTGATCATTAGCCCGTTGACGGCGGAAGCAAGGACATGTACAGTATATCTGTACAACGAGATGGGAGGTATTGGTGATGCCAACTGTAACCACGTATACCCAAGCACGAGCGACGTTGGCGGCGCTGTGCAATGAGGTGTCGGCCACTCGAGAGCCGATAATTATCCGCCGGCGCAATGCTGATGATGTGGCTATCGTATCTGCAGATGAACTCGAAAGCCTGATGGAAACCGCACACCTCCTGCGGTCACCCAAAAATGCTGAGCGCTTACTTTCAGCCCTCTCTCGCGCTCAGAATCGTGATCTGCCTCCTTCAAACATACAGGACCTCCGGCGCGAGATCGGCCTTGGCAAAGAATAGACGGCGGCCCGCACCAGTGGACCGCGAGTGGGTCGCGGTATTCCAACCGGAGTTCATTGAGGATCTCCAGTTTTGGGTAAAAACAAACCGGAAGGTCGCCTTAAGAGCGTTGACATTGGTTGAGGCGGCTGTCCGGGACCCATTTTCAGGAATCGGAAAGCCCGAACCACTGAAATACCTGCCTTCCGGCACGTGGTCGCGCCGGCTAACCGAGGAACACCGAATCGTCTACCTGATTTCTACTGGCCGGATTGATTTCCTGCAAGGCAGATATCACTACTGAATTCAACCGTTAGTGCCAGGTCCGGTCTTCCCTACTTTATGAGGTGATCCAAACGCGGGAGTTCCTGGCCCCGGCCTTCGGGTCCGCTTCGCGCCCCCGCTCGGTGCATTTTCCTCAAGGGGCACCCCCGTTGGAGAAGACTCTCTCGGGTTTGTACGTCGGCGTTGGCGTTTCCGGCCGGCGCCGACTGTTGCCGTTGCCTGTCGCCGTCCCGGTCCCGGTCCCTGAATCCACCCTTCCAACATCTGCTCAATCCCTCACTTGACCTCGGTCAAGGGGCTTGTGTCACAATAGGGTCACAATGATTGAGAACATAGGCACAGGCCTGAAAAAGGGGGAGTTCATCATGAGGAAAGTAGTTCTGTTCGTTGCGGTCACGGCGATCATCGTCGGTTCGGCCCTACCCGTTCTGGCGGTGTCTTCGGATTGCGAAGACTGCCACAAGACGATCACCCCGTTGATGGTCAAAGACTTCAATCGCGGTGTCATGTCGAAGACCATGACCTGCGCCGACTGCCATGGCGAGGAGCACACCTCGGCCGATGACGTCGAGAAAGCCAAGCTCCCGACCATCGCCACCTGCCAGGCCTGCCATGAAGAGCAAGCCGAGCAGTACCTTGCCGGCAAGCATGCCAAGGGACTCCTCGCGATCGAGGTGCTGCCCTTTACGCACGGCCAGCCCGACGCCTACATTGAGGGTCAGAAAGGCTGCGGCGGCTGCCATACCCTGGGAATGCTCGACGAGTCAGCGAGGGAAAGCGAAGGCCGTCAGTACCACAAATACGGCATGGACTGCCAAAACTGCCACACCCGCCACGCCTTCTCCAAGGCCGAGGCCCAGGAACCCGAAGCTTGCAGGACCTGCCACATGGGCTTCGACCACCCGCAGTGGGAGATGTGGTCTTCGTCCAAGCATGGTGTTGCTTATTTGTTGGATCGGGAAGCCCACCGCGGACCCACGTGCCAGGACTGCCACATGGCCGAGGGCAACCATTTTGTCCGCACCCCGTGGGGTTTCCTCGGAGTACGGCTCCCTGAGGAAGACGAAGAGTGGATGGGCTACCGCGCGACGGTCCTGATGGGACTGGGCGTGTTGGATGCTGAAGGCCAACCGACGCCGCTGCTCGATGTTGTCGTCGCCGGCGACATGGCCCGCCTCGATGCCGAGACATTCAACGCCGAGCGCAAACGCATCACCGACGTCTGCGCCAAGTGCCACTCACCCAGCTACGTCGATGCCAACATCGCCAACGCCGACAAGATGCTCAAAGAAGCCGACAAGCTCTTCGCCGAGGCGATCACCATCATCAAGGACCTGCGCAAGGACGGCGTCATCACTGTCAAAGAGGGTGAAGGCGTCTACCCGCAACTGCTTTCCTTCTACGAGGTTGACACCAAGATCGAGCAGATCCTCTACGAGATGTTCATGGACCACCGCATGAAGACCTTCATGGGCGCCTTCCACATCAACCCGGACTACACCACCTGGTACGGCTACGCCAAGATGAAGAAGGATTTGGTCGAGATCAAGGAACTCGATCACCACATGCGCAAAGCACTCGAGGCCGACAAGGCTTCTTGAGTTCTTTTTCCTTTAACTCAAACACCCCGCTCCGGCGGGGTGTTTTTTTGTGGCACTGCTACCCTTCTCACCATGCGACACCGTCATTTGCACGAAGAAAACCGGAAGAGCTGGAACACAGCGACCCGGGCTCACAACAGTCACAAGAAGGACCAGGCGGGGTTTTTGCGCGGCGGTGGTTCGACCTTGTTTCCAGAGGAACTCGAGCTGTTGGGATCGATCGAAGGCTCAAAGCTGGTCCATCTGCAATGCAATGCGGGACAGGACAGCCTGAGCCTCGCAGCCCTTGGCGCCGATGTCACCGGAGTCGACATCAGTGACGAGGCGATAGACTTCGCCCGGAAGCTCTCGAACGACAGCGGAATTGCCGCCAATTTCGTCCGGGCCGATGTGTACGATTGGCTTGCCGAGGCCGACCCACAGTCCTTCGATGCAGTCTTCTGTTCCTACGGCGCCCTGTGCTGGCTCTCCGATCTCGAAGTCTGGGCTCAGGGCGTTGCCGGGGTTCTCCGTCCGGGCGGGCGTTTCGTCTGCATCGACTTCCACCCATTCTCCATGGTCTTTGATGAGCACTTCGAAATCGCCTACCCCTACTTCGCCGGAGGCCACCCACTGACCTGGGACGGCGGCGTCGGCGACTACGTCGGGATGGCCGGCGACGCCTTGGCCCCCTCCGGATTTGTCGAGGGGGAAGACAAATTCCAAAATCCCTATCCGGTTCATGAGTTCCAATGGGGCGCCGCTGAGGTACTCCGGGTCCTGATCGACACCGGGATGACGATCGAGGTGACCCGCGAGTACCCCTACTCCAACGGCGCAAAGCTGTTCGAAGACCTGGTCGAGATCGAGGGCCACCGGTTCACCAGGCCTGAAGGCAAGCCCAACCTACCCCTGATGTGGAGTGTGGTCGCCCGTCGCCAAAAGTAGGACCCCACCCCTCAACCAACGCAATTCGCAGAGTTTCGGTTGGGGATCGCCAATGCCGGACATCAACCCCAAAAACCACAACTCTACGAATTGCAACTACCCCGCATCACCCCAACTCGCTATACTCGATTGATGAACGAACTCACCGTTCTTTGCGCCACGGCAGCGACGGTCGGCATCGTGCACACGGTGCTCGGACCGGATCACTACTTGCCGTTTGTTGCCATGGCACAGGCTCGGGGATGGTCGACGGCAAAGACCGCCACGATCACGGGAGTCTGCGGCATAGGGCACGTCCTGGGTTCGGTCGTGCTGGGTTTTCTGGGCATCGCCTTGGGCGTTGCCGTCAGCCGCCTTGAGGGCTTCGAGGCAGTCAGAGGCGACGTTGCAGCCTGGATGCTTGTGGCCTTCGGCCTGGCCTACACCGTCTGGGGCATCCGGCGGGCTCTGCGCAATCGTCCCCACACGCACAGCCATTTGCACGCCGACGGGACCGAACACGACCATACTCACAGCCACGCCAGCGATCACGTGCATCCCCATGAGCATGCCAGGCCCTCGATCACACCGTGGATCTTGTTTACGGTCTTTCTTTTCGGGCCCTGCGAACCTCTGATCCCGATACTGATGTACCCGGCTGCAACCCTCACCGCCGGGGCCGTCGTCCTGGTGGCCGTCATTTTTGCAGTTGCAACGATCGGAACGATGCTGTTGATGGTCCTGACCCTCAACGCCGGCGCCCAACGGCTGCCGACTGCGAGTTTCGAACGCTGGGGCCATGCTCTCGCCGGAGCAACCGTGCTCGCCTGTGGCGTGGCGATTCACATGGGGCTGTAGGAGCCGTCGGCTCTCCCGTAGGTTGGGCCTTGGCCCACCATTTGATGAGCATATCGATGCGCTTGGTGGGCCAAGGCCCACCCTACTTCTGTATTTTTTGGAAATTCTCGAATCGAGAAATTACCGAAGCGAACGCCCCAGAGGCAGCAACGCCATCGGAATTAGCTTGATGTGTTGCAGCGCGAACGGGATTCCGACGATTGTCAGGCACAGCCCAATACCGCCGATGATATAGCCAAGGCCGGTCAGAAAACCACCAAAGATCAACCAGAGAATATTGCCCAACAAGCTCATTCACTTTTCTCCTTGTGTGACTCTCGCCACCTGGTCCACCATGCCTCTCGCTCGACGCCCTCGTCGCCCGGTGGAATGAAGTCGTGGACCTCGTCAAAGGTCAAGACCCAATCTTCCGGCGGTAGTTCATCGGCGACGACAAGAGCTTCTGCGCCATTGGGATTGGCCTGCTGAGCGACCAATACCACCGGGTCCATCACCTCACCCATCTCCTCTGTCCACACAACATGAGGGATGAAAGCCAACTCTTCGCAGGTCCAAAGATAGTCATCGAGCACGGTTCTCAATCGGTCGTCAGCTACCCAGATGACGGTCTTTCGACCCTCGGCGTAGAGCCTTTCGACCTCACGCACCACCAGACCCGCTCGTTTCGGACTTGGCAGAGAATGGGTCATCACGCGCGTCATCGGCCGATTCTAGCAGGCGCCCAAGCCGCCTTGCTAGAATCTCCGCATGAAAGCAGCACCTGACGACGGCGCCACCTATATCGTTCGTGGCGGGAACCCAATTTCCGGCACACTCAAGCCCGGCGGGAACAAGAACGCTGCCCTGCCCATGCTCGCAGCGACCCTGCTGGGAGGTCAACCCGTAAGCCTCGAAAACGTACCTGATATCAGAGATGTCGGGGTAATGCTCAAACTCCTTGGCGAACTGGGTGCGACGGTGACGGCCCAAAGGCCCGGTCACTGGTCGATCGATCCCTCCACAGTATCGACTCAGACCCTCACGTCCAACCTGGCCGGCGAAATCCGGGCCTCCTTCCTTCTTGCGGGACCCCTGCTGGGCCGGTGGGGCAGGGCAATTCTTCCCCGCCCCGGGGGGGATCGGATCGGCCGGCGACCCCTGGATACCCACCTGCACGCACTGATCGAATTGGGCGCCGAAATCGAGATCCTTCCGGATCGTTACGTGATGAAGGCGCCCAAAGGCTTGAGCGGCGCAGATATTTTTCTGCACGAAATGTCGGTCATGGGCACCGAAAATGCAGTCATGGCGGCAGCCCTCGCTCAAGGGAAAACGACGATCCGCAACGCGGCCTCAGAGCCACACGTGCAGGAACTCTGCTTCCTCGTCGAGAGTCTGGGATGCCCCATTCGAGGCATCGGCACCAATAGACTGGAGATTGAAGGAAAACGGGATCTCGGAGGGGCGACGGCGGTCATCGGACCCGATCCGATCGAAGTCGGGTCGTTCATCGGCCTGGCTGCGGTCACCGGCGGGCACTTGAAAATCACGAATGCAATGTCACACCGGCACCATCGGATGACACGCATCGGTTTCGGACGTCTGGGCATCCACTGGGAAGATGACGGGGACGATATCATCGTTCCTGCCGGGCAGAGTTTGGAGATCTGTGAAGATCTCACCGGAGGTATTCCGAAGCTCGATGACGGACCGTGGCCGGCTTTCCCGCCCGATTTGACGTCGATAGCGGTGGTCTTGGCTACGCAGGCACGAGGCACGATCCTCATCCACGAGAAGATGTTCGAAAGCCGCCTATTCTGGGTCGATCGTCTGATCTCGATGGGCGCCAATATCGTCCTGTGTGATCCCCACCGCGCGGTTGTCGTCGGCCCGGCGCGCCTCCAAGGTCAAGACCTTGCCAGCCCGGACATCCGCGCCGGGATGGCCTTGGTAATTGCAGCTCTGTGCGCCAAGGGCGAAAGCGTCATCCACAACATCAAACAGGTTGAGCGCGGATACGAAGACCTTCATCAACGGCTGCGGTCGCTTGGCGCCGACGTCGAACGAACGACGTAGAGTGGCCTCGATGCCAAGCCGGTCTGGCAGGAAGCTAATAGCCGTCAGCTTTTAGCTGTTAGCTGTTAGCTCGGACAATAGTGTTTTCTTGTCCATCCGCTTGACTGTTTCCCTCATGCCGTTCATCTCCCAAGTGGTACGGCCACGCCACTCTTGCTAATAGCTCATCGCTAACGGCTAACAGCTTGACGCCTTCTTGTGTAGAATCCCGAGGGTAAGAGACTTAGGAGGCATGATGCGTAGATTGTTTGTTCTCACAGCCATATTGATCGTTCTCGGAGCTGTGCCCGCAGCCGCCCAACAGGGTGAGTGGCGCTTTGCAACCAGACTGACCTCTCTCAAGTTTGACGCCACAACCGATCCTATTTTTGACTCCGGGACTCGAATGGACTCGAGTTCGTCCTCAGTGACGGCAGTCCTCGAAACGCAGTACATGTTTTCGGACGCAGTGGCACTCTGTGCGTCGTTGACCACAGCGCCATTCGATTTCAAGGGTATCTCCGGCGACCATCACGGAGAGATTCTCGGCGAAATCTGGTTCACACCCATCACATTGACGTTGCGTTACGAGATCCAACTCCGCGGAGGCGTGCAGCCATATATTGGGGCCGGCCTCGCTACGACCTTCTATCTCTTTGACGATGTCGAACCCGTGCTCGAGGACTACGGCGTCACAAAACTGGTCGCCAATCCCAGCTTCGGTTGGGTCATCGAGGGTGGCCTCAACTACAGTCTCAGCCAAACCACCTTCGTCAGTCTGGATCTTAAAATGATGGACCTGTCAGGCAAACTGGACCTCGAAAACGACAACCAGGAAAACCTCGATCGGGTCGCCATCGAGGGCAATCCCGTCGAAATCGGTCTCGGAATCGGATGGAGATGGTGACGCCACACCGCCAAAGCTACGCCGATGCGTCGTTTGAACCGTCGGCTTTCTCTTGGCGGGCTACTTCGATAAACCGGCTGGAACGATAGATGTAGTTGAAGCCGGACAGAATAATCAGAACGAACGACAGGTAGAAGCAAGCGTCAGGAATCCATGAGGGCATCGTGGTCAGATTGGCCAGCAAGACGACACCAATCGTCACAATATGCATGAAGGTCGTCGCCTTCCCCAAAACCGACGGTGGAAAACTCCGAATGTCTTCCACCAAAAACAGGACCAGCACAACTACCATAATGAAAAAATCACGAAAGAGCGCGAGAATCGCCAGCCACAAGGGGATGACGACTGCCTGGCCCATCGGAATGGTCAAAGTCACATAGGCTGTGACCAGTAACAACTTGTCGGCGATCGGATCAAGATAAGCCCCGACGATCGACTCCATATCGAAGCGGCGGGCCAGCCATCCATCTAAAGCGTCGGTCAACCCAGCGATGACCAGGGTCCACAAGGCCAATCGAAAATCACCCTCGGCAACGGCAATGACAAAAAAAGGCACAATGGCCATTCGCGTCAAGGTGATGAAATTGGGCAGCGTAAAGGGTCGAAGGCGCTTTTCCACCTCCAACCGGATCTTGGTTTTGGCCTTGGAGTCATCGATCATGGAGCCGTCAAATTCTTCAACCATAAGAGCCTCAGACCCTTGAGCGTCAAATCGGCGTCAACATGTTCAATCAAGTCGGAATGGGCGCCAAAGGCTCCGGCAAGACCACCGGTCGCAATGACGGTGGCATCTCCGAGTTCATCAAGAATCCGCCGTGTCACACCTTCCACAGCACCAAGATAGCCATAGAAGAGACCGGATTGGATTGAGTCGACGGTCCCCTTGCCGATGACTCTCTCGGGCGGCGCCATCGCCACCTGAGGCAACTTGGCAGTCTTCGAGGACAGGGCCGCTGCCGTCACGCCAGGACCCGGAGAGATCACGCCACCGAGGTACTCGCCATCTGCCGAAACGACTTCCCAGGTCAGAGCCGTCCCAAAATCAAGGACGATGCACGGTCCCCCGTAGATTTCGTATCCGGCAACGGCGTCGCACAGCCGGTCGGCGCCCAGATCCTGCGGCGTATCAACCAACAGCGGCATATCCGATTGGATGCCGGGCTCGACAAAAAAAGGCTGCCGACCCAGGTAGCGCACCACACCCTCCCTTAAACGGGGATCCATCGGCGGCACAACCGACGAAACTGCGATACCCAACAGATCATCGGGCTGAACGCCCTCCCACTCCAGAAGTTGCAGCAACCACATGCCGATCTCGTCAGCCGTTCGCTCGGCATGGGTCGTCAATCGCCAGTCGGTGTTCAAAACCTCATCCTGGAAGAGTCCAACCGTTGTATTGGTATTCCCGACATCAATCGCCAAGAGAAATTTTTTCACGCCAGACTCCTCGTTCTCCCCATTATCCCTGAAAATCGGTCACAACCGAAAGATAATACATGGACCCGAGCCGATTTCCAGGTCCTCGGTTTGCTAGAATCCCGGCAGGGCTGGAAGTCCCACCTGCCTTTGTAAGGAAATCATATGCTCAAATACGCCACCTTATCTGTTGTTGTTGTCGTTGTTCTGGTCGGGGCCGTCACCACTGCAGCCGACACAAACAGCGGCACCCGATCGGGTCCGGTGATCAATGAAATGGTGTTGGACCACATCGGCGCCGACACCGATGAGTTCATCGAGATCTTCGGCACGCCCAACAGCAATACCTCATGGGCCACAATTGTGGTGGTCAGCGGCAACACCGAGACGATGGGGGAAATCGACGCCACCTTCACCGTGGGCAATACCAATGGCGGGGGCTACTGGGACACCGGCGCCCAGGTCGATGTGCTTGTCGGATCAGTCACTTTGCTGCTGGTCAGCGACTATAGCGGAGGCGAAAGCGATCTCGACCTCAACGACGACGGCACTTTCGACGTCGATCCCCTTCCGTGGAGCGCTTTGTTGGACAGCGTCTCCGTGATCGACAGCGACCCGGATGACGTTGCCTACTCGGCCTCTGTGGTGGGCGCCGGGGGTGCGTCGCGCATTCCCAACGGCACCGACACCGACTCCACCACTGACTGGCTGATGAACGATTTCGATGGTGAGGGGCTGATCACCGGAGTCAGCAACACCGCGAATCTCGGCGAGGCACTCAACACACCCTCGTGGCCGAATCAGATGAGCCGGAGCGAGTACTACAAGGGTGTGGACGTATCGTCGTCCACGGCGTTGCGTACGACCCTCCACGAAACCATCGACGACCACATCCGCTACGACTATACCGATGACGCCTGGGATACATGGGACATGGTCAACTCTGCCGAGGAGTTCACACCAGGCGGTCCAGGAGTTGGCGAGATCCTCGATCTCTACAAGAACGAAAACTACACGAAGATCTCAGGCGGAGAGGGTATCTACAATCGCGAGCACAGTTGGCCCAGAACCTACGGTTTCAGTGACAATAACTCCGGCAACTACCCCTACACCGATGCCCACCATCTCTTTGCCTGCAACGCGAACTACAACAGCGATCGTTCCAGTCGGCCGTTCCGGACCTGCGACATATCATGCAGCGAGAGAGTTACCGTAATCAACAACAACCAGGGTGGCGGCAGCGGCGTTCACCCCGGCAACTCCAACTGGTTCGACGGTGCCGTGACCGGCGGAATGGATGGCCGATGGGAGACCTGGATCGGCCGCCGCGGTGACGTGGCGCGAGCACAGCTCTATATGGACGTACGCTATGAGGGTGGGATCCACGGACAGACGGGCGCCACAGAGCCTGACTTGATCCTGACCGACAACCTCGCCCTGGTCACCTCAGGGGCGCCCTACATGGGTGAACTCGCCACTATCTTGCAGTGGCACAAGGACGATCCCGTCGACGACCTCGAACGGAGACGCAGTGGAGTCATCTCGTCGTTCCAAACCAACCGCAATCCTTTTGTCGATCATCCGGAGTGGGTTGAGTGCCTCTTCGAAAACGTGTGCTCCGTTTTCACCGACGGCTTCGAGTCGGGCACGACATCGGCCTGGTCGTTCACCGCTCCGTGAGAGCTGAGAGCTATTACAATCTCCCACATGACTGACTTCCTGATTGACGGGCCATCAGGGCCGATCACCGGGTCCTCTGTGGGCGAGGGTCCCTGTCTGACACTCGTGGCGGGGCTCGGAGCCTCGCGAAATCTCTGGGGCGAGTTACCGGCACTACTGGCGAAATCCTTCACTGTTGTCACCATGGATAACCGAGGCATTGGCGGATCCCGCGGGGGTTCACCGTTCACGGCCGACGGTGCCGCCAATGATGTCTGGGCCGTCCTCGATCGCCTCGGCCATCAGACGACGTCTCTGCTGGGTGCCAGCCTCGGCGGCTTGATCGCCCTCAGAATGGCTCTTCACCAACCACAACGCGTAAGCCGAATGGTCATCGCATCCACTGCGGTACGCTTGACGAGCCACGGACGACGATCGATCGGTCTGCTGCGCGACATGCTCGAATATTTTCCACCCGAAGTTTTCGGCCGCAGTCTGATGACGCTCGGCTTCGCAGCACCGTTTCATCGCCGTTTGCCCGGCTTCGTCGACCAGGCCGCACGGCTCTATGGCCTCGATCCGCTCGATGTCCCCGGGGCCCTGGCTCAGGCGGAACACATGCTCGACGCCTGGGACGACCGGATGGCACTCAAGTCTCTGGAGATTCCTGCCCTGGTCCTCGCCGGCCAACGGGATGCCGTCGTTGCCTGGGAAGACACTGCTGAAATCGCCGAGGCCCTACCTCAGGCGGAATTCATCGGCGTGCCCGACGCCGGTCACTCGGTCCTCGCCGAAGGCGGGAAATCCGTTTTCGACCGGGTGGTCAATTTCCTGAAGGATGCCTGACAGGGAAGAGTAAGGGGTTAGGAGTTAGGGGTCTTCTCATCCTTCACCCTTCACCCTTCACCCTTCACCCACCCCCCCCTGACCGCCATCTCAACCAGGGCATCGGCGGCGACCTGGGTTCCGGCAGGCGTCCAATGCGGGTCACCGGCATAACAGGTCGGGAAGACATCAGTCTGCTCGAAGGCCGGCAGGAGAGAGTGGATGGCGAAAGGGGCCGTAGCGGCTTGTTCCTCGAAAAACCGGAAGGGTTCCAGGACGAAGGGCCCCAGATCTTCATACTCGCCTCGTTCCCAACTGGAGGGACTCTCGCGTTCACTGTATTGAAAATTCCTCGGCAGAACGATCAGACGAAATTCAGCATCCAGTTCTTCGCGACAGAAAAGATTGACCTCCATCAGGGTCTGCCAAACCTCGAGGAGATTAGGTCGAGTTTCATCCAACGGCTTCTTGACGGCGAAGAAACGGTCCTTCGGCATCCGGAAGACCTTTCGGTAGAGACCATCGGGCATCAGCGCTTTCGCACCACGCCCGGCCAACCACAAGGACGCCGGCCCTCGGTCGACCATCCCGTAGATGCCCTTCTTTTCGATCAAATTCCGATACATCAAATCATCTCTGAAATCGCTCATGTCAAAGCCGTAGAGAACCAAATCAGGCTGATAACTGATCCCAACGTCACGAAGGAGCCTGAGAGCCAGCAACGGAGAAGCCGACGGCCAGGCGGCATTGACGACGTGGATCTCTTGTGCCGGGTAACGTCTCCTCAACCCTCGTTCGAAGAGCCGTGGGAGCGCACCCTCCCGCCCAACGCCTGGGCCAAAGACGAAGGAATCCCCCAAGAAGAACACGCTGAAGTCCGAATCGGCGATCTCGGCAGCCTCAAACCGGCATCGCAACCCATCCGAATTGGTCCCGACTCCAGGATCGAGGGGCTGCAAACGGTGGTCCGGATCCCGATACACGGCCAGATGCTTGGCCAGGACCGTCCTCTGTGCCTGGATCTCGAAGACGATCCATATTCCGGCAAAAAGGGCCAGCATCACCGCACACCCGATTCTTCGAGGCACACGCTTCTTCAATAGCGAAGATGAACCGCTCGCCATACCGGTACTCTACAATCAAACTCCCTTCTTTGCCTCCCCCATGCAATTCGTTCATATTTTTAGCCCCATGCAATTCGTTCAACGAATTGCCCAGGTATCATCTCCCCATGGAAAATCTCGGATCACGCGTCCCGTCAGGCGGCACCACCGACACCGATGAAATCCTCGACCTGTTCCTGGGATGGGCGAGCGATTCGGGCTTCGAACTCTACCCGGCCCAGGAAGAGGGTCTGTTGGAGTTGATGTCCGGGCGCCACGTCGTCTTGAGCACACCGACGGGATCGGGCAAGAGTCTTGTTGCTCTCGGTCTGCACTTCAAGGGTCTCTGCGAGGGCCGGACCTCGTTCTACACCTCTCCGATCAAGGCTCTGGCCAGCGAGAAGTTCTTTTCTCTGTGCGAGGTCTTGGGTCCCGAAAACGTCGGCATGAAGACCGGGGACGCGTCGATCAACCCCGACGCGACCGTTGTCTGCTGCACTGCCGAGGTCCTGGCCAACATGGCCCTGCGGCAGGGAGAGCATCTCGACGTGCCATATGTCGTCATGGACGAGTTCCACTACTACGCGGACCGCGACCGCGGTTGGGCCTGGCAGGTTCCCCTGATCACTCTCCCGTCGACTCGTTTCCTGCTGATGTCGGCCACGTTGGGCGATGTCACGCCCATCACGCGCCACATCGAAAAGCGCTCAGGCGTCGAGGTGGCCCACGTCACTTCGGTCGAACGACCGGTCCCGCTGGAGTTCTCCTACCGCGAGACGCCACTGCACGAAACGGTCGAGGAACTGGGCGCCAATGACCAGACGCCGGTCTACATCGTCAATTTCACCCGCAATGATTGTGCCGAATTGGCCCAAGGCTTGACATCGATGGGCCTGACCAGCCGCAAAGAAAGGGAGGCCATCCGAAAGGCCCTGACCGGCGTGCGCTTCGACACACCCTACGGCCGCGAGTTCAAACGTTTCCTTGGCTTCGGCATCGGTGTCCACCACGCGGGACTCC
>JAUXDC010000363.1 GCA_030618605.1 Holophagae bacterium | reverse complement strand
TGGGTTGCTGACGTTCAAGATCCTTCCACCTTCGCCCTTCCGCCTTCATCCTTCCGCCTTCATCCTTCCCCCCTTCTCCCCCTCTCTTCAACCCCCATTTCGACCTTTCAGGTGCTATACTCACGACCCATTTTTTGAACCGGAGGATTTCATGAGCATCAAAGTTGCAATCAACGGATTCGGTCGTATCGGCCGCCTGGTCGGACGCCACCTCAAAAACCGCGACGGCATCGACATCGTCGCCATCAACGATCTGACGTCGCCCGACATGTTGGGCTATCTCTTCAAACACGACAGTGTGCACGGAAAATACCCCGGCACGGTCGAGGTCACGCCGGAAGGCATGGTGATCGATGGCGACGTCATCAAGGTCTTCGCCGAGCGTGACCCTGCCAAGCTGCCCTGGGCCGAATTGGGCGTTGATTTCGTCTTTGAAGCCACCGGATTCTTCCGCTCTCGTGAGACCGCAGGCAAACACCTCGAAGCCGGCGCCAAAAAGGTCATCATCACCGCGCCCGGCAAAGAGGTCGACGCGACCTTCGTCATGGGTGTCAATCATACGACTTACGACCCTGCAGCCCATAACGTCGTTTCCAACGCATCGTGCACCACCAACTGTCTGGCCCCGATGGCGAAGGTGCTGAATGATACCGTCGGCATCAAACACGGCTGGCTGACGACCACCCACGCCTACACCAACGACCAGAGTATTCTCGACGTACAGCACCCGTCGGACAAACGACGCGCCCGCGCGGCTGCGATCAACATCATTCCGACATCAACCGGTGCGGCCAAGGCCGTCAGCCTGGTACTGCCTGAGCTTGCGGGCAAGCTCGACGGCGGCGCAATGCGCGTTCCCGTGGCCGACGGCTCGGTCTGCGACGTCATCTTCGTTTCCGAGCGTGAGGGCACAGCCGAGCAACTGATCGAAGCCTTCAAAACAGCTGCCGCCGGCGAGCTCAAGGGTATTCTCAAGGCTTCCGATGAGCCCCTGGTGTCCTCGGACATCATCGGCGAAAGCCACTCGGTGGTCGTTGACCTCGAGCTGATCGCCCAGCGGGCGCCCAATTTCTTCCGCATCGTCGGCTGGTATGACAACGAAAATGCCTACTCGGTCCGCTGCGTCGACCTGATGGAGTACATGGCGAGCAAGGCATGAACCTGCCAGGCCTCTCAGACTTGACCGGGCTGGAGAACGCTCAGGTTTTGGTTCGTTTGGACCTCAATGTTCCTCTGTCTGCCGGCATCGTTCAGGACGACACAAGAATTGTGGCGGCCCTGCCGACGATCAAAGCCCTCCTCGACCGTGGGGCGCGTCTGGCCCTGTGCTCTCATTTGGGCAAGGCCAACGGTTCGCCCGATCCTGCCTACAGCCTCAGGCCGGTGGCGGCAGCCCTGTCGCAGGCCCTCGGCCGGGAGGTCCCCTTCGTTTCCGACTGTTTGGCCGCCGACCGCCTGGACCAGCTCAGTCGTCACCCCGTTCTCCTGCTGGAGAACCTTCGCTTCTATCCTGGAGAAAAGGCCAACGACTCAGCCTTCGCACAGGCTCTCACCGAAGGATTCTCCCACTACGTCAATGACGCCTTCGGCACGGCCCATCGTGCCCACGCCTCGGTTTCTGCCGCACCATCTCTCTTTGATAAGGGCCACAAAGCGGCCGGCGGGCTGATGGGGCGCGAGGTCGAAGCGCTCAGTCGCGTCGTCACCGACCCGGCCCAGCCCTTTGTCGCCGTCGTAGGCGGCGCCAAGATCTCGACAAAGACTGCACCTCTGGAAGCCCTGCTGGGCAAGGCGCAACGTCTGTTGATCGGCGGCGGCATGGCCAATACCTTCTTCCTGGCCAAGGGTCTCGAAGTCGGGAATTCTCTGGTCGAGGAGGACATGCTCGACACGGCTCGCGCCGTGATGCAACGAGCGGACGCCCTCGGAGTTGAACTTCTTTTGCCCACCGATGTCGTCGTCGCCGATGCCGTCAGCGGGCCGAGCCGCATCGAGGTCGTCCCGGCCGAAGCCGTACCTCACGATCTTTTGATCGTCGATCTCGGGCCGGACAGCCAAAAGCGATACGCCCAGGCACTCTCGGACGCCAAGACCGTCTTCTGGAACGGCCCCATGGGGGTCTTCGAGGTCGACGAGTTCGCCGCCGGCACCATGGCGGTCGCCCATGCGATGGCCGATTGCGACGGCTTTACCGTCGTCGGTGGGGGAGAATCGGTTATGGCGGCAAAAAAAGCCAATGTCGAAGACCGCATGTCCCACATTTCCACCGGTGGGGGTGCATCCCTGCAATACATCACCGGCGAGCCCCTGCCCGCCCTGGCCGCCCTGGAGGAATGACCCCATGACCCATCGACGACCCTTGATAGCGGGCAACTGGAAGATGCATCAGAACGTGGCGGCAACCTCAGCCTTGATCGAGGGCCTGTTGGCCGAGGATCTCGGGGGCGAAGTCGATGCCGTCGTCTGTCCGCCCTTCACCTCCCTTCCACATGCAGCGATGCTCTTGACCGGATCGAAAATCGGTCTCGGCGCACAGAATTGCCATTGGGAGAATTCCGGTGCATTCACTGGCGAAATTGCCCCTGCCATGCTGGTTGAACTCGGTATCCAGTGGGTCATTGTCGGACACTCCGAGCGCCGGACGATATTCGGCGAAAGCGACATCACCGCAGCCCGTCGCGCCAAGGCCGCCCAGGAGGCGGGCTTGGCCGTCATCTACTGCGTTGGCGAAACCTTGGAACAACGACAGGCCGAGAAGACGTTCTCGATCCTGGAGACCCAAATGGCCGGTGTGGCGGACCTCGATCCCACCAAACTGGTCGTCGCCTACGAACCGGTTTGGGCCATCGGCACCGGTCAAACCGCCACTGCAGACCAGGCCCAGGAAGCTCATGCGTTCCTGCGCCGACGCCTTGAAGGCTTCTTTTCATCAGACGCTGATGCACTGAGAATCCTCTACGGAGGATCAATGAAACCCGGCAATGCAGCCGAACTGGTCGGCATGCCGGACGTCGACGGAGGCCTGATCGGGGGCGCCTCCCTTGACGTCGGCTCGTTTTCGGCTATCATTCGCGCTTCGGCCGACTGCGCCGTTGGAGATTAATCGTGGGAATTATCCTAGTCATCATCTACATATTGGTGTGCCTGTTCTTGGTCATGGTGGTCCTGTTGCAGCAGGGCAAGGGTGCCGATCTCGCTGGAGCCTTTGGCGGCGGCGGCTCTCAGGCGAGCTTCGGCCCGCGGAGTGCGACCAACATCATGCACCGAAT
>JAUXDC010000264.1 GCA_030618605.1 Holophagae bacterium | reverse complement strand
TCGTTTCCGAATACACTCAGCCAGCCGTTTGACGGCCTCGGCCAGTTGTTCCTTGCTGACGAACGAGAAGTTGATCCGCATGTGATTGTGATCGGGGTTTTCACCGTAGAACTGCTCGCCGGGCACGAAGGCCACCTTGTGTTCAATCGCCTCGAAAAAGAGTTCATCGGTGTCGATGTGCCCGGGCAATGTGACCCACAGGAACAATCCGCCCTCCGGCCGTGTCCAAGTGATGCCCATCTCCGCCGGAAAGTGCTCTTCCATCGTTTCGAGGAAGACCGCCAACTTCTCGCGGTAGTAGTCCTGGCATTTCGAAATATGAGCCTCGAAATTCATGTCCTCAAGAAACGCCGTACAGATGTCCTGGTTGAATTTTGGGGTGTTCAGGACATTGCCTTCCTTGATGTGGGTCATTCGTTCGATGACCGCGGCCGGACCAATGTTGAAACCAACCCGCATACCCGGACAGAAAAGCTTCGAGAAGGTGTAGAGGCCGATGACATGGCCGCCTTCACGCCGTTGATCGAGGGTGAAGATCGCCGGAATGGTCTCTCCCTGATAGCGCAGATCCCGGTAGGGACTGTCCTCGACAATGGGCACGTCGAACTCGTAGCTGAGATCCAGCAGGGCTTCACGCTTGGCCAGGCTCATTGTGATACCGGTGGGATTCTGGAAATCCGGCACGACGTAGATGAATTTGGGCGTTGATCCCTCGCTGTGCAGCTGCTGCAACTGCTCCCGCATCCCCGAAACGTCCGAGCCATCCCCCTCGATATCGACGCCGACGAACCGGGGCCGTTGCATCGAGAAGGCGACCAGGGCGCCGGCGAAGGTCGGCCTATCGACCAGGACGACATCGCCCTCTTCGAGAAAGAGCCGCCCGGTGAGGTCCAACCCGTGCTGCCCCGAGGTCGTGATCAAGAGGTTTTCCTCGTCGATATGAATGTCATCCCTGGCCAGGAAACCGAGCACCGCGCTATACAGACTCGCCTCCCCAGAAATCGGCGAGTACTGCATGATGCGGTCGATGTTGCCCTCGAGAATCTTCATCGATGCCAAGCGAACCTCGGAGCGCTGAAAGACGTCCGGCGAAGGCAGACCACCGGCAAGTGAGATGATCTCCGGGTCCGTCAAATACTTGATCGTCTTGCCGATCGGATAGCCCTCGAACTCCCGAACATTGGCCGCAAAACGATCTTTCCAAGCTGCCTTCATTACCACCCCCTAGCATTCAGCAATGGCTGAATGCTCTAATACGAACTTGCTCCGAAGCGTGTCCGAATTCCTTTGTTCATCATGTCGCGGCCGTCCTTCGAGGCCCTGAGGGCCTTGTAATAGATGACGGTGCCGATCTTCTCGGCCAGTTCGTTCCTCTCGTCGTCGGGGAGGAAATAGGCGCCCATCGTGTCCAGTTCGCGGGCGGTGCCGTCGCTCTCGTACTTGAAGGTCAGATTGGTGCCGCTCTCCAGGACCTCGACGGCCTCGTCGGTCCAGTTGAAACCCTCAATGCCAAGGTCGGGGTTGATCCGCAGGTGGGCCGCCAGGCTGACACCCTTGATGCCGCTGGCATCGAGCTCTCGGGAACACTGGATGAACGTCTCCGGCGAGGCGCCGTTGCCGATGTTGATCTCATAAATCGGCGTGGTGCCGTCCTCCCGCAGGTAGGCGCCCATGATGTTGAGCAGCATGCGGAACTGCATCAAGTTCTGGGTCGAAAGCAGCATCGAGACCTTGAAGTCCAGATTGGGAATGTCACGGCCGAAGTAGCACGCGGCGGTGATCGAGGACCACGAGGGGTTGAGGAAGAAGTCGTTGCCGGTCTCCATCGCCGCACGGATGACACCGTCGAGGTAGACCAGATGGTTGTCGTTGGCAACTTCTACGCCGCCAAGGTTGCCGAAGGCCGTCCCCATGTTCTTCAGCACGATCTGGGACAGTCCATCACCGAGATCGACTCTCTCAAAGGTCTTGCCCGTCACCTGCTCCACCAAGGCGAAACGCGCCTCCGGCAGCGGCGTGCCGATCAGATTGGTGCTGCAGAATTTTGACGCCTTCATGATGTTCTCACCCATGCACAGGGTCGCCATCAGATCACCGGAGTAGACATAGCGCTCGGTCAAGGCAACCACCGAGATCATCTCTGAGGGCACCCAACACGGCTCGTCGCCGGCGGCGCTCTCGGCGAACAACTTCATCGCGTGGTGGGTGACCGGCGCACCCTGGAAGCCCGAGACCTGCGCCGTTGCGATGCCTTTGCTCTCATCCGGCGAGAAGCCGATTTTCTGCTCATAATCTCCGGCCTTCGAAAACAGACCAACCAGGCGCTCGGCATCGGCAATCATCTCACCGAAGCCCTTGTCGGCCAGGATCTTCTTGCGTGTCTCAAAGTTCCTCTTTTCGGCGATTGCCGCGCCGATCACGGCAGCCCCACCGTAGTGTGCCTTGAGTGCCTCAATGGCCGTGAGGTCAGCGTCGGACAGCAGTGCAAATTTCATTATTCCTCCTCGTGTCACGGGCCGGCATCGGGGAGAGGAGCGAAATATGGCCGATCCCTCTTTCATTGTAAAATTCCGCTCAAGATCCGATTGTAGAAGAAAATTCTTGCTCATTTCAAGGAAAAAAATATAATTCTGTCTATGGACGTTAATCCCGAACTTGACCGAATCGACTTCGACATCCTGGGGCTTCTGCAGAAGAATGCTCGGATGACCAACAAGGACCTTGCGGAGACGGTCGGCGTTGCGCCCTCCACCTGCCTCGAACGGGTTCGCCGCCTGGTGGATTCAGGAACCATCCGGGGCTTCCACGCAGATGTAGACCCTGCAGCCCTGGGAGTGGGACTCCAGGCGATCATCGCGGTCAGACTCAAGCATCACATGCGCAAGATGGTCGACAGCTTTCAGGAGCATATGATCGATCTTCAAGAAGTCCGGGGTGTATTCCACATCACCGGCTCGGACGACTACCTCGTCCACGTCGCAGTCAAGGATTCCAACCACCTTCGGGACCTGGCACTGGACTCGTTCACTACCCGTTCCGAGGTCGATCACATCCAGACCCGCCTGATCTTCGAGTACACGCCGACGTGGAGTATGCCGGAGTTGGGGTGAGGATTCGCGGCCAGGGTTCAGGGTGCAGGGTTCAGGGAGCAGGGAACACTGGATTTTTCAGGGATGTCTATTCTGGTGGAGTACAAGCAGAGAATATGGACCCTGTATTCTGCCCTACGATGAGCTACAAGAATCTCGAAATATGGGCCATGGCACGATCACTTGCGGTGGATATCCACCGCATGACACTGACGAATCTCCCAAAATTTGAAATGTGCGAACAGGGCTCACAGATTCGCCGGGCAATAAAATCCGTCAAGGCAAATATTGTCGAAGTGTATGGCCGACGACGCTATCGGCGGGACTATGTTCGTTTTCTGGTTTTCGCTCATTCTTCGTGTGATGAGACGAAAGACCACCTGGAAACGCTTTTCGAAACAGGCTCACTCTCCGACAGCAGCTTGTACCAAGATCTCCACGACCGTATTACCAGACTGAGTCGAGCCCTCAATGGATTCATTATTGATGTTGAGAAAAAGCACCTCACTGTGAGGCAAGACTCTCCAAGTTACCACTCCGACCCATAGTTGCGCCCTTGGCAGCATCGTGGCCTGCACCCTGTTCCCTGCTCCCTGTTCCCTGCCCCCTTCCTTCCCCTACGGCAGCAACACCGTCGACCCAGTCGTCTCCCTCGCCTCCAGAGCTCGATGCGCATCAGCCGCCTCGGCTAACGGGAAGGTCTGCCGGACAGACACCTTGACTGCTCCGCTCCTGACGACTTCGAAGAGCTCCTGGGACATCGCCAGCAATTCCTGTCGCGTCGCGGCGTAGGAAAAAAGCGTCGGCCGCGTGACGTAGAGTGATCCCTTGAGGGCCAGCACACCCGGCTCAAATGCCGGCACCGGCCCGGAAGCGTTTCCGTAGCTGACCATCAAGCCTCTCAGCGCGAGACAGTCCAGGGATCCTTCCCAGGTCTCCTTGCCCACCGAATCGTAGACCACCGGAACTCCCTTGCCTGCGGTCAGGTCACGTACACGCTCGGTAAAGTCCTCCCTGGTATAGACGATCACGTGGTGACATCCATGGGCGCGAACCAGGTCTGCCTTCTCATCCGTGCCAACGGTCCCAATGACGGTGGCGCCGAGGTGGGCGGCCCATTGACACAACAGAAGACCGACACCCCCCGCCGTTGCGTGAATCAGCACGGTGTCGCCCGCCTTGACGACAAAGGTCTGCCGCAGAAGATACTGGGCGGTCAATCCCTTGATCATCATCGCCGCCGCTTGGGAGTCACTGATCTCGTCCGGCAACGGAACCAACGGGGCCACCGGCATCACCCGAGCCTGGGCATAGGCGCCGACCGGGCCGCCGGCATAGGCCACTCGGTCCCCAGGTAAGACCTCAGTCACGCCGGGCCCGACCGCCTCGACAACTCCCGCAGCCTCGATGCCCAAGCCGCTTGGGAGTTCCACCGGGTAGAGACCGGTACGGTGGTAGGTGTCAATGTAGTTGAGGCCAATCGCCGTGTGGCGGATACGCGCCTCGCCCGGGCCGGGCTCACCCAGCTCGACATCGACAATTTTCATGACCTCCGGACCGCCAACTTCCGCAATTTGAATCTTGGTAACCATGGGGCATTCTAGCCCGGCCGAGGCGGAACCAAAGAGGTTCCGCCTCGGCCGGGAGCGCTGTCATACTGGATGGCAGGCTTATGGAGACGCATAACACCGCCGGCCACATCAAACACCTCGCCGAAATTGTCGGTCAGGTCGGTGAGGGAGTTGCGGTTGCAACCTTTGACGGGACGATCACCTACGTCAATGATATGTGGGCTCGAATGCACGACTACCGCCCGGAGGAACTGATCGGCGTCAATCTCTCGATCTTCCATTCCCAGCGTCAAATGGCTGAGGATGTGGAACCGTTCAACGAGATCATTCGCAAGACCGGACGTTACCAGGGTGAGGTCGGACATATCACCCGTTCCGGGCGGGAATTTCCGACGCTGATGACCACCACAGTGCTCAAGAACCACGAAGGCATCCCGGTGGAAATGGTTGCGGTCGCTCGAGACATTACGAAATCCACAGAGATTCATGACGCATTGAAAACCCGCGGACGCTACCTCAGTTGTCTGGCAGAGATCTCTACTCTATTGATCGAATCCAAGGACGTCCTGCTGTCTCTGCCTGAGGTTTTGCGCCTGTTGGGAAAAACGGCCGCGGTCAGCCGAACTTACATCTTCGCCAATGAAACCGAGAGTAACGGCCAGCTGGAATGTTCCAGAGTTGCTGGATGGGAACGAGAAAGCGCCCCTCTGCGGCCGAAAGACGAGGGAAACCGAAACCTGCCGTACAAGGCCCACGGCCTGGCCCGCTGGATCGAGGTCCTCGGTGCAGGGGAGATCATCGCAGCAAACGTTGTGGACATGCCGGAGATC
>JAUXDC010000243.1 GCA_030618605.1 Holophagae bacterium | reverse complement strand
GCGTTTCGATATGTCCCGTTCTGACCCATCGTTCGAGGGTCGCCAAGGCAGCCTCTTCGCCTTTCTTCTTCTCAAGCATTTGCTGCCACCACGGCAGGACCTTGGGGTAATCCAGCAATGTCACCTTCGCATCGGCACCGATACCGGCCAGTTTTTTGGCTGCCTCGAGCGCCGTGTCAAAGCCGCCCAACTCGTCCACCAGGCCCTTCTCCAAAGCCTGCACTCCGGTGAAGACCCGGCCCTCGGCCATCGCGTGCACCTCTTCGGTGGTTTTGCCGCGAGAATCGGCCACCCTCTGAAGGAAATCGTCGTAGATCCGATCCAACTGCGCGTTGATGAGGACTCGTTGCGGATCGGTCCAATCCTCGAGTTCACCGTAGATGTTGGCGTTGGCGCCCCAGTCCATCTTGCCGTATGTGATGCCCAGCTTCTCGGACCAGAATTTCTCGGTATTGAGGTGCCCGCCAAAGACCCCGATCGAGGCGGTCAAGGTGCCCGGGTCGGCAACGATATGTTTGGCCCCACAGGTGATCCAATATCCTCCGGAAGCGGCCAGGTTGGACATCGAGACTATGACCGGCATCATCTCGGCCACCCGGATCATCTCCTGGCGGATGATCTCAGAGGCGACCGCTGACCCTCCGGGAGAGTCGATTCTCAAGATCGTAGCCTTGACATTCTTGGCCTTGCGAACGTTCCGCAGGGCTTTGGCGATGGTCTCCGATCCCATGATGTCGCCACCCAGGAGAGGATTCATGCTCTTACCGCTGTCGCCCCGCATGATGGCGCCGATCGCCGTGACGACGGCAATCTTGGCCCTACCCACGGTCTTCTTGTTACGGCTGAGATATTTCTTCAGGCTGACGATCTTGGCGTCACCTTCGTCCTTGGCCTGGATACGGTCGCGGAACGCCGTCCAGTCTTCCAAATGATCGACGAGGCCCACTTTTGCAGCGTTTGGAGCACTCATCGGACAGGTATCGATCAGTGCGCGCAGTGCATCGGCTTTCATGCCGCGGCCGGATGCGATGTCGGCCATCAGTTGATCCATGACTGAACCCAACAGCCATCCCATCATCTCGCGGGCGCCCGGAGTGAAGTCGGTCTCAGTGTACATGAAGCGGGCGGTCTTGTAGGTGCCGCGTCCGGGAAACTCCGGCTTGATACCCAGTTTATCGAAGGTGCCCTTGATGAACGGCGAGCGTACGGAGAGACCGATGAGATTGACGTCTCCCGCCGGATTGATTGAAATTTCGTCGCAAGCTGAGGCGAGGTAGTAGACCATGTTCCCAGGCGAAAATTCGCCGGCGGTGTCCATATAGGCTGCGGTCCACTTGCCCGCCGCCTGAACCCTTGTCAGAAGGGTTCGAATCTCCTGGATCGTTGCGAAACCACCTCCGACGCTGTCGATTCGAAGGCGCACGCCTCGCACCCGATCGTCCTCGGCAGCACGCACCAGGGCACGCCTGATGTCACGCAGGGCTGTCGGAGCATTCCCGGTCAGTTCAGCAAAGGGGTCCTCTGCAGCAACCTCGACGATCGGCCCCGCCAACCGGAGGGACACGACCATGTCGGTGGGCAATCTCGTTTTGGATGCTGCCGCCAGCATCAGCGCCACGGCGCCTGCAACCACAATCAGCACCAAACATCCCAGACCGATAAATAAACCCGTTTTCTTGGCCATCATGCCCTCCCTGTTGTACCTGAAAGACTATACGCCCTCTTACCGTCCAGGTTCCAGATTCCGATAACTACCTGGGACCCAAGATCTTGCTCTTTGCCTCGGCGCCCGGCATGACGATCTTGGAGGCTTCCTGGCGTTGCATCTCCCGCGCTTCTTCCATCAAGGTCTCGATGCCGGCCTGTACGGCCTGCGGGTAGTTCTCGACGGCCTCTTTGAGGGTCGTCGCCTCGATCTTGCCGCTGACCGGCAGGGGACCCATCTGGGACATGATCTGGGCCTGAGCGAAGAACATCATGGGGCGACCGAGGTCCCGGTTGCCATCAATGTCCAGCGGCGTCAAACGCCTGATCGTACCGACGCGAAGATCGGTGATGACTTCTTCTAAATAGAGGTTTGAACGATCGAATTGGACCTGATCGAGGCCCGTCACATTTTGTTGATCCATTGGTATCCTCACAACAGTAATTTCCTCACCCCAGAGGGCGGGATCGATTATGGTACACGAGAAGGGGGAACTATGGCTGTAAAAATGGCGCGGAGAATGGCGGGGCTTCGGGCTTCAGAAATTCGGGAGATCCTCAAACTGACCCAACGACCCGAGGTCATCTCCTTTGCCGGCGGCTTGCCGGCCGCAGAAACCTTCCCGGCCGAGGACCTCGCCGGTGTAACAGCCCGGGTCCTCTCTGAGGATGGACCCCGAGCCCTCCAGTACTCCCCAACCGAGGGTTTCCCCCCGCTGAGGCAGGCGATCGCCGACCGCATGAACACCAAGCTCGGTACAGCGGTTGAGAGCTCGGAGATATTGATTACCAGCGGCAGCCAGCAGGGCCTGGATTTCACCGGCAAGATACTGTTGGATCCCGGTGACGTCGTCCTGTGCGAGAGCCCGACCTACCTCGGCGCGATCAACGCCTTCAAGGCCTACGAGCCTCGGTTTGTCGAGATCGAAACCGACGATGACGGCATGGTGGTCTCAGACCTCGAACGCCGGCTCACAGAGATTCCCAATGCACGTTTCATCTACGTCATCCCGGATTTCCAGAACCCCAGCGGAAATACTTGGAGCCTCGAGCGGCGACAGGGTGTCATGGACCTGGCCAGGCGCTTCGAGATTCCCGTCATCGAGGACAGCCCTTACGCCGAAGTGCGCTTCGAAGGCCAATCGGTACCGCCCCTCAAGAGCCTCGAAGGCAACGAGTGGGTCGTCTTCCTGGGTACCTTCTCGAAGGTCTTTTGTCCGGGCCTGAGGCTTGGATGGCTTTCGGCCGCACCGGAACTCTTCCAGAAGTACGTCTTCGTCAAGCAAGCGGCCGACCTTCACACCTCGACCCTGGGACAGATGCAACTCGCCGGCTACCTTGAGACCTACGGCCTCGACCGTAACATCCAGGGAGTTATCAACCTCTACCGCACCCGGCGGGACGTCATGCTGCGAGCGATGGAGGAAGAGTTTCCCGCCGGCATCTCTTGGACCCGACCCGAAGGCGGCATGTTCCTCTGGGTCACTCTGCCGGAGAATCTTAATGCCCGGGAGATCTTGGAGCTGTGCCTCGTTGAAGATGTTGCCTTCGTCCCCGGCGGAGCGTTCTTCCCCAACGGCGGCCACGAGAACACCCTGCGCATGAACTACTCGACGAGTTCGAAAGAACGCATCGAAGAGGGTGTCAAACGAATGGCAAAGGTCCTCCGGTCGGCTCTCGAATAGCCGACCGGTTATGGCTATGCTATTATGGCTATGGAGAATTAATGAACCGAACGACCATCATGCTGCCCGAAGAACTCAAGCGCCAGGCCCAAGAGCGAGCTATGGCCGCAGGAATCTCGTTTGGTGAGCTGGTTCGAAGGTCGCTGACAATCACGGTTTCGACTCCCCCACCTGAGCGCACCGAAGACCCACTATTTGCCGATTCCAGCATCTACCAGGGTGAGGCCCCTGCCGACCTCTCGAAAAACCACGATCAGTACCTTTACTCCGACGCCCAAGTCGACAGATGATCTTCATCGACACCGGGGCCTTCGTCGCTCGGTATGTGGCTCGCGATCAGTTCCACACGAAAGCCGTCACTGCATGGAGCGACCTCGCCACCAGCCCCCGGCGGTGCTTCACGACAAATCATATCCTCGACGAAACCTTGACCTTGCTGGCCCGAAGAGCTGGAAATCAATTTGCGGCCGAACGAGCACGCGCACTGTTCAACTCGCACGAACTGACGATCATCAGAACCGACCGAGACGATGAAATGCGTGCTATCGAACTGCTCGAGCAGTTCGCCGACCAGCCCTTCAGCTTCACCGATTGCCTCTCGTTCGCGGTGATGAAGCACTCCGGCATCCTGAGGGCATTCACATTCGACAACCATTTCAGAGTGGCCGGGTTCGAGGTCTGGCCAGGATAGGCAGAAGCCGGATGCCGGAAAAATTAGATCACCATGCCCACGCAGTCGCAGAAAATGACGCTGCCGCTGTTTCCCGACGCTGCCTGCTGTCGCTGTCCCTGATTCCTGAACCTGACGCGGTCCACTGTCCCGGGCGCTGTTATCCAACTCCGGCCTTCGGGTCCACTGCGTGTCCCCGCTCGGCCATTTCCCTCAAGGGCAACAGAGTCGAAATCGGGAGAGTATCGCCCTTGAGGGGAATGACCTCGGCGGCCTGCGGCGCTGGCTGAGACTCGAATTCCATAGCGCTCGCCGAGCGTTGCCAAGCTCGCATTTTCCTCAAGCGCCACTTGAATCGGGGGATCAACCGGAGGAAAATGCGAAGCATGGCACGCGCCGTCGGAGAGGGGCGCTCGCCCCTCCAATTCACCGGGATTCTCTCTTCGTTGCTCCCCGGTATTGCAGAGCGTCAGATTTCCAACCGCTTCACGAACGGCTCATAGGTCATGAAATCCGCATGGTGGACGATCCAGGCTTCGGTGGTGCGAGCGACCATATTGCCCTCGCCGGCGTGGGTTGCAATGATGTGAGAAACCGCGTCGGGCAGGCCGCATTCCATCGCCAGTGAGACCCCGGTGAAGGGGTGGCGCAGGTATTTCCCCCTGGCACTCTGGCTGCTGCCGCCCTCTCCGTCACTCTCATACTCCAGGACCTTGCCGACGTCGGCCAATATCGCCCCGGCAATGACGGTGTCCATATCGATCGGCAGAGCCTCGCCACAGAACTCGGTGGTCTTGGCCGCCGCATCCCGCGACACATGAACCACCAGGCGTTTGTGGGCCATGAAGGTCACCGGGCAGTCCGGCACCTTGAGCGTGAACGGTATCACCTCAAGGTCCGCCGGCTTCAGTGGCGACAGCTCGAATGCCCGCACCCAACAATCGGTCGTCCGCTTCCGAAGATCCTGATCTTCGATCCATTCCAGTTCCGGCCAGATTCTCTCGACTTCATTTCGCAGCATTAGATTCTCCGTGTTTTTTATCGGCCACCGACAAACGGGTGACCCGAGTCTCGGCCATGGTATCTGAAAAAACTAACCCAGTCCCACAGGTTCGACGATCGGCCCCACCGACCGAGTCCATTAGGTCCATCAACCAGTCCTGTTCGGCCAACCGAAAGTGTGTCAACCGGCCACCTGCGCGGGGTGCGGCAACGCAGAAAGCCACCGTCTCTCCCTTGAGGGACTGAAAGAACCCGGCCAACACGGCAACCCCTCCGTCGGTGTTGGTCAGTGTGCCGCTCTTGACGATGGCCGTGCGGGCTTTCTCGCCTTGTGCCAACCGGGGAAACATCCTCGGCAAGGATCCAGGGTCACAGCCGGGCACCGGGAGAATATCGCTCGGATCCAGTCCCATTTCGCGACAGGTGGCGTCAAAGGCCCAAAGCAATCTGACGACCTGTAGGGCGGTCAGGCGGTTGACCCTCTCTCCGGAGGCGGTCGATACCTTGATCTCTCCGGGCGAATCACCTGCGATCTCTTCGAGCATCCTTTCGATGGCCGCCGGGCCGCCGATTGGATCCGTGACTCTGATGATGTCGTTATTGGAAAACGTGTTGAACCTCTTGAGGGTCTCGCTGAGAGGATTAGACCGATGCTTGATGAGAGGATGCAGGTCCCCCCAGTCCGCAGAGGCCAAACGTACGGATCCACCAAATGAGAACCGGGGCGCCATGTCGAGAGGCCACCCACGACGTGGCGCTGCGTCCTCCCATGTGGCATGAAGGCCTCGGTCCCACCGGCCTACGTCCAAGGCCTGACGGAACCGGCCGCCCATCAACCGGGCCCGTTTGTTGGGGTCGGTCTGCCGTTTTTCAACACCGTGCTCCCAACCCTGGTAGAAGACGCCCTCGATGACCAGATCCCCTGTGATCCCGTTGATGCCGAGCATTGCGAGTTCACGCGCCACCAGCCATACGTTCTCGGCATGGAAATCAGGATCGGCG
>JAUXDC010000228.1 GCA_030618605.1 Holophagae bacterium | reverse complement strand
TCGCCTTGGAACCAGTGATCAGAAAGGCCAAGGCAATGCCCGGCAGGGCGGCGTGAGACAGGGCGTCTCCCAACAGACTCTGGCGCCGCAAGACGGCAAAGGAGCCCAGAAAACCGCTGACCGCGCCCAACAGGCCGGCGCCGAGAGCAACGACCCTCAGGGTCCAGTCGCCGAAAATTTCCACTCAGTCACCCAGCGCCGTACGAGCAGCCAATACACCTACCCGTCCACCAAACGTCAGACGGAGATTCTCATCGGTAAACGTCGTCGATACCGGACCGGCGGCAATGATGCGCACGTTGAGCAGGGCCACATGGTTGAAATACTCGGCAACCGTTTGCAGATCATGGTGTACGACGACGACCGTCCGACCGGCGGTCGCGAGATCATCCAAGACCCTGACGATGGCCCGCTCAGTCGGCGCATCGACACCCTGAAAGGGCTCGTCCAGCAGGTAGATTTTGGCATCCTGCGCCAGGGCCCGCGCCAAGAGAATGCGCTGCTGCTGCCCTCCGGAGAGTTGGGCGATCGGGCGGTGTGCGAAGGACGACATCTCGACCTGCTCCAGGGCCGCCTCGGCAATCGCGGATTCAGAAGGACCCGGCCGCTTGAACCACCCCAACCGACCGTAGGTTCCCATGGTGACGACGTCCAGCACATCGGTGGGAAAATCCCACTCCAGAGTCGCTCGCTGAGGCACGTAGGCAATCGAGCCACAGACTTCACGTCCCGGCTTTCCGAAGATACGCACCGCCCCGGCGACTGGCTCAATCAGGCCCATCACCGCCTTGATCAATGTGCTCTTTCCGGCGCCGTTGGGACCTACAATCGCCGTCCTCGTTCCAGGGGCCACCTGAAGGTCGAGATCCCACAATACCGGCGATCCCGTGTAGGCGACCGTCAGATCCTCGACCTCAACCGCCGGCACAACCGAAACGTCCATCACTGGTCTCCGCCCAACGCCGCCACAATTGTCTCCACGTTGGCCCGCACCGTGCCGGCGTAGGTCGCCGCCGGGCCGTCAGGACTGCCCAACGCATCGGAGTAGAGACTCCCACCTTTGGCGACTTCGAAGCCCCGAGCCGCCACCGCCTCCCGAAGGGCTTCAATCGTACGCGGCGAAACCGAGGTCTCGACGAAGACCGCCGGGATCTTTCGTTCCGCTATGAAGCGGGCCAGTTCCTGAACATCTGCGGCGCCTGCTTCGGACGCCGTGCTGACACCCAGCAAACCACGGACTTCCAGACCGTAGGCCCTGCCGAAATACGAGAAGGCATCATGAGCCGTCACCAGGACCCGCTGATCGCGCCCTATCGTCGACAAACGATCGGCGATCTCTTGATCCAACGCGTCGAGTTCGGCGCCATAGTCGGCAGCTCGCCGTTCGAAGAGGCCGGCATGCTCCGGATCAACCTCGACCAGGCCGTCCCTGACACAATCGACTGCCTCCCTCCACAGGGAAACGTCGAACCACACGTGGGGGTCATGCCCTCCGGCCCCTTGGTTGGAGGTCACAATCAACTGGTCCTCTTCGATGCAGCCGGCCACGGCCACCGTGCGGACACCACGCCCGTTCATCTGTTCCAGCACTTCGCCCATCTTGCCCTCGAGGTGGAGCCCGTTGAAAAAGACAATGTCGGCTGCAGCCATCCGGCGAACGTCGCCGGCAGACGGCTTGTAAACGTGGGGATCAACCCCGGCACCCATCAGGCTGACGACCTCGACGGCATCACCCCCGACCTGACGCACGGCATCGGCAACGATCGTCGTCGTTGCCACCACCATCGGACGTCGATCTTCAGGGGCCACACCTCGATCAACCGTCCCACCGCACCCGGCCAGCAAGACCAGAAAACACACAACCAATATCCTCATCATCTACCTCCACCATAGGCAACGATTCCGGCTCGTTTTGTATTGCAGATCATTCCGAGATTACGGTGTCGTCAATCAATGAACGCCGGAATCTCCTGGACCCAACCTTCTCTTGGAGGCTTCGGCGGAAGCCATTCGATTGCAGCGCCGAGCAGCGCCGAACGATCCTCAGCGTTGTCGATGGCCTCGAATCCGAATGCCAGATAGACAACCCTGGCGCGGGAAACGCTGTCGATGGAACGGATCGCTGCAGTCCAGTCCTCCCCGGTGTAGCTGAAAATCTCAACCGCATCATCGTCGATGGGCGCGATCCGGCTTGGATAGTCCTGGTTATCGGCCCCGTCCCCACCCCGGATATGCAGAATGAGTCCGTCCGATACCGGATCTCCGGCCACACCATCGAGGTCGTATCTGTTGACGTCGTCCGAAAGGTATTCGGCATGCAGGTATTCCTCGTAGAAGGCAACATCGGCATTGCCGGAGTCACGGACATTGAGGTCCCAGCCGATATCCTGCCCGCTGATGAACAAGCTCTTGCCGGCGTCAAGATGCCGTTCGACGAAGGCCCTGTCGGTTGCATCAAGGCTCGGGTACCCCAGCCCGACATTCCAGATCAGGAGGTCGATCGCCGAAGCAACCTCATCGTTCAGCTTCGCTGATGAGAGCTCCCACACCCCGTAGGTCAGACCCAAATCATCGAGGGCGCCGGTGAAGTAACCCTCGTAGTCGTTACCGCCATCGTCATCGACGAGCAAGGCGTCAACATCGTCGGTAATGTAAACGAACGGAATCTCCAGGCTCTTGGCAAGATTTGGAGAGGTCACCTCGAAGTGATAGCGAATAAACCCCGGAGAGGCCGGTGTCACATTGGCCTTGAAGGTTGTCGATCCCTGCTCGTTCAGGCCGAAGGCCAAAGGATCGGTATGCGGAGTTCCCACTCTGTCCGAGAAGCTCACCGTCCAACCGGGGGGCGCCTCGTCGACCACGAGACTGATCGTAAAAGTCTCGGTCTGACCGACGTTCATGATCGTGACATCGTCGCTTTGGTAGGCTTCGGTCGACGGACCGAGCTTGACTCTCGAAAACGGGATCATCGCCCGAACCGAGAAACTGGGCTGATCGTAACTCGAACCCGTCTGGACGATCTCCTTGTCCTGACGCTGAACAATGGCGACAACGTGGAGCTTGGCCTGGTCCCAATCCGGGTCAATGGTGAATGTTTCGCTGAAGACCGCCGTATTTCCGGCGCCGTCCAACGAGATCGTATCGCTGATGATATCTCGCGTGACGTGAGTGTCCTTGTCGTTGATATCGTCCTCAATCAGGATGAAGTGAAAATGGTCCCCGACGAGCGCGGAGTCGGTCGAGTACATCGTGACGGTGGCACTGACTCCACCCGTGGCAGGATCGAATGAGTCGATGACGACGCGGACCGGCGCCGGATCGAAGTACCGACTCCGGATGACGTCCATGTACTGCCCACCCTGCACATCCGCCGTGCTGGCGCCGACAATATTATGAGTCCCGTTGAACATCATGTTGGGGGTTCCGGACATCCCGTAATAATTGACGCGGGTCGTAGAGGCTGCGCAACCGTGGGTGCCGCGATAGTAACGGACATTGGCAAATTCGCTGTGATCGTAGGTTTGAGCGGCCATCTCGAGACCCGAGTACGCCCTGGGACAGTAGCCTCAAGTGGTTGTTGTATACAACTCCGCAATCGTCGTCATGGGATAGGCATCCAGGGCCATCACCGACGGGGCCACAAGACCGAGCACACACACCATCAAGACTGACTTCTTCATTTTTTTCTCCTCTTTCAATACTTGATCAAATATCTCATCGCAGCGATCGTAGACGGGCTGAGGAGCAGAATCAACCATTGCAGTTCGGATAAATCAACAGAGATCAGCTGTTTTTCATGCGGCCTCGCCATTCTTCCGGTATCCTGCACGGCCATGATTACGTTGACCGATATTTCCAAACAATTTGGGGCCCAGAACCTCTTCGAGGACGTCAGCCTCCAACTCGACCCCGGCAACCGATATGGCCTGGTCGGTGCCAATGGCTCCGGCAAGTCGACGCTGCTGCGCATCATCACCGGCGAAGAGGAGGCCAGTTCCGGCAAGGTGGCCATGCCCCGAAGCCTGACGCTGGGCGTGCTCAAACAGGATCATTTCGAGTACGAGAACACGCCGATTCTGGAAGTCGCGATGATGGGCCACCAGGGCCTGTGGCAGGCGATGGAAGAGAAAGAGGCCGTTCTCGCCGCCGAGCCCTTCGACGCCGACCGTTACGGTGATCTGGAGGATCTCATCCTTTCACACGACGGCTACGCCTTCGAGGCCCGCTGTGCGGAGATCCTCGAAGGCCTCGGTATCCCTACGTCACAGCACAGGCAGCCACTCTCAATTTTGTCCGGCGGATTCAAGTTCCGAGTCCTTTTGGCCCAGACACTGGCCTCCAACCCCGGTTGTCTGCTGCTGGACGAGCCGACCAACCATCTTGATATCCTCTCGATCCGGTGGCTCGAAACCTTTCTGGTGGACTACCCCGGCTGTGCCCTGGTGATCTCCCACGACCACCGTTTCCTCAACACCGTCTGCACCCATATCCTCGACGTCGACTACCGCACCATCACCCCCTACACCGGCAATTATCGGCGATTTGAGGAAGCCAAGATCTCAAATCGCAATCGGAAAGAAGCCGAGATTTCCAAAAGAGAGAAACAGATCGCCCAGAACAAGGCCTTTGTCGAAAGATTCCGCGCCAAAGCGACCAAGGCCCGTCAGGCCCAGAGCAAACTCAAGGCGATCGAGCGCATCGACCTCGAGACCCTGCCGCCCTCGTCCAGACGATATCCAAAATTCGGCTTTGTCCAACGCCGACCCAGCGGCAAGACCGTGCTCGAAATCGAGGGGCTGGACAAGGCCTACGGCAACAATCAGGTTCTCAAGGGGGTCGATCTGACGATCCGCCGTGGCGACCGCCTGGCCATCATCGGACCCAACGGCATCGGCAAGTCGACCCTTCTCAAGATCCTGATGAACGTCATCCCGGCGGACTCCGGCGAGGTGCTCTGGGGCCATGAGACTCACCCCGGCTACTTCGCCCAGGACCACAAGGATATCTTCGGAGACCGCACGGGCACAGTCGAGGGCTTCCTCGGCGAGGCGGCATCCGGCCGCGACACCGGTTGGGTTCGGGGACGTCTGGGCCGTGTGCTCTTTTCACGAGAAGAGGTCGAGAAGAAACTCGGCTCTCTCTCAGGGGGCGAGGCCACCCGCCTGATCTTTGCCCGCCTCTCGGTCGACGAGCCCAACGTCCTGGTGCTGGATGAGCCGACTAATCACCTCGATCTCGAGGCGATCGAAGCCCTGGTCGAGGCCCTCGAAGCCTTCGACGGCACGATCATTCTGGTCTCGCACGACCGCTGGTTCGTCTCCCGCCTGGCCAACCGAATTCTCGAGATCACCCCTGACGGCATGAACGACTTCAGAGGCTCCTACGAGGAGTACCTGGAACGCTGCGGCGACGACCATCTTGATTCCCGCGCGGTGCTCAAGAGGGCCCGCGAAGAAAAGAGACACAAGAAGAACCGCAAGAACGGCGATCAGGGGCGACCGGCCGACGACGAAAAGTATCAGCTCAAACGTCAAAAAGACCTGAAACTCAGGCTCGGAGTCGTAGAGAATGCGATCGAAGAGGCCGAAAAGAAGATCGAAGACCTCGACGCTCTCTTCTGCAAGGTCGATTTCTACGAGACCCGAAACGACACCGAAATCCGGCGCCTGACGGCAGAACGAGACAGCCTGAAATCAGAGGTGGAGCGTCTGACCACAGAGTGGGAAACGCTCGGTGATCAGATGGAAACACCGGCCTGAAGAATCACGGACGGACCTGCGAAAATTCTGGATCCGACCCGCACTCACAAACCGAAAGTCACGGTGACGTCGATATCCGTACTGAGCGCAATCCCACCCGACGTGGCCGGTTCAAACCGCCATTTCTTGACCGCCCGAATCGCTTCTTCGGTCAAGCCGTACTTCAGCCCTTCCAATACCGTGACGCCTTCGACCCTGCCCCTCTCGTTGACGAAGAGGCGCAGGACCACATCGCCTTCGATTCGGAATCTCAGGGCCCTTTCGGAATAGTTCGGAGGCACCTTCTTGACAACGACCGGAAGTACGACAAGAGGCACGAGTTTCACCCCCTCAAGAGATGAGGAGGTCGATACGTAGGCGACGGCGCCGGGAGTTTGCCGAACGAAGGCCACGGCCTCCGCTCCGGAAACCTCGAGCGGAGGCGCCGGACCGCCGGCGGCAACCTGCTCGCACCAGTAACTCACGATCTCGGCGGTGCTGCGTTTGTGGACCTCGAGGGAAAAGGCCGCCCGAATCGACGACTCGGGCTTGAGATCGACCACCTCGACTGAGAG
>JAUXDC010000357.1 GCA_030618605.1 Holophagae bacterium | reverse complement strand
GTCAACCACCAGGTCCCAGAAAGCCCTGTCCGGGGTCTCCCCGCAATCCGGAGCCGGTTTGCTGCAGAATTCTCTCGTGCCGCGATGGTATGCATCGTGGAAAACATATTTCAGGACGGCGAATGGGCAATCCTGGAATGGCGCGACCCTCTCGGACTTCGGGGCTGTGGCTTTTTTCGGGTTCAAGACGACAAGATCAATTTTCAAAGGGGGTATTGGGACAAACTGACCTTCCTCCGCCAGCATGGACTCCCAATACCAACTGAACCCTAACCCGACCTTCTCCTTGAATCCTGTGTCGTGAATCCTGAGGCTTGAAATACCGACCAGCGATACCGGAATACAAATGAGCCACGAAGGCACGAGGAATACAAAAAAGTGCTGTAAATAAAATTCCTTCGTGCTCTTCGTGTCTTTGTGGTTCAATTTGCCTTTGTGTTGTTGTGGCTGCCTCTCAATCATCCGCAGCACGCACGGTCAGCACCGGAATCCTTGACCTGCGAACAACGCCTTCGGCGACCGAACCCAATAGGAGGTGCTGCAGACCCGAGAGGCCCCGGGTACCCATGATCACCAGATCGAACCGGGCCGGATCGGCAGCATCCAGAATGGCATCGACAGCCCGCCCGGTGACAACTTCGAGGGAGTGGGGCACGTCCTGGAGTTGTTCTGCAGCAGCAACCTTCATTGCCTCACCCGAGCGTTCCTCGATCCTGTGCAACACCTCATCCGGCATCACGTCGACGGCGTAGAACTCGGGATAGACCACCGGCTCGACGACGTGCAACAGATGTACCTCGGCGCCTAGCGCCAACGCCCACCCCCGCGCCACGGCGACCGCAGCCGTCGACCTCTCGGAAAAATCGTGGGACACCAGAATGCTCCCGGCAGAACTTTCGTCGGTGTCGGCACTCTCCCTGACGGTAATGACCGGCACGGTCGCGGTCCGTACGATTTCCTCGGCAACCGATCCCAGCAGGAGGTGCCGTAGGCCCCTTCGGCCGTGAGTCCCCATCACCACAAGATCGCATTGGAGGTCCATGGCGGATTCCAGAAGACTCTCCGACACCGAGAGCCCCCGCACCAAATGCGTGTAAACACCTGCGCCCGTCTGACCGGCGTGCTTGGAAAGTGCCTCCTCGGTCTGCCGGTCATGTTGTATGTCAAGGCGTTCCAGTTCCCGCTGCAACTCCTGACTCTGCTGCCGGCCCTCAAGCAGAATTCTCACGTGGACCAGATGGATCTCCGCCCCGAAGACCCCGGCTAACCGGCGGGCAAAGTCCAGGGCGTGGTCCGCGTTGGCAGAAAAATCCGTGGCCACCAGAATCGAACTCGGTACTGAAGTCATGGCGCCCTCCTGTATTTGATTCTCTCTATCCAATATAGGTCCTTGAGGCCCGGTCGGAAACCCCCTGGACGATTTGACGACCGATGTGCCGCGGGTGTAGCCTGGAACAGAGAAGGGATTCCAATTTCCTCAATAACGGGTCTCAAAAAAACCTGTTGTTTTTCAGTTGATTCCCAAATTCCTTCTCTATTTTGGAGAAAATCATGTCAGTCTTCATTCGTTCCAATTTATCAACGTCACAACGACAGAAAATGCCGGGCGTGATAACGGTCACATCTTTCGGGTTCTTTCTTGCTCTGTGCGTCCTCATGTGGAGTTCACCGGCGTTTGCACAGGTCGATTTCACCTGGAATCCAGAGATGCCGGAGATTTCGGAGACCGTGACCTTCACGATCGACGACGACAGCATCGTCCCCTTGAGCTGGAATTTCGGAGGACCCGACTGCGAAGGCAATGCCGGAGTTATGGACTGCACCTGGATCCCGGAATACTGCAGGCGGATTACCTGGAGTTATTCTCAAGCCGGCGCCAAGACGGTTCACCTCGTGACCGAACAGGGTGATGTCACCCATTCGGTCGAGGTACAAAATGTCGGCTCGTGCTGTACCAAGGACGGCAAGCCCTCGGCAGCCTTCACGATGTCTCCAAATCCGGTCTACACCGGCCAGACGGTGATGTTCACCGATCTCTCGGCCAAAACGGCAGGTCCCTCCAAAACCGCCGAGGTTGGCTTTACATTCAGCCCTGAGAGCCCCGAAATCGGGGAGACCATGCTCTTTTCCATCACCGGCGTCAGCGGCGTCGACAGCGCCGAGTGGGACTTCGGCGGCGAGGGTTGCGGTGATCTGGTGCCGGAGTTTGTCTGCGAGCCGATTTTTACCAATTGTCTGCATGCCTCCTACATCTACGCGGGAGCGGGTGACAAGAACGTCCGCCTGACTATCAATGGCGGATTGTTCGAAACGACACAGACTATAACCGTACAAAACGAGGGACAATGTGACGACGGCGGCGAATGCACCTACCACGTCGACCCCAGTTCCCGGACATTCGGCCATACCGGAGGATCCGACACCATTACGATCAGTTCAGCAGCATCGTGTCCGTGGACCGCCACATCGTCCATCGGCTGGATCGAGATCATCGCCGGCGAGAACGGCTCCGGGAACGGCGTCGTCACCTATCGCGTCGCCCCCAACCCCGGCATCTTCCGGACTGGGAAAATTTCGGTTGAGGGGCGAGACCACACGGTTCGCCAGGAGGCGTTCGACGATGGGCAAACCGGGGACACTGCGCCCGATTCGTGGACATGGACAATCTCCCTGGACGGCCAACCTGTCGCCACCTCCGACCAGCAGCACTTCACCCACATCTTCGACGAGGCGGGCCTCTATTCCGTCCACCTGGAAGCCGCCAACTGCTTCGGCAGCGACGTCGAGTCCGGCGTACTTGTCGTGGAAGACCCCCCAACCTCGGCCGACGGCTGGAACGTTTCGTCAGCGGTACACGCCCCCGGCCTGCACCGCACAAAGTGGAGAACCGATCTTTGGATCTTCAACCCGAGGGATTCAGACCTGGACCTGGACATCGAATTCCTGCCGGAAAACACGGACAACTGGCTGGTCGATCATCCGACCCTGAGCCTTCAAATTCCTCCGCGAGGCACGGCTGCTCTCGAAGACGTCCTCGAACTGATCCCCGGGGTCATCGACGGGGATCAGGCCGTCATAGGGTCCATCCTGATCCAATCCCCCGGGGATGACGGTCAGGCGCCATACATTACATCTCGAACCTACAACCAGACGCCCGACGGCACCTTCGGGCAGTTCGTACCATCCACTCCAGTGCCCCCCAACGCCTCTGACCGCCTCTTTCTGACCGGTCTGGCCCAGAACTCTCAGGCTCGGACCAACGTACGGCTGGCAAATCTGGGACCTGAAGCAGTCGAGGTCACACTTTTCGTCATGTCGGAGCACGGAGACTCCCTGGGACAACCTGTCGTTCAGACCATTC
>JAUXDC010000131.1 GCA_030618605.1 Holophagae bacterium | reverse complement strand
GGGTGCCGGAGACGAGGAATTTGCCATTCGGGAAACCTCTCCAGCCGGGACGATGGTGGAGGCCGGCCGCAGGGAGGAGTACTTTCCCGTTCTCTTCCGTGAACCACCTCACGATAGCTTGGGATGGGATTTGCTTTCGGAACCGGAGCGGAACATTGCAGTTGCATTGGTGCGGGAGACCGGGTTGGCAGCGATAACGGCCCCGACCGACTGCGTCGGCCGGCCCGGGAGACATCGCTTGGTCGTTTTTTGTGAGCCGGTATTCAAGGCCAGGGAGGGGGATGACAGGGGAGGAAGCCCGCGACCACCTGAACTCCTGGGTGTCATTGCCTCCTCTATGGACCTCGGTGGAATCATGCAGGAGGTCACCCAGGCTGTGTTGCCTGCCGGAATTGACTACCTGATTCAGGATATTTCGGAGGGTACGGCGGGGATTCCTCTTCATTTTCATGCTTCACGGACGCGAGAGACGGACGCCAGGGAAGTGGAGACCCTTCGAGGGTCTCCCTTGGTTTTCACCAAGAGCCTTGATGTGGCCGGACGCCGTTGGTTGATAACGTGTACCCCAGCGCCATACTTCCTGGACCAACATGGAAGCAGAACCAGGTGGGTGGGCCTGGGGGCGGGGCTGCTTTTGACGGTGTTTTTCGTGGCGTGGCTCCACCGGGAGCAGAGCAGAGCGGCGAAGGTTGAAGAGCTGGTAGAGGTGCGAACGAACGCGCTCAAGGAGAGCGAAGAACGCTTCGAGTTGGCTCTGCACGGGGCAGATCTCGGTGTGTGGGACTGGAATGTTCAGAGTGATGACGTGGTATTCAACGACCGTTGGGTCAAAATGCTCGGATATGAAGTCGGGGAGATTGAGCACCACCCGTCGTCGTGGGGGAAGCTGGTCCACCCAGAGGATCTACCTCGTGTGGAGGAGGCTCTGCAGGGGCACCTCGATGGGCGGAGTGGAAATTATGAGGCCGAATATCGTATGCGTTCGAAGACCGGTTCGTGGGTCTGGGTTCTGGACCGGGGGCGTGTTGTCGAGCGTGACCAAGAGGGCCGGCCCTTAAGGGCAGCCGGGACCCATCTTGACATCACCGATCGCAAGGAGGCCGAAAAGCGGATCGAAGCGGCAAACAGAGCCCTCCAGGAGGAACAGAGCCTTTTCGAAATGGGTCCCGCAGTCCTTTTTAAATGGCGGAATGAGCATGGATGGCCTGTGGAGTTTGTTTCGGCAAATGTCAGAGAAATAACGGGTTTCGATGCGGATGGATGGCTCTCAGGGACCCCGGTTTACTCCGACGTTGTCTTTCCTGATGACCTCGATCGAGTCGGCGAGGAGGTAACAAGGGGCACGGCATCCGGGCTTCCCACTTTTGAACACGAACCCTATCGTCTTGTCAGAAAAGACGGCGAAATTATTTGGGTTGCCGACTTTACGAAGGTTTTGCGGAACCCTGAGGGAGAAGTAACTCATTTCCTGGGGTACCTCGTGGATATCACCAGGAGCAAGACTGCCGAAGAGCAAAAGCAGGAAGCTGAAGCGCGGGTACGGCATGCGCAGAAACTCGAGGGCCTCGGTGTTCTGGCCGGTGGCATTGCCCACGACTTCAACAATATCTTGACGGGTATTCTGGGCAATGCCGATCTGGCTCTGCACGAACTCGGGCCGCAGGCGCCGGTGCGCAGGAATGTGGAAGAGATTGTCTCGGCAGCTCTGCATGCTGCGGGATTAGCCCGCCAGATGTTGGCGTACTCAGGCAAAGGCAGTTTCGTCGTCGGACCCATCGATATCAACCAAATAGTGCGGGAGATGGCCGATCTGCTCAGAGCGGCCTCGTCGAATAAGGTGGTGTTCCGGTGCGAATTCAGCGACGGTCTGCCGTCGATCGAGGGAGATGAGACACAGATTCGGCAGATTGTCCTCAATCTCGTGACCAACGCTTCGGAGGCCATCGGTGACGAAAACGGTGTCATCGTCCTTCGGACGGGTACGCAGTTCTGTGACCGGGAATACCTGAAGGGAAGTTATCTGGATGAAGATCAGGAGGAGGGCTCTTATATCTTCCTCGAGGTGAGCGACACCGGGTGCGGGATGGATGAAGAAACGAAGTCGAAGATTTTTGATCCCTTCTTCACGACCAAGTTCACAGGCAGAGGCCTCGGGATGGCGGCAGTTCTGGGTATTGTCCGGGGGCATGGCGGCGCCGTCAAAATCGAAACCGAAGAGGGCAAGGGGACTACGATCATGTTTCTCTTCCCGGTTGTCGAGTCCGAGGCTGAGACGACCAAGGCACTCGATCGCCGTCCCCGAGTTGAGGAATGGCGAGGTAGCGGAACCATCCTCATGGTTGATGACGACGCTATTATTCGTGGTCTCGCAACAAGGATGCTCGAGCATCTTGGATTTAAGGTGATCACCGCTTCAGATGGTTGCGAGGCGGTGGAGATCTTCCAGGATCGAGCCGAAAAGATTGTCTGTGTAATCCTGGATCTGACGATGCCGCGTATGGGGGGCGAAGAGACCTTTGCTGCGATGCGGAGGATCCGGGATGATGTTCCGGTCATACTCTCCAGCGGATACACCAAGGAGTTGGTGACAGAGGAGTTTTCGGCCAAGGGCCTGTCAGGGTTCATTCAAAAGCCCTACATTCTCGAGACTCTCGCCAGTGTGCTCAAGAAAGCTCTCGGTGACTGAATTCGCTCGAACGGCCGTTTCCTGATGGGCTCTGAAATCGGAATTGAAGCTGATTTGCGGTCCTCGTCGCCCTCTCCTGCTGTCCAGCGTCCCAGCCTATTTCATCCGGTGACCGGAGTTTGGCATTGGATTTTCTCGGCATAGTCTTTGAGCAGCTTGAAATGCTCCTTGTCGGCCTTGGCGAGGTTGTTGATCATGTCCGCAACCTCGGGATTGGACTGAATGACCATCGAGCGGTGAATTCCCTCGGCGGCGTGGCTCTCGATTGCCATGGCGAAGTCAAGGGCCTGGGCGACAGACGGTCGAGGATGTTGGGTCCGGAAGTCTGTCACCGTCTGAAGCAGGTCGTCCACCAGGGCCATGTCGAAATCGACGCTCGAGAAATCAGTGGGGCTTCTCCGTACCAGGCCCTTGCTGAAGGCAACCATGGTGGCGTGGCTCCGTTCCTGCATGGCCAATCGGAAAAAGAACCCGGACGCTTCGCGGTCAGCGGTGAAGCATTCACTGAACCATTCGTAGAGTTTGGCGACCGAGGACTCGATATTTTCGATCGCGCTGAGAACTGTCAGTATCTGCATTTCTGTGACCTTTCGCCGCTCTGGTTCAGAGGATCTGGGAAACATGCTCAATCTCAACAATATTCCAATACGAGCGCGTTTGAGCGGGAAGTTCGAGATTGAGCGTTGGACGTTCCACCCTTCTATACTCATCAAATGAAGTTTCCTTCTCGAGGGACCCCTGCGGCTGCCTTTCTTGGTGCTATGGTTGCGTTGGCCGCTGCGACGCCGTGGCCCGGGAATGACCTCCCGAGTTGGGTGGCGGTGATCATCGGCCTGGTAGCGTTGATGGTGGCGGCGCCGCGCGGGAAAGCCTGGTGGCCGTGGCTGGCAGTCATTCCGGCGTGGATCGGTTTGTTGGTCCCGGCGCCCGGGCCGCCGACATACGAGGAAGTTTCGGTCCAGTTTGAGCATCGGTGTCGTTCGATGCTGAATCTTGCCCACTCGGTCGCGGAGGATCCTCGGATTGGCGATCTGGTCATGGGCACTGGTGCGACTCTGGATCCGTCTCAGCCGTTTGATCTCCTATCCCGCGTCGTGGTCGGCAAGCCTGCTTTGACGATCTACCTGGCGGATGAGCGAGGCCGGCTTGTGGCATGGGGTGGCCGGCCTTACCGCTTCCCCGATGGCCTCAGGCCCCTTGGACCCCGCCGATGGGAACTGATCCGAACCGCCGGGACCGTCACGTTGGCGTTGCGCGAGCCCCTCCTGCAGGAAGGGCGCCTGGCGGGTTCGGTGATCGTTGCCGAACGCAGCAGTCTTGAGTCGCGGCGTGCATTTGGTCTGACTGCGCCTCCGGGATGGAAGGTACGTTTTACCTTCTGGGACCCTAATGAAGTCGTCGTACAGTCCCGTGTCGCTCCGGGGATAGAGTTGCCTGTGACCTGGGTCGGTGAGGAGATTCGTTGGCAGCCGTTTTCCACTGGATTCGGATGGGTGTGTCTGGGGTTGATCAGCCTGGTGTTTTTTCCCGCCATGGCTCTGCCCTGTGCGCTCGGGGGTTTTGTGGCGGTTGTGGGGACCGGCTCGCTTGCTGCATTTGGGTTGCTGGTGTGTTTGGGAGGGGCGGCTATCGGTCGATGGGCTTCTTCGCTGAAGCCGCGGGCCGGCCGGTTTGTCGTCGGCTTAACGCTTGGCGCCACGATGGTGGCATGTGCACTTGGATCCAATGTTTGGGCCTCGGACTGGCTTCCGGTGCACCTTCTCGAGCCGGGGGCGGGCGTCGTGTGGCTTGTGGCATCTGCCTGGGTGCTCGCAGCATGGCCGGGTTCCCGTTGGGGGTTGGAACGTCGGTTGGCGGCGGCATTTCTGATTGCTGGGATGGCGGTGGTCGTCTCGGTGGTGCGGCCTGCGGTAGAGCTTTTCAGGTGGCCGACGTCTCCGGTATTCAATGTGCCGGACTCAGGCGCTCTTGATCTTCGGGACCTGGTGGGTGATGGGAATGCCGGAGTCTCACTCAGGGACCTGGCTTCGGTCCTGGCTCAAGAATGGGGCCTTGACGGTGTGGCTCGGGGGGCGGAAGTCCTGGTATTTGGGCCTGCGGGGAATGTGGTTTCCGTCTGGGGTGACCTCGCTCCTGCCGGTGATCGGGTGAGGGTGACTCGAGAGTGGACAGCCTTGCCGGAGATCGATGGTCATATTGAGCTCAGGACGGCGGAAGAACCGTGGTCTCTCCTGGAGGATTGGCCGACGCGGGGCGGGCTGGACTCGTCGCGGCAGTCACCGATGTGGTCGGTGGTCATGAGCCGGTCCGGCGCCGTAGCTGCCTCACTTCACCCAGATGTTTCGCCTTTGGGACCGGCGCGGGCGGGGGCGCTGTACCACCAAAGGGGAGGATGGACGTGGCTGGAGATCGGCGGGATTCGTCTTCCGGCCAGGATCGTCCGGGAACGGGCCTGGCTGGTAGCCAGGGTTGCCCATGTGCCCTCCGTCACCACGTGGGTCGTCAGGGGGCTGCTGGCGGCGCTGTGGGTTCTGGCGGCGATGGCGGTGATAAGGCCTCCGGGCCTGTTGCACGAGGGCACGGCGACCTTCGGAGGCCGCTTGCGGCTGTTGGTGGCCGGGGCTGTCATCGTGCCTCTGGCCGCATTGGCACTGGTGTTGCAGTTCAGGATTGTGGGGCAGGAGACGGAGACGGAGCGTGCGTTGGGTCTTGATGCCTTTCGGACGGTACGCTACACGGCAGAGCATCTGGGCGGCGATTTTGACATTAATGACGACTTTGCCAGGTGGTTGGCACTGGGCTGGGGTGGAGAAGTCGTTCTGTTCGACGGCGTCGATGAAGTCGCGGCCTCCAGACCCGATCTCATGGACCTTGGACGGCTGCCTGGGCTGCCGATGGTTGATGTCTTTCCTGTTTTCCTTCTGGGCAGGGATGATGTTGTCGTCCGGCGGTGGGGCCATGAAATGGTCGTCGGGGGGGCTGTGACGCTCAACCGACAGAGATTGCTGCTCCAGTTGTTCAAGGAAGGGCCATACGGCGACAGGGATCTTCCTCGGGCTGTCGACTGGCTCTTCGGGGGCGCGGTCGTGGCGGCACTGTTGGCCCTGGCGCTGGCTGGACGGATCGAAAGGAGACTCAGTCATTCGCTGAGGGATCTGGTTGGTGTTTCCAGGCGATTGTTGGATGGTGAGCCTCTTGGGGTCGTCGAGCGGCCTCGGGAGCGTGATCTTGCCGAGGTGCTCGAAGCCGTTGAAACGATGGCGCATGCGGTGCAGGAACGCGAAGCATCCCTCAAGGACCAGGAAGAAATGCTGCGGATAACACTGGCCAACCTGGAGCCGGCGGTCCTGGTTCTCGACCAAGACGGTCACACTCTCTTTGCCAACCCCAGTGGGGAAGTGGTTCTTCGAGAGCACCCGGATGCGATTGCGGATCGAAGCAACCTGGAAAGGCTGGACAACACTTCGGTCCTCGAAATCGTCAGACCGGATCCCGGCAGGGATCTTAGTTGGAGAGTCGGCTTGGCCGATGTGCCGCTTCCCGGTGGAAAGCAAGGCCGGTTGATCGTGATCGAAGATGTTACCGAGGTGGTTCGGGCCGATCGTCTGGAACAACTGACCCACATGGCTCGGATCGTGGCTCACGAGGTCAAGAATCCGTTGACGCCGATCCGATTGTGGGTTCAGGAACTCCAGGAATGCCGTCGTCGAGAAAGGGAGGACCTCGGTAGTCTCGTAGATCAGGCCGCGACCGAGATTCTGGTCCAGACGGGTCGGCTCCAGGAGACCGCCAATGCCTTTTCCAACCTGGTGGCCCTCGAAGCATGGGAACCCGAGCCAGTTGATCTCGGCGAGGTTGCGAAAGAGGCCGTTGGTCATCTGGATGTATTACATCGTCGAGGCGGCAAACTGAGGTTGGAAATCGAGGATCCGGGGCGATGCAGCGTCATCGCTGATGCCCGGTGGGTTCGCAGAGCGGTTGACACCGTTTTACTGAATTCAATGACTGTGATCGACCATCATTCGGGTGAAATCATCGTTCGGACCCGGGTCGAGGGATTGGAATGTGTTCTTGAGGTTGAAGATGACGGGGGAGGCGTTGAGGGTGAACGGGCCGAGGACCTCTTTGCGCCGCACTTTTCGGCGACCGGGTCCGGGACCGGGTTGGGCCTCGCCCTGGTTCGCCAGGTAGTGAACCGGGCGCACGGCGTCGTTGATGCGGTCAACGGCCCGAAGGGACTGGTGGTTCGGATGCGATTTCCCAGAGATGTGTGCCAAGACGGAGAATAAATTCGGGAACGATAACGAAAACGGGCTCGGGATAATGCGTCTCCAATTGGTACCGCTTCGTCGCCGCCGGGTTAGAATGTCCCGATGAAGGCGCGTCTATTCGGATGGATTCTGGTTCTGGCGATCGGATGTGGGGGTGGGCAGGAGGTTTCTGTCGAGCAGCCGGCGCCGCTGTTGCGCAAGACTGCCGTCTGGGTGGCCGGGGCCGTCGATGAGGACGTTGCGGCCAGGCTCAAGAGGGCCGGTGTCGATGTGTTGGTCGTTCGCCGGGGGTTGATCGACTTGACGACGGGATCGCCGGTCATCAAAGTTGATCCGGCCCCCTCGATCGCCGGCGAGATTCGGGGCTCGGCAGCATTGCGTATTGAATCCGGGTCTGTCGAACTCAAGCAGGAAGCAGCTTCGGCCCTCTGGCTCGGACTGGCGCCTGTCGTCGGTCCAACGACTGCCGAAATCGTCGTCGATATACCGAGACTCTCGCCCGGAATATCTGGCTTTGTTAGGGCCCTCGATCAGGAAAGCGGCTTGCCGGTTGTGCCGATTCTCACAGTCAGCCAGATTCGAACCGACCTTGGCCTGGAGTTGGCCAAAGCCGCGGGAACCATCATCGTTCCCCTGTTTGGGCCCGGCGGCGTTGGTCTACGGGGTGTCGGTGATGCGGGGAATGAGCCATTGGTCGATAGACTTGCATCCCTTGCGGGCACGGGTGTCGGGGTCAGAGCCGGCATCGTCCTGACGCCCAGGACCGACCCGGAGCTGGCGCATTGGGGAGAGGACCTCGATCGGCTTTGCAATGGGGGCCGGGTCGAGGTCAGCACGGCCTCGAAACTGGATCGTGCCTTCATTTTTCGGAAACCAATGGAGTGGAGCGGGCGAAAATGGGCGGCGGGGGATAGGTTTGAGGTGCAGTGGATGGATGCCGTTCGTCTGAACTCAGCTCTTCGGGAGATTAACTCTGTGTTCATGCCCGAGGTGGTGGGCTGGGATCTGGTGACCTTGCCCCCTGCAGATGGGACATTGGGGATAGACAGCCGGGCTCTGACGGCATATTTGGAGGGACAAGGCCCGGCGCCAGACCTTGATGTCAGTCTTCGCCGTCAGGGGCGGTCTCTTCGAATTTCGGTCGTCAATCTGAGCCCCTTTGCTTCGGCGGTCTCAGGCCACGGAAATTGGGTGGAGGTCTCCTTGGAGCCCGGCTACCTCGGGGCGGATGATGCCGGGGAATTCGACCGGATCGAGTTGGGCAAGAGGATCGGGGACCAGTGGAAGCCGGGCCTCAGTTCAGGCGTCAACGCCGCGCGCTTTACCGAGACACTGGTGGGCGCGGAGGAGTCGTTGACCACAGGTGTGATCAGACTGCCCTCCAGCCGCTCAAAGGTAACGGTTCGGTGGTCGGTGACGCTGTCGGATGGTGAAGTGGTGTCTGGAGAGCTGCGGGAATAGATACTTGATACTGGATACTCGATACTGGACTTCGTTCTTCCAATAGCGTCGATAAGGATCTGCAGTTCTCGCCGAAGGCGCGAAGGAACTCCTCGTGGCTGAGTGTCCCTTCAATCCTGGCAAGACGGCTGAGGGGTGGACCCGAGTATCGAGTATCGAATATCAAGTATCAAATCTTCACCATCGAAAAGGCGTGAATTTTTCTGCCCTCCAAGACGTATTTTGATTCAAATCCGGTCAAGGGCAGATCCAGAAAAGCCCCCTCAGGGTCGGTGGGCTTCAGACCCGGGGTTTGGTTCAGTACGGCTTCGATGACTTCGGCGTAGGGTGGATGGTCGCTTTTGACCAACAGTGGCGCCCCAGGCTTGAGGCATCGGACCATTGCCTCGGTGACGTCTGGTGAAAAGAGACGGCGCTTGTGGTGTCTTTTCTTGGGCCAGGGGTCAGGGAACAGGACATAGAGGGCGTTGACCGAAAGCGGTGGAAGAAGCCTGAACAGCAGGTCTTCAGCAGTAGTTCGGAGCAGGCGAACGTTTTTCAGACCTCGTCGGCCGGCCTTGTCGCAAACCAATCGGTGGTATTTGCCGGCGCGTTCGACGGCCAAGAGGGAGATCTCCGGGCGCTCGGCCGCCAATTTGAGCAAAAAGCGGCCCTTGCCTGATCCGATCTCAACGTGCACCGGCCCGTCGCCAGTGAATATCTGGCTCCAGTTGAGCGGGACGGTGACGCTGTTGACGTCGATGTCGATCGTCACGCCGGCGCCTCGTCCTCGATTCCCAGGTGCTTCATGGTGATCCCCAACTCTTCTGCAAAGGCGAGGACTCGCTCGTCACGATAGAACTCTCCGTAGTAAATCGTTCGGATACCGGCATTTGCAATCAACTTGAAGCAGTCGAAGCAGGGGGATGCCGTGACGTAGATCTCTGCGCCTTCCAGTCGGACTCCATGGCTGGCAGCCTGAACCAATGCGTTGGCTTCGGCGTGTACGGTACGAATGCAGTGGCCGCCCTCCATCAGGCATCCGATATCGGTGCAGTGGTCCGCGCCGCGAATTGATCCGTTGTAGCCGGTGGAGAGGATGGATTTTTCGCGAACGATCACCGCCCCGACATGCTTCCTCGGACATGTCGAGCGCGTGGCGGCCTGCACCGCCAGGTTCATGAAGTATCGGTTCCAGCTGACTCTCATGGATGTCTATGCCTCCGAGATTCCACGCAAGATGGTATGAAAGCTGTTAGCAGTTAGCAATTAGCTTTTAGCAAAAGCCGGTGTGACCGTTCCCTCACGATGTGGAACTCAGTCTTGTCTTCCAGGCTCAAACGGATTGTATGCCACTCTGAGCTAACCGCTAATAGCTAAAAGCCACTGGCTTTGCTGGGCAGTTTACGCCAGGTCGGCAGCCGGAAAGAAGAAGCCGATTTCGATTGCGGCGTTCTCTGGGGAATCCGAACCGTGAATTGCGTTGCGTTCGATGCTCTCTCCGTAGAGTTTTCGAACGGTACCCTCGTCGGCGTCGCCGGGGTTGGTGGCGCCCATCACTTTGCGCAACGTGGGGACGGCCTGGTCTCGTTCGAGGGCCATTACCCATACCGGTCCGGACGTCATGTACGCCACAAGGTTGTTGTAGAAGGGGCGTTCCTTGTGAACGGCGTAGAAGCCCTGGGCCTGGGTCAGGCTGAGGTGGGTCATCCGGCCGGCGATGATTGTGAATCCTTCACCTTCGAGATGGGCGATGATTTTTCCGGTATTGCCCTTTTCGACGGAATCGGGCTTGATGATCGTAAACGTGCGTTCGCTCATATTTCCTCCTGGTGTATGCCCCGCGAGGGGACTGGGGTGGGGAATATACACGCTAGGAAGCTGGGAAGCCAGGAAGCTGG
>JAUXDC010000388.1 GCA_030618605.1 Holophagae bacterium | reverse complement strand
GCCGGATGAGATCGGTGACGAGGGGGAGCAGTGATGCGCATCGCCTCACCGGAATGGTTGTTCCTTGCGGTGGCGGCCGTGATTTTTGCCGGCGTGTGGATCATGCGTCGGCGATGGCTGCGATATCCCTTTCCCATTGTTGATCGTGCACGTTCCGGCAGGGGGCGACGATTTGTCTGGGCGGCAATGGCGACCACGGCGGCCGGGTTGATGGCGGCGGCGGCCATCGTGCCCCTGGCGGTCAGCCTGGCACGGCCCCAAGAGGTCCTGTCCCGGAGCATCGAAACGGCCGAGGGAGTGGATCTGGCCGTCGTTTTGGATGTATCCGGATCGATGGCTGCGCTCGATTTCAAGCCGACAGACCGTCTTGGGGTCGCCAAGGATGTTATCGGAGGGTTCCTTGAGGGGAGGCCCCACGACCGGATCTCCCTGGTGGTTTTTGCCGGGGCTGCCGTGACCCTGTGTCCCTTGACCCTGGATCACGAGGTTGCCGGCCGAATGCTCGAGGATGTCGAGATGGGCGTTTTGCCTGACGGTACGGCGATCGGGATGGGCCTGGGCACGGCGGTCAGCCGATTGCGATCATCCCAGGCCGAGTCCAAAGTCGTTATTTTGGTGACCGACGGGTCCAACAACTCAGGGCAGCTGGATCCCCTGACCGCGAGCGATCTGGCCGTCGAAGAGGAAATTGTCGTTCATACGGTCCTCGTTGGCCGGGGTGGAGAGGTGCCGCTGCCGGTTCGGGTCAGGGATCCGAGGACCGGCCGTGTGATGGAGCAGATTCGGCAGGTTGTGGTCGAGACCAACCCCGAGCTGCTGGCCGAGATTGCTCGTCGAACCGGAGGCAGCTCCTTCCACGCCAGAGATGCCAAGGCCCTGAAGGAGGTCTTTTCGGAGATCGATGCCCTGGAAACCACTGAATTCACCTCGACCCGGCTCGAGCGCTATCGAGAGCGGTTTGAACCGTGGGCGATGGCTGCTTTCCTGGCGTTGCTGGTGGCGGCCGGCGTTGAAAGCCTTGCGGGGAGGACTCCATGGTGATCTTCGCCCAGCCCGAAAGGTTGTGGTTGCTCTTTGCGGTCGCCGGCATTGTTTTTTTGGTTCTTGTACGGCACCGCAGTCGTCTGGTACGCCAACGGAAATTGGCGTCACCTGCGGTGTGGGATCGACTGATCGGAGGGGCGCCGGCAACCGGTGTGTGGCGGATGATTCTGTGGTGTGCCGCGGCCGCCTTGATCGTTCTGGCTCTGGCCCGACCACAATGGGGGACCATGCCGGAGGAGGTCTCCATCAGAACCAGAGACCTGGTTCTGGCCGTCGATGTGTCTGACTCCATGCAGTGTCCGGACGTTCAACCCAACCGTTTGGCCCGTTCACTTGAGATCATCCGCCGGGCTCTGCCGGGCCTCGGGGGCAATCGAATCGGTGTTGTGGTTTTTGCGGGAGAGGCCTACTCGCTGATCCCTCTGACAACCGACCTCGAGGCAGTGGCATCGTTCCTGGACGGGGTCCATCCCGGCATGGTCGGCAAGCCGGGGTCAAACCTCGAGGCGGCGGTCGGAGCTGCGGTTCGTCTGTTGCCCGCTGAGGGCGAGGGTCGAGTAGTCGTTCTCTTCAGCGATGGAGAAAATCTCCAAGGCAGAATCGATGCGGCGGCTTCGGTGCTCGAGGAGGCCGGGGCCGGGTTACTCGGAGTTGTCGTCGGGACCGAACGAGGTGGTCCAATTCCAGCCTTCGATGCTTCGGGCGCCGTGCACTACAAAAAAAACAAGGAGGGCCAACCGGTGGTAACCCGGGCCGAAACGGCTACCTTCGAAAAGATGGCCGAGAAGGTTGGTGGTGAGGTTTTGGTGGCCAATGGCGCCCAAACCGAGAAGGAGCTGATTGCTGCCGTCGAAGGCCTGAGGACACGTGAAGTTCAGACCGAACAGAAACCTCGCCGGATCGAGCGGTTCCCGGTGTTCCTGATCGCGGCGGCCCTGATGGTGATCGGTAGTTTTCTCCTGTCACCTTGGCGGAGACGGGCTGCTGTTGCTCTTCTTCTCCTGGCGCTCGGTGTCACTCCGGTTGAGGCCCAGCAAAGTTCTCCACCGATCGGTCCCGGCGCCCAGGTCCCCGTGCAGGGCGAATCCGCCGGGCAGGCGCAGCAGCCGGATCCGGTCTCCTGGTGGCAACGGTGGATTCCCGGTGGCAGCCGGCGTCTGGCACGGGCGGGAGTGTCCGGGTGGGAGGGCGGAGACGCCGAGAAAGCCGTCAAGAACTTCGACGGAGCCGCCCAGTTGGACCCCGAAAACCCCGAGAGGATCTATGATCTGGGAACGGGCCTGGCAGCACTGGGAGCAGCGGAACCTGCGATCGCATTATTGGCTCAAGCGGAAGAAGGCGGTGTGGCCGGATCGTCCTACAACGCCGGGACTGCGGCCTTGACCGGCGAACAGGCAGAGATGGCCGTCGAGTTCTTGCGTCGGGCATTATTGGCCGACGGCGCCAACCCGGAGGTCAAGCGGAACTTCGAGTTGGCCCTCAAGATGCAGCAGGAACAACAGGAGCAGGAGCAGGAAGACCAGGACGAGAACGAGGACCAAAAGGACGAGCAAGAGGAGCAAGAGGAGCAGGACCAGCAGCAGCCGACCCCAACTCCTGATCCTTCGGGCGAGCAGGGTCCGCAGCCGACCCCAACCCCTGATCC
>JAUXDC010000334.1 GCA_030618605.1 Holophagae bacterium | reverse complement strand
GTTTTCACACCTCAAATGTCGCTTTGCTGCAGCAAGGCCGGCCGCGACTCGTCCCCTGTACTCCAGCCGGGGTAATGGAGATGCTCAGGCGAGAGAATATCGAGATCCAGGGCACGAGGGCCGTTGTCGTCGGTCGATCGGACATTGTCGGCAAGCCGATGGCCATGCTCCTTCTCCACGCCCACGCGACCGTTACCATTTGCCATTCCAGAACCCGGAATCTCGCGGCCGTCACCCGTGAAGCCGACCTCTTGATCGCCGCCGTAGGTGTACTCGGCCTGATCGGCGCCGATCATGTCCGAGAGGGCGCCACCGTCATCGACGTCGGCATGCACCGCATCACGGACAGGGCGACGGCCGAACGGCTGTACTCCGGCAATCAGAAGAAGATGGCCGCCTTTGAAAAGCGGGGCGCCGTGCTCTCGGGTGATGTCGATTTTGAAGCCGTCGCGCCCAAGGCCGGCCAAATCACTCCTGTTCCCGGTGGCGTCGGGCCTCTGACCATCGCCATGTTGATGGCCAATACCGTGCGAGCAGCCCGGCTGCGACGGGGGGAACAGGGAGATAATTGAACCGCCAAGACGCGAAGAGCGCAAAGGAAGTACAAAGAGAACAGTCACAAAGAGGCACGAAGAGGCACAAAAAGGGAAGGCAGATGAACTGCTGGAGCTATATTCTGGAGCGAGAATTTGGACGAGGTATCCATGACTGATCGAATCTGTTCCGTTGGCTTGACCGGTGGTTTGGCTTCCGGCAAGTCCACCGTTGCTGATCTGCTCCGGAAGCGCGGTGTGCCCGTCCTTGATGCCGATGCGATCGTGCACGGACTCTATGACGCGGGGGGGGAGGGGGTTGCCCTGGTGGCGGATATCTTCGGGGACGGAGTGCTCAAGCCCGACCAGTCAGTCGATCGCAAGGCTCTTGCGGCCAGGGTTCTGGGTGATGCCGAGGCCCTCGAAAGCCTCAATCGGGCGATCCACCCTGTGGTCCGTGACGAGATCGGCCGATGGTTGGGCGCCATCGAGCAGCCTATTGCCGTCGTTGAAGCCGCCCTCCTGGTCGAAACAGGCTCGTGGAAGACCTACGATCTGTTGATGGTCGTCAAGTGTACGCGTGAGCAGCAGCTCGAGCGTGCTCTGGCCCGCGGAGTCAGTGAACTCCGAGCACGAGCCCTTCTCGGCGCCCAGGCGGCGATTGACAAGAAAATCGCTCTGGCCAACGTCGTCGTTGACAATAGCGGTGGCCTCGAACAACTGGAGAGTGAACTCAAGCGGGCCTGGGCAGAGGTGGTGGAGCGGTGTGGGCTCAGGCGCGAGTGAGAGCCGAAGACAACGCCATGAAGACATGAAATAGCCACAAAAAGGGCTCCCTCGGCGAGAGCGTTTGAATTTGACTCCCGGAAAACGACCGAGCGGGGGCGCTGCCAGGCGCTCCCGAAGGCCGGGGTTGGGGATCAGGGGCGGTTGCCGGCCATCGCGATGGAGCCTTGACTGGGATTTCTATGTGGATTATCATAGCTATAGAAATCCACATTGGAGGTGATGTTTGAGGACCGTTCAAATGACCCTTGATGACGAGTTGGTCAACGAGGTCGACAGAGTTGTGAAGCAACTCCGCTCAAGCCGTTCCGCATTCACGCGAAGGGCGCTTCGGGAAGCTCTTCAACGGTACGCTGTCGAACAGCAGGAGCGTCAGCATCGGCGGGGGTACGAGCGGTATCCGGTCGCTGCGGAAGAGTTCTCCGTCTGGGGAGAAGAACAGGCGTGGAGTGATGAGTCATGAAGCGGGGTGAGATCCGCTGGTATCGATTTGCCCAACCGGACAAAAGGCGCCCAGTTCTCATCCTGACTCGAAATTCTGTGCTGCAGTACCTCGGCGAAGCCACCATCGCCCCCGTTACGAGCACAGTCCGCGATATTCCTTCCGAGGTTTTCCTCTCGAAGGATGATGGCATGCACCGGGATTGCGCCGTCAACTGTGATCATCTGCAAACCGTTTCGAAAGCCCGGATCGGCGCGCTAATCACCTCGTTGCCTCGGGAACGAATGGCCGCCGTCGGGCGGGCCATTCGTTTTGCGTTGGATCTTCCATGACTCCATCAGCAGTCACCCTTTTCAGAATGGCCCTCTTGGTGGCGCCCAACAAGCTGGTGGCCAAGAGCGCCTCTGATCAGAACAAGCCCGACGGCCTGACCGTGGTGAGACCCCAGCAGGTGGCCGACTTTCTCGCACCACTTCCGGTCCGGCGCATCCACGGCGTTGGTCCGGCCTCGGAACGCAAGCTGGGTGAGATGGGCATCACCACGGTGGCCGAACCGGTGACGGAGTACGGTGATTGAGAGGGTGAGGAGCGTGTTAATAACCTGCGGGTACGCTTATGATGCGGAGAATGGGACCCAGTAGAGGAGGGTGGACTGAAATGTCGGGGAGGCTGGTGAGAACTGAATTTCCTCAAGACGACGCCCACAAACCCAGTTCGCCGGGATCACCATGTCCATTGGCCCCCGTGAAGAGGTGGGGGCTCCTGTTTGTGGTTCTTGCATTTGGTCTCGGGGTCAGACTCCCGATTCTTCTGGCCGATACCGAGACGATCCTCAGCCATTGGGGTTCGGACGACCTTTTCTACTTCACCGGGATTGCGAGCCACCTTGCGGCTGGGGGTGGTCTGACTTTCGACGGCATCCATTCAACCACCGGCGTACAGCCACTGTGGTTGCTATTGCTTGTGCCGTTTGGTCGATGGTTCGCGGGTGACGGCCCCCTGGCTCTCAGCGTCGTTCACTGGATGGTAACGGTTCTAACATTGGTCACCGCCACGCTTTTACCGTGGTTGAGTCGGCGTTTGTTTCATGGTGACTGGGTTGTGGGTTGGTTGGCCTCGGTCATATGGGTCGCCCACCCCCGGATCCTCGGTGTGACCTTCGAGGGAACCGAAGGCGCCTTGTATGCGCTGGCTTGGGTGATCGCCCTTGGTGTCTGGAAGACAGATGGAAAGGGCATCCGGTCAGCGATGATTCTTGGGGCCGTGTTCGGCCTGGGCTGTCTCGTACGGGTTGATTTCCTCTTGCCGGCGGTGATTCTCCTTTTCTTCCGGCCGGGCGGCGTTTCCATGAGACCGCTGCGTCGAATGGCGGTTTCGGGCGCCACGCTTCTCCTCGTAGCCGGCACGTGGCCGGGAGTCTGCTGGTGGATTACCGGGAGCCCATTACCAGATTCCGGGGTTGCAAAGGCACTCCATGCAGAGCGACTGAGCGAGATCCAGCGTATCGATCCCGAGTTCCTGCAGAACTGGAACTTCTTGACGGTGGCCACGCAGGGTCCACGCTACTTGTTCACCACTGGGGGCAGGGTCTCCCGTCTCTCTTTGATCCTGGTTCCTCTCCTTCTGGCGGTTTTCGTAATTGTCAGCCGTTCTCGCGATCGCCGCTGGTCGGTGTTCCCTCGAACGATGCGCCTTGCAGTAGGACTTTGGCCAATCATCGCGGCTTCAGGCTGCCTCTTATTTGTCTATCCACTGGTATTGAGGTCGATGCGTTCCTGGTATGTGATCGGGCCCCTGCTGGTCATGACCCTTCTGGTGGCCTCCTTCGTGATCGACCTTGCCTCCCACCTACCCAACAGAAGAGTTCTCGCCGTCACGGTAGCAATCACAGTTTGGCTCGTGGTCTGCAACATTGAGGCCGTCCTCTTCCCGCGGAATCTTCAGGCTTCAGCCATCATCGCCGCCGGTGAATTGGCACAAAAATACGCTGATCCCGGGGTCCATGTCGGCGCATTCAATGCGGGGGTCCTTGCGGCATGGGCAGCGCCTGAAACCACAGTCATTAATCTCGACGGGGTCGT
>JAUXDC010000307.1 GCA_030618605.1 Holophagae bacterium | reverse complement strand
CTTCGGCGGCCCTACGCAGGATCTTTGGAGTTGGAATTTGGTCTTTGGTTTGTCCTGCGTCGCTCGGCTGCTGCCGAGCTTTGCAGGATGGCCCGATCTTGGATCTTGGAGTTTGGATCTTGGACTAAGGTTTTTTCAGGGACAGTTCGCCGGTACCGGCGTGCAAGAGTCGTCGAGGTTGCTGTGTACATCTATCGAAACGGGTCCGCTGGTGATCTGGTCCAGCACCTCACACACCTCGCAGTCGGGAAGAGTGTCGTTGTCGTCGATCAAGAACTCATCCCCCACCGAGGTTAACCCGCTCAGGCCGTCCAGGTTGGTGAGGGCGTAGTTGTCACGGATCCACAAGTCCTCCCCCACCGAGGTTAACCCGCTCAGACCATCCACGTTTGCGAGGGCGTCGTTGTCGCCGATCGTCAAGTCCTCACCCACCGGGCCCGTGATCCCGCTGAGGCCGTCTAGGTTTGTGATGGCGTCGTTGTTTGAGATCCACAAGTCCCCACTCACCGAAGTGAGCCCACTCGGCCCGTTCAGGTCGGTCAGGGCGTTGTTGTCAATGATCCACAAGTCCCCACCAATAGAGCCGGTGATCCCGCTCAGACCGCTCAGGTTGGCGAGAGCGGGGTTGCCTTCAATCCACAAGCCCCCCTCCACCGAGGTTACCCCACTCAGCCCGTTCAGGTTTGTCAGGGCTTCGTTCCAGTGAAGTAGCAAGTCTCCCACCGAGGTGAGGGCGCTCAGACCGTCCAGGTTGGTCAGGGCATCGCTTTCGTAGATTTTTAATTCCCCACCCACCGAGGTAAGGGCACTGAGGCCGTCCAGGTTCGCAAGGGTGGCGTTCTCCAGTATGTACAAGTACTCTCCCACCGAGGTGAGGGCGCTCAGGCCATCCAGGTTTGTGAGGGCGTTGTTGTCTTCAATAAAAAAGTGCTCACCCGTCGAGGTGAGAGCGCTTAGCCCGCCCAGGTTGGTCAGGGCGTTGTTATTGTAAATGTTCAGGGTCCCGCCCACCGAGGTGAGGGCGCACAAGCAGTCCAGGTTCGCCAGGGCGGGGTTGCTCCAGATTCGCATATCCTCCCCCACTGAAGTGAGAGCGCTCAGGCCGTCCAGATTCGTCAAGGCGTCGTTATTTTCGAGCAACATATCCTCACCCACGGAGGTGAGAGCGCTCAGGCCGTCCAGGTTCGTGAGGGCGTCGTTATTTTCGAGCAACATGTCCTCACCCACGGAGGTGAGAGCGCTCAGGCCGTCCAGGTTGGTCAGGGCGTCGTTATTGTCGATGTGCAAGTTCACACCCACCGAGGTGAGGCAAATCAAATCGCTCAGGTCGGTGCACAGGGGGCAGTCGATTCCCAAATCACCCGAGATCGATGTGTATCCTGCGATGGTTGCAAGATCAGATTGTTCGCCGATCTCAAAATCGCCGCTGAACTCTCCCAGATTGCATTCCACCGGGCCGGTATCAGTGTCGGTCCCACCGTCACTGCTCGACGAGCCGTCCGAGCAACTCTCGATTGCCACGGCCAGCACCAGAACCAGTAGAAGATTCTTGATATTGATCATCGTACCCAACCTCCATTTGTTGATGATCAATGGTCTCACAATACGGGCGACCTGAAAACGACCATCCTTTCCAGGGTCATATCCCGCATGGAGTGGCCGATGCCGCCGAGCCCCAGGCCCGATTGACGGTGCCCGCCGAAGGGCATCCAGTCCACCCGAAAAGCCGTGTGATCGTTGACCATGACCGCCATCCCGTCCAGCCTGCGGGAGGCGTCGAGGGCGAACTCGAGGTCACGGGTAAAAACCGATGCCTGAAAGAACACGTCCGGATCGTTTGCCCTGCGGATGGCGTCGTCCCTGTTCGAGTAGCGATAGATGGCCACCACGGGTCCGAAGACCTCCTCCCGGGACAACCGCACGTCGTCCGGAGGATCCAGCACCACCGTGGGTTCGTAGCAGGTTTCCGAGATCTTCTTGCCCCCGCACAGGAGTTTGCCGCCTCGCGCGACGGCTTCTTCTACCCACTCGTGCACCCGGTCCACCTCTTGTGGCGCTATTAGGGGTCCCACTTCGGTCGATTCGTCCAGGGGATCCCCCACCTTCAGCTTCCCGGCCTGCTCGACGAATTTGGTGTTGAACTCGTGCGCGATGCTCTCATCGACGAATATCCGCTGTACGGAGACACAGACCTGTCCCGCGTGGTAGAAACCGCCTTTTACCAGCAGGGGAATGGCGTCATCGATGTCGGCGGTTCGCTCCACGATGACCGGCGCCACCCCGCCGTGCTCCAGGGAGCACGAGGCGCCGTGCGCCAGCCTGGATCGCAGGTGCCAGCCCACTTTTCCCGAACCGATGAAGGTCAAAAAAGAGACCCGGGGATCGGAAACGATTTTTTCGGCCACCCGGTTTTCACAGAGCATCATCGTGCACCACTCGGCCGGCAGGCCTGCCTCGTGCAGGATATCCACTACATTCTGACATGACATCGGCGTCGTCGACGCGGGCTTGACCATCACCGGGCAACCGGCGGCGACCGCGGTCACCACCTGGTGAATGATGAGGTTGAACGGATGGTTGAACGCGCTGATGGCGAACACGACACCCCGAGGATCCCGATAGGTATTGGCCGTCCGATTGACTGAAGTCGACGTGACACCCATGGGGATTTCATGCCCGCCGAGCTTCCAGATCTCCTTGACGGCTACCCTGACGCCCTCGATGGCGCGATTGATCTCCACGATCGAATCCGCAAGAGGTTTCCCTCCCTCCATTGCGGCCTGCCGCGCGAGATCGCCGGACCGGGATTCAATGATCGCCGCCGCGCGCTCGAGGATGGCTATGCGCTCATGGGCGGGCAACCATCGAGACCGATCCCGGTGAAGCGCGTGACACTCCTCGAGGATATCGAACGCGGCGGATTCACTTATGCGATCGATTGTCTTGATGGGTGAACGATCATAGGCCGAAACCACTTTGATTGCTGTCATGGTGTCCCTCATTTCAAAACCCCATCCCGGCCTGCAGACAAATTGGTGCAACGACCGGAACGGCCCTGAATGAATTGTATTGTGTGAAGTTTACTGCTGAAGGGGGGAATCTACCAGCGACCGCCGCCGCCGCCGCCACGATTGTCGTCACGCCTCTTGTCTTGCGCTTCGTTGACGGTGATTTCACGACCGTCGAGGCTGGTTCCGTTCATCTCGGAAATCGCCTTGTCGGCGGCCTCCGTATCTTCGAATGTAATGAACCCGAAACCCCGGGAGCGTCCCGTGTTTCGATCAGTGATGACCTTTGCTTCGGTGATCTCTCCAAAACGACTGAACGCATCAGACAGCTCGGCATCGGCAGTGTTCCAGGACAGGTTTCCTACGAATAGCTTCTTCATTTCTCTCTCTTTTCTCCGTGGGCGCGTTTCATTGCGTCCGTCAATTAATCGCCGGCCATTTGCCGACTATTGGCCTCGCCCAACTTGGGCGTTTACCCCAAAATCGATCTCGTTGATGTCAACGAATTATCCTTCATATATTCAAATTACATTTTTCGCAACAATAAGTGAGTAGTGGAAAATTATGGTGTCAACTGTAGGCTTCAGTTGAGCGCGATGAGGCGATCTCGGACGATGGAGCGAGATCTCTTGAGGCGTGACTTGACAGCTTCCTCGGTCATATCGAACTTCCAGGCGAGGTCGGCGATGGGGATTTCCTCGATCTCGTGGGCCTTCAGGAGGCTGCGGTTGGGCTCGTCCAGGGCTTCGATCTCGGAGTACACCATGCTCAGCCTCTGGGCCATGATGAGCCTGATCTCCTGGTCCGGGCTGGAGTCGGCGAAGGCCATGCCGCCGTCCCGCTCATCCATAGAAACGTTCACCGACGGGTCGTTCTTCTTGCCTCTCCTCAGGCGCGAGCACGATGTCATCACGATTCGCCGCAGCCACGGTTCGATAGGGGAGTCGCCACGATATCCATCGAGGCCACCCAGTGTGGCGAGCATCGCCTCCTGGAAGGCGTCCGCCCCCAGGCTGTCGTCCTTGCAGTAGTATTTGGCGAATCGGGTGAGCCTGCCGGCGAAGCACTCGACTATCTGGCCGAACAGGGACTCGTCCACGTTGGCTTCTCTCACCGCCCGTGCGAAGTCCGGGCAGTGTGGCATGGTTCTGCTGGTGGTGTCGGTGCCGAGATCGACCGGTTTCTTGTCGTCGTTCATCACATCTCTTGTTTGATCACTTACACGTCGCCGTCAACATCTTGAAATCCTTGTGATACACTCTGTCGCT
>JAUXDC010000313.1 GCA_030618605.1 Holophagae bacterium | reverse complement strand
CCGCCCCCGATGCCCACCCTTATCTCACCCAGGGCAATCCTGCGGGCGATGCTGTGAACCGCGGCACCTCCGGAGGCGCAATTTTCGTGATAGGTCGTGGCCGGTGAGGTGTAGGGGATGCCGGCTCGCAAGGCCGCGTTTCTTGCGACATTGGGAGACCGGGGGTCCTGCATCACCCAACCCATACAGGTGTAATCGATCGACGAAGTCGGAATGCCGGTCCGCTCGAGAACAGCGCCGATCACTTGGGTGGCCAGTTCTTCAGCCTGCAGGGAGGCCAGTCCCCCACCAATTCTCCCAATCGGGGTGCGGACCGCACCAAGGATGAAGACTTTCTTCTGTACCATCAGAACCTCCCAGTCTGCCGCCGAGCGGTGTGATCTCAAGTGTACCGCTCTTCGTGGCATTTCCAAGCGACGAAGCTGATCACACCGGGCAGACCGACGGTCTCCTCTTGGTTCCAGCTGCGCTAGATTTCGAAGCGGTAACCTACGCCACGAACGTTGTGGATGTGGCGGGGTTTGAGGGCATCGTGCTCGAACGCCTTTCGAAGTGACAGGATCACATTGTCGACGACACGGGTATTTGGATGGTCGGGCAGGCCCCACACCTCGGCCAACAGGTCTCTCCTGCTGACGACCTGACCTCGACGATTCAGCAACAGCCTCATGACCGCGATCTCCTTGCCCGAGAGCTCGACGACGCCCTTCAAGGTCAGGGCGTGCCAGGTCGCAAAATCGATCCAGAACTCACCGAATTCCGTGCGCGAGATACCGTCATCGATGCCGTTGGGAGAGTCGCCATTTGCCGCCGATTTCTTTGCCCATCCACCCCGTCGCAACAGCCCTTCTATTCGTGCCAGTAGCACGGCAAGGTCGAATGGTTTGGAAACGTAGTCATCGGCGCCCAATCGCAGGCCGTACACCATGTCATCGGGTTGATCGCGTGCCGTCAGCATCAGAATCGGGGTCAGATCACCGCCATGGCGCAGTCGACGGCAGACCTCAAAACCGTCGATCTTGGGAAGCCGCACATCGAGCACCATGAGGTCAAACCGGTCTGAGGCCGCCCTGGCCAATGCCTCCTCGCCATCGACGGCCAGTTCCCCCTGCCAACCCTTGCGCTTGAAGTTGCGAAGCAAGCCCTCAGCGATCGCCTCTTCATCCTCAATCAACAAGATCCTGACAACCGCGTCGTTCATGCCGCATCTTCCATCACCGGCACCTCAACTTCGAAGATCGTTCCTGGAGACGAGTCCCTCGACAGGGCGCGTACGGTCCCGTGCATCTGTTCGACGAGCTGAGAGACGATGAACAGCCCGAGTCCGCTGCCGTGGTCAGCGTCGGTGTCACGCCCGATACGGTAAAACCGATCGAAGATCAGACCCAACTCGGATTTCGGAATTCCAATCCCCTCATCGGTAATACTGAATACGACCTGCGTCCCGCGTTCAAAAACCCGGCACCAGACCCGTCCTCCCGGGGCCGAGTAGCGCACCGCGTTCTCGATCAAATTCGTCAGGATTCGTCTGAGGGCCTCGTCTGAGGCGAGAATCGATGCCTCGGTCTCGATTTCAGTCACAAAGGACAAATTTCCCCGTTCGACCGTGGGCCGGATTTCGGCGAAGAACTGCCGGCAAAAAGGTTCCACTCCAACCTCGTATGGCTCGAAGATCTGTTTTCGAGCCACCAAACGGCTACTCTCGAGAACATTGTCGATCAGCCGGCCGAGGCGCTGCGCTTCACGCAGAATATAGTCCACCGAGCGCCGCCGGTGCTCGTCGGTCTCGTCCTGCTCGAGGGTTTCTGCATGCAGCCGGATGGCGGCCAGAGGTGACCTCATCTCGTGTGTGATTCCGGAAACGAACTCCTCCTGTTTTCGGGCGTAGCGGTACTCCGCCAACGATCGTGCCAGCTGATGGGTCCCGAATACGATCAATAGGGCGAACAGTACGCAACCCACCCCCAGGATGACCCAGGGCGACCGGGGGCTCGTCACACCCAATCGAACGGCAAACTCGTGCAGCCGTCCCTCCCACTGGATGGCAAATACGACCCACACGACCAACAGGGTGATCACCACGATCAGGGAAAGCACATAGGGAACGACGAAAGAACGTCTCCGATTCACGTTGCGATCATACTGGACTCACCATTATTGCCGGAATTTCCCCAATCGGAGGTCTGACAGGTATGATGGTGGCCGGTTGCCGGAGTGGCGGAATGGTAGACGCCAAGGACTTAAAATCCTTTATCCGTATGGGTGTGCGGGTTCGATTCCCGCCTCCGGCACCATGTCCACAATGTTCACTCGTGTCCTTCGCTTCCTACTCAAAATCCAACAACATCTGCTCATCGTCGTCATCGTTGGGCCAATAACGTCGCTCCATCGCCAGGAGCAGGGCTTTGTTCTTCAAACCGCCTCCGAAGCCGACCAGGGCGCCGTCCGAGCCGACGACGCGGTGGCAGGGGATGACTATCGGAATCGGGTTGGCCCCGTTGGCGGCGCCGACGGCGCGGGTTGCGCCCGGCTGGCCGAGAGCGCTGGCGATTTCTCCGTAGGTTCGGGTCTCTGAGTAGGGAATCAGTTTCAGTTCTTTCCAGACCTGAAGTTGGAACGCCGTCCCCTCCGGCGCGAGGATTACATCGAATTCCATGCGTTCGCCGGCGAAATACTCCTTGAGTTCACTTGCGATTTCACCGGTGTGGCCGGCATCCTCCCGGACCTCGTTGTCGGTGTCCTTCAAGCGTCCGACGATGCCCGGCCCGACCAGAGAGTCGAGGAACTCGATGTGGGTCACGGCGCCGGCTTCGTCGATGACACACCTCAGAGGGCCGCACGGCGAATCGACGGTGCTGGTGAAGTAGGTCATGGATTCTGTTTGACTTTACCCTGCTCGGGCAACAAATGATAGCGGGAAGGGCTCAGGGAACAGGGAACAGGGAGCAGGGGTCAAAGAAAAGACTGCATCCTGCTCCCTTCCTACCGCGACTCCACAGACTCCCGGACCTTGATGGCCGCAGCAAGAGCCGCTGCTCCAGTTCGGCCGTCGACCAGCGGGGACTTCTGGCCCCGGCAGGCTCTGACGAAGGCGTCGATCTCGGCGCCCAGTGGTTCTTGGCTTTCAACCTCGACGAGGCGTGGTTCGATGTCGGCGCCGGTTTCGCTCCGGACCAGTCGGGCGGATTGAACCGTTTGCTCTGCGTAGTCGATGGAGAAGTAGCCCTCGTTGGCGAAGAGGCGCAGCTTGCGGATGCGCTCGGCCGAGACCCGACTGGCAGTCAGGTTGGCCACGAGGCCCGACGGGAATTCGACCCAGGCGTGGCAGAGGTCGACCTTGTCGGTCAGGACGTTGACGCCGACGGCGCGGATGTCTGACGGTTCCTCGCCTGCGACGGCCAGGGTGATCTGGAGGTCGTGGATCATCAGATCGAGGATGACGTCGACGTCGACCGATCGGGCCGTGAAGGGTGAGAGGCGCTGTGTCTCCATGTAGCGTACGCCTCCGGCGAGATCCAACGCTGCCTGGACGGCAGGGTTATGGAATTCGACATGACCGACAGCGAGTACGCGGTCGTTGGCATCTGCCAGTGCGATCAACTCCTCGGCCTCGGCGACGGTGGTGGTGATCGGTTTTTCGACCATGACGTGGCATCCGGCCGCCAGCAGGTCCCCGGCAACCTCACGGTGGGCAATCGTCGGTGTGGCGACAACGACCAGATCGGCATCTTGAACCGACTCGATTGAGGGTAGGGCCTCAACGCCGTGTTCGGCGGTAATTGCCGCCAGCTGTTCGGCGTTGGTGTCGTAGGCGCCGAGAAAATTGATATCGGGGCGCTGGGACAGGATCCGAACGTGGTGACGGCCCAGATGGCCGGTGCCGACGACGGCGGCTTTAAGTGGGGTTTCGGTAGAAATATTCATGGGAGGCAGTGTAGCTGGAGAGCTGCCGGCTGTCAGTAAAAAGTCAAAGGGTCAAAGAGGTCAAAGAGGTCAAAGGGGCAGCGGGGAGGCGGAAGGATGAAGGCCGCGCGCCCCTCGGCGATGAGAGGCGCGCGGGAGTATGGGTTGGCGAGAAATCAGGGTTCGATCAGTTCGTCGATCGGGTCCTCTGACGGCAAAGAATGCACGACGACGACAGGGTCGGTCCGGATTGCCGGTTGATAGGTGTCAATGCCGCCGGGCTGACCGATATGTTGCCGTATTTTAATCAGCTTGGTG
>JAUXDC010000247.1 GCA_030618605.1 Holophagae bacterium | reverse complement strand
GTTCCATCGGGTTCCATCAAGGGAATGAGGCTCCTGCCTCGGATACCGTCGGGGGGTGAAAAGCCGACCAACTCGGCAATTGTGGGAAAGATATCGACCAGGGACACCGATTGAGAGACAACACGGCCTTCGGGCAGGATCCCCGGCGCCACCATGATCAAGGGCACAGACAACAAACTGTCGTACAGCTGATCGATGTGGCCGATATGATTGTGGTCACCGATGCCTTCGCCGTGATCCGCGGTGAAGATGATCAGGGTGTCCTCCACCCAGCCCCGGCTCTCGAGGGCCGCCATCAATCGACCGATCTCGCGATCGACATACTCCACCTCGAATCCGTACTCTTTTCGTGCCTCGTCGTGGGTCAATTTGTGTTTCGCCGAGAACCGTATCTCGATATCCTCAATTCTCGGTTTTTCCGCCACGATCTCCATCTGGGCCGGCAGCTTGGCGACAAAGGTCAAGCCCTTCTGCCGTGCTTGTCTGAAACCGGCCCCACCTTCAATCCGGCAGGCCCGGGGCACCGTTCTCAGGCCCTCGACGACCAGGTGCTTGGGCCTGATGTCACAATCGTCGACATAGTCCAAGGTCACGGCACACCGGCCGTCGATCAATGTCGCCGGGACCGAAAGGGTCTTGCCATCCGCCTGGAATACAGCGGCCTCCTCGCCATTGATCAGGAGCCGGCACTTCGCGTAGGATCTACCGGGCGCTGCGTAAGGGGCATGCGGGTCCGAGTAGTGAGCCCAGAGCAGAAAAGACTCTTGGTCCCCGACGGCCTCGAGCCACGGGATGATTGCATCCCCAATCTCACCTGCATTCCGCTCCCAGGAATAACGAAACCGTTGATCGTACGAATCGAAGCCCTGGTCCAGCCCAAACCGGTCCTTGAGGACCCCCAGACTGATGAAAGCTGCCGTCCGCATTCCATGAGCCCGGGCCAGTTCGGGCAGGGTCTCGAACCCGGCGGCCAATACCTGGGTATTGTTGAGAACCCCGTGCTCGGAGGGCAAGAGCCCGGTGAAGAGACTGGAGTGGCTGGGGCCCGTGATCGGGATGTGGGTCCGGGCCTGAGAAAAACGAACACCTCGGGCCGCCAGGGCATCGAGGTTCGGCGTGGCGACCGGTCCGCCGGCACAGGCCAGGTAATCGCCGCGCAAAGTGTCAACGACCACCAGAACGACCCGTCGGACCTCGCTCCTGTCGATTGGCGATTTTTCGGCACATCCCCCGATTGACAACGCGGCCAAAATTGCCGGCAGACCCGCCGCCGTCAACACCTTGAGAGCCGTGAAATTCTTCATTGGCCAGAAGTGTACCGATTCTCAAAAAAGTTTGCTTCTACTTGAGGTTTCCACCGGTTCTCGTATCATACAAAGTCGGTACTTTGATTGCGGTCTCTCGAATCGCAACTCCGACCGAACTCGTACGTATTATGCAATCGGCGAGGAGTGCTCATGACCGGAAAGACATCTCGATGTATCACCATAACCCTGGGTTTCATCCTGGCCGGCAGCACTGTCGGACTGTGCGCTACCCCGGCCACCCTCCGCGATCTGGCTGAGAGTGCTCTCCTGACCCACGAAGAAATCGCGCGAACCGAGAGTGATATCCGCCGGGCCGAAGCCAGAATCCGATTGGCCCGTTCGGTCCTGATGCCCACACTGGAGCTCAACGGCACGACCACCTGGTATGGGGACGAGGCCACATTGGATCTTTCTCCCACGGATAGCTTCGTCATTCGCCCCTCCAATGACTGGGGCTGGAGTGCCGACATCCAGCAAACGCTGTTCTCGGGCCTTCGTCCCTGGCGAGCCCGGAACGTCGCCCTGCTCCAGCGGGATCAGGCCCTGCTCGAACAGACGACCGCTGCCAATAATCTGGTGCTGGATGTTGCGGCAGCCTTCTTGAGGGCGACGGCGGATCACCAGAGAGTCGAGGTGGCCAGGTCAAACCTCGAACAGATTGAGAGCCAACTGACGGTCGCCAACCGCCGCTTCGAAGTCGGCGAAACCGCAGCGGCAGATGTCGCGCGCTGGCGCGCCGAACGGGCGGCGGCATTTCAACGACAGGTGGTGGCCGAAGGCGACGCGGCGAAGTCGCTCCGTTATCTCGAAAGGTTGACCGGGAACATTACAATCGAAGAATTGGCTCCACTGGGGGGCATTCCGGCGCCCGAAGGAACAGATGGCGACCTGGTCAACCAGGCACTGGCCGCACGGTTTGAGGTCACGATACTGGAACACCAACTTCAAGCCGCAGGCCTGATGATCAAGATCGAGAAGGGCGGATGGCTGCCTGAGGTCACCGCGAGGGCACAGTATTACAGTCAGAAGGCGGCATTCCCCTCGCAGGATTGGACGTCCGTGGCACTGACGGCAAAGGTGCCGGTCTGGGACGGCGGTCGAACGGCCGCCAGAGTCGCCGAGGCGCGGGAAGACCTTCGCCAGGTTGAGTTCCTCAAGCGTGAGATCTACCGGGGCATCGCCAACCAGGTCGATGCGGCTGCCATCGGCCACCGGGCAGCCGTTGCGGCCGACGAGGCCGCTGAAGAGCGCGTCGAGGCCGCCCGCGAAGCCTACCGCCAGGTCGAACGCGCCTATCGTGTCGGTGAGAACTCCGCAACCGACCTCTTGACGACCACGACGGAACAAATCGATGCGGAGACGGCGGCCATTATCGCCGGAGCGCAACGCGAATACCAGGCCATTGCCCTGCGCCACGCGATCGGTCTCAGCCCTCTCCCGGATCTCGACCCCATGGCCATACTGGCTGCACCGGCAGCCTCTGAGGAGTGACACCGTGCGATTGACACCTGTTTCCATACTGATACTGATCCTGACCTTGAGTCTTGCGGCCTGCCATCCGAGTTCCGAGGATCCCGCCACCGCCAGAGAGAGCCTTGACCGCAACCTCGAACCCAGGAAGGTCACGGAGATCGTGCCGGAAGTCAGGGAGGAACGGCCGTCGGTCGCCCTGGTCGGCGAAATCAGGGCTTTCGACACCGTCAGAATTTCTTCCGAGGTTGCGGGCAGGGTTGAGATCATCAATGTCGAGGTCGGAGACAGGGTCTCGAAAGGGCAGCCCCTCCTCTCGGTCGACCGCAGGACCTTCGAACTGCGGCTCCGCCAGGCTGAAGCGCGAATTCAGGCCGCCAAGGCCACCCTGGAACTGGCCCGCCGCGAACTTGAGCGGAAAGAGGATCTGGTTTCGGACAAGACCATCCCCCAGGCGGCTTTTGATCAGGCCCAGGCCAGCCATGACCTGGCCGCCGCTGCATTGCTCGAGGCCGTCGCCGCCCGAGATCTGGCCCAACACAACCACGAAGTCTCGGTCATTCGCGCACCTGCCGCGGGCGCCGTCACCGGCCGTTCGGTGGTCGCCGGCCAGTGGGCCGATGTCGGGCAGGACCTGATGGAGATCGCTCTCGGCACCAAGGTGAAGATTGTCGCCAGGGTTCCCTCCCATTGGGTCATGGCTTTGCAGGGCCTGGACGGATTCGACTTCACGGTCGACCCCCATCAACCGCCACGCCGGGCCAGGCTCTACTCGATCGACCCGGTGGTCCAGGAAGCCAGCCGCTCGTTCGAGGTCATCGGGACTGCCCCGGCCAAGGGCCTCAAACCCGGAATGTTCGCCAATGTGACGCTCGAGGCCCCCGACGTCGTGCAAAGTCTGTGGCTGCCGGTCTCCGCCATCCTGACCTCCGACACGCCCAAGGTCTATCTGGCCCAGGACGGCCGGATCGCCGTCAGGCGCGTTCAGACCGGACTGCGGGACGACGGCATGATCGAGATCGTCTCCGGCATCGCCGAGGGCGAACGAGTGATCTCCGACGTCGCCGGGCTGTCGCGGGATCTGCCGGTCGAGGTTGTTGAATGAGGAGCAATCAGCTGGGTCTTTTGCAAAATTCAGTAGGGTGGGCCTTGGCCCACCATCGGGCGCCTCTATTTGGTGGGCCAAGGCCCACCCTACGTTCTCCTTGCATTTTTATGCCTTTTTGTGCCTTTTTGTGGCTATTCTTCATGCCTTGCAAACAGCTGTGCGATCAGCTCCGGTCAGGAGCCATGAGAGAGAGCGCCGCATGAATCTTTCGGAAATCGCAATCCGCCGTCCGGTTTTCACGCTGATGCTGATGTTGGCGCTGGTCGTCTTCGGGGTGCTCGGCTACCAGACCCTCCCGGTCAATCTCCTGCCGTCCCTTGACGTGCCGATCGTCACCATCATTACAATCCTGCCGGGCGCCTCCCCAGAGGTGATGGAATCAGACGTTACCGACGTCCTGGAGCCGGCGGTCAACACGATCGAGGGCATCAAGAGCCTGACTTCATTCTCGGGCCAGGGCGTTTCCCAGATCACCGTCACCTTCACCCTGGACCGGGAGATCAACATCGCCGCCCAGGACGTACGCGACAAGGTTTCCGGCGCCGTGGGTCAATTGCCCCTGGACGCGGAACAGCCGATCGTCCAGAAGATGGATATCAACTCCCAGCCGATGCTGTGGATTGCGCTGTCGGGTCTGGACAACCGGAGTCTTTCGGATTACGCCGACCAGGTGATCAAGCCGAAACTCCAGTCGGTTGCCGGGGTCGGCAACATTTTCATGGGCGGCTTCCGGGAACGCATGGTGCGCATCTGGATCGACCGTGATCGGTTGGCGGCACACAGACTGAGCGTCAACGATGTCATCGCGGCGATCGGCCGGGAGAATCTGGAGCTGCCAGGCGGCATCATCGAGGGTGAGAACACCGAGTTGGCCGTCCGTAATCTCGGGCTCTTCGACTCGGTTGAGGACTTCGACAGAATGATTGTCGCGACCGTCGACGGCAGGCCGATCAGGCTGTCTGATGTCGGCTATGCCACCGACGGCATCGCCGATGAACGCGGTCTGGGACGCTACAACATGCAGCCGACGCTGGGCCTGGGTGTCGCCCCCCGCTCGGGCGCCAATCTGGTCGACGTCAACCGGGGCGCTATCGAGCGCATGCGTGAACTTGAGACTGAGTTCCCCGAAGGCCTGTCCTGGGACGTCGCCTTCGACGGCGCCGAATACGTCGAAAACTCCATCTCCAACGTGCAGTTCGATATCGCCTACGGCGCCGTCCTGGCAATCCTCGTCGTCTTCGTCTTCCTCAGGTCATGGCGCTCGACCTTCATCGTCTCACTGGCGATTCCGACCTCGTTGATCGCGACCTTTGGTTTCATGCGCGCCTTCGGCTTCTCTCTCAACAACATGACGACGCTGGCCCTGGCACTCTCGGTCGGGGTGGTCATCGACGACGCCATCGTCGTACTGGAGAACATCTTCCGCCATCAGGAAGAGGGCGAGGAGCCCTACGAGGCCGCTCGCAAGGGAACGAAGGAAATCGCTCTGGCGGCGATGGCTGCAACCTTCTCCATTGCCGCGGTCTTCCTCCCGGTCGCCTATATGAAGGGCATGATCGGACAGTTCCTCTTCGAATTCGGCGTGTCGGTCTCGGTCGCCATCCTGGTCTCTCTCTTCGTCGCTCTGACCCTGACACCGATGCTGTGTTCCAGAATGCTGACGGTACGGAAGAAGCACGGCCTGCTGTACGAGATTCTGGAAGACGCCTTCCAGTGGTTGGAGCGCCTCTACGCCCGATCGCTGGGGGTGGTCCTTCGCCACAAGATGCTGACCCTCATCAGCACCAGTGTTGTGCACCTCGTCGCCCTTGTGATCCTGGTCCCGCTGATCGGAGGGGAGTTTGCCCCTGCCGAGGACATGTCGATGTTCATGGTGGTCACCGAGGGCCCAGTGGGCATCTCCCTGCCGGCGATGGACCGGGCCATGCAGGCGGTCGAGCGGATCGTGCTGAGTCAACCGGAGGTTCGGTCAGGCTTCTC
>JAUXDC010000297.1 GCA_030618605.1 Holophagae bacterium | reverse complement strand
GAGGGTGCCGGCACATTGAATCCTCCAACAGGCACTGCCACCACGACCTTCACGGCTACTGGTGCCGGAAGCGTAGTGGTCACTGCGCAGCAGGACGGTATCGAGGCCACGGCGTCGGTCGAAATAACCGATGAAGGACTCCCAAAACCCCGGAGGATCAAGGCTCGCCATACGCCGTAGAGAGAAGGTAGAAGTTTGAAGGGTGAAGGGTGAAGGGTGAAGGGTGAAGAACCAACCCCTACCAGGCTCAATAGAAAAAGCCGCCAACCGGCGGCTTTTTCTTGAGGCGAAGCGCACCCCCTACTTGAGGTTGAGCTGCGTATCTTTCTTGTCCTTCATGAATTTGGCGATCTTTTCCATCTTGGAATTCAGATTCTTCGTCATCTTCTCGAGGTCTGAGTATTTCTCAACCTTCGCGGTCTGGACGACAACCGCCTCGTCGGCGACATCAATTGATGTCGTCACCTCAAGAGCCCCGTACTTTTCGACGAGGGCTTTGAACTGTGCCTTGTTGACCGAGCGCAGATCAAGGATCTCACCCTCGGAGGTCTCACCGTTCACATGAGAACTGATCTTTGAGACACCGGTAAGGGTGTAGAGGCTCCCCTTGTAAGTCATGGTCTTCTCGGCCGTGTAGACCTTTGTACTGCCACACGCCGCCAATACCAATACCGCGATCGCCACCACAATGCTCACATACTTCCTCATTCGTTCCTCCCTCATTGTCTGACCGGTCAGGCCGATTCGAACGGAGTTTATCACCGACTTACCCCGCAAAAGCCATAATCAACGAAGCCACCGCCCCGACCAACCCGAGACCACCAAGCGCCAGCGCGGCCATTGCAATTTTCTTGCGGACAGGATTGGCGAGCAACAGCAGGCCCAGTCCAAGAAGACCAAAGCCTCCGATGCCTGGAACAGCAACGTCGAGACCGATTTCGAGAGTGTCCTCCCATGTAATTGTCTCGACCTCGTCACCGAAATCATCAGTTGAAACAGTTTTGACGGCCTTTTCGCCCAGGGTCCCCATGTGCATGCCCTGGACCAGCCAGAGGCCACCGAGGACCAGAGCCAGTATGAATGAAAGTAAAGCCAGGTTTCTCATTATTGAACCGTCCCGGTCAGGTTGGCCGTCAGCTCAATCGATGCGCCGACACGCTCTCCAACGACCCCCTTCTTCCCCTTGACCGCATAGTCGGCAAGAGCCAGCTCGAATTGTGCAGAGACCTTGACCCTGTCGCCCTTCCACTTGAGGGTTAATGGGATGGTCATCTCTTTGGTCTGACCGTGCAGCGAAAACAGTCCAGTGGCGTCGAGTTCCGCCACCTTGACCTCGGCGGCATCATCGATCGTGCCGACCTTGACGCTCTGGATCTCGAAGGTGATCTCGGGGTATTTCTTTGCTTCCAACCAGAGCTTGCCGACAACGTGCTTGTCGCGGGTCTTGTTTCCGGTCTTCATGCCCTCAACCGGCACGGATATCGTTCCGCTGGTCTGAGTGAGGTCTTCGGTATTGGTGATGATCCGCCCCTTTGCGCCGGAAAGCGTACCCTCGATCGTTTCCACCGGGGCCTCACTCAAGAAAATGAAATCACCGGTGAATTCGAGTTCCTTGACCCCCGGGTCGGCCACGTTCAACTGGGCCTCGGCCAGTGCCGGGGTCATTGCTACCAATACTGCGATCAAGAGAACTGCGATGGATGTGTTGCGAATCATGTTCTTGCTCCTTTGTGTTCCGCGACCTCGTTGGCCACATGACCAGGAATAGGCGAGGGAGGGGTCGGAAGTTACAGACTCAGGCGAACGGCTTCACGGGACAGGGGAATTTAGTTGGGCAGAGGTCATGGCCAGCCTGAGTTACATGATTTTTGCAGTTGAAGGCGTCTCCGTGGATGAGTGGGTCGGGTTTGACAATAGCGGCAGGGATTGTGGGCTGTTTGCCGACAATTTCGAGTCCGGCACCACAGACGCGTGGAGTTCCGCGATGCCTTGAGCGGTCGTGGGGGTCGCTTCTTGCCAAAGTTCTCCGTGACGGGTAATTTGCGACCCATGGATGACGACGTCTCTTCACGACAGGGCACCCGCCACGCAGGCCGGCTGAACCAGTTTCTGGCTGCGCCACGACGCGCAGTGTGGACCATGGCCGCGCCAATGATGGCGGGGATGGCCGTGCACACCCTCTACATGATCGCCGACACGGCCTTCATCGGCTCCCTTGGTACCGAGGCGTTGGCTGCAGCTACTTTTGTCGGACCGGTTTTTTTCCTGATGGTGGCCTTGACGATGGGCTTGAGTACCGCCGTGACGGCCCTGGTAGCCCAGGCAGTGGGACGACAAGACGCCGCCGGCGCAGATCAGGTGGCGGGCACGGCCATGTCCTTCGGTATCGTGGTCGGCCTTGGGATGGCACTGCTGGGCCTGAGCATGGGCCCCACCCTGCTGACTCACCTGGGGGCCAGCGGGCAGAACGCTGCCCTCGCCTGGGAGTACTTCCAAATCATCTGTCTTGTGGTGCCTCTTTTCTTCGTCTCGAGCGTCTTCAGGTCGGTGCTCACCGGGGAGGGAAACGCTCGCACACCAATGATGGTGCTGGCCGGAACGACCGTGCTCAACATCGTTCTCGATGCCGTATTTATCCTGGTGCTCGACCTCGGCCTGAGGGGCGCCGCCCTGGCCACAGGCGCCTCGGTCCTGGTCTCACTCTCGACTTTTGCCTACCTGATCCTGAAAAGGCGCACCACCTACGTTCGCTTCCGGTTAGCCAACATGGCGCCCTCGCGACCGGTACTGAGCCGCATCCTTGCCCTGGCCGCACCCACCGCGGGGGGCATGGCGGTAATGTCGGTGGGCGGACTGCTCCTCAACCGATTACTGGCCGGTTTCGGAGAGATCTCGGTGGCAGCCTACGGGGCGGCCTCCAAGGTCGACATGATCGTGGCCCTGCCGATCATGGGATTGGCCGGAGCGTCCGTCAGCGTCGTCGGCATGTTTGCAGGGGCCGGCCGTGTCGATTTGGTTCGCTCGACGGCACTTTACACCTACCGCTGGGCGCTTCTGCTCGCCACCATGATCGGCGTTTCGTCATACCTCGGATCGTCAGCCATTCTGGGCATCTTCACTGCCGAAGCGGAGGCGATCGCAATCGGCCACACCTACCTCGGCTTCATGGTCTTTGCGTACCCGATGATGGCCTTCGGCATGGCTTCCGGCCGACTCCTCCAGGGTACCGGCCACGGCCTCCCCTCGCTGGTGATCACCAGCTTCAGGGTGCTGATTGTCGGCATCCCCTTGGCCTACATGGCGGTTCTGTTGCTCGATGCACCCATCGAGGCCGTGTGGGCCAGTGTGCTCACCGGTGGGCTGTGCTCCACCGTGCTCTCAGTCTGGTGGGTACGAAGGTTGATATGGCTCGCCGATCCGACGGTGAGAGCGGTTGACCGGACGATGGATTAGGATTCAGCTTCCGCGCTGTATGATCACGCGGTGGACTCCTCTTCACGCCCACGCTTCTCGTTGATCATCCCGGCCTACAACGAGGAACACTATCTTCCCCGCGTCCTGGACTCTGTCGACACAGCTCGGACCGGCTACTCGCTGGCGAGAGTTCCAATTTGCGGACCTTGCGGAAGACCAAACATCCGCAAGGTCCGCGAACCTGGCACCCTTTTCCCTTTTGGAACGGCCTGAGGGCACCCTTCTCAGAGTCAGAAGAGTGAGCAATGTGGCACCGCTTTACTCACAAGGGTTGCTGTCGGTCCAGAATGCGTAGATGAACTCGGCGTCACCTGTGCCGCTGTCCACCTTGGACACATACGCCAAAATCGAGGGCGCACCAAAATCGCAGGGATCGTCGGCCACATCGTCCTCGTCGAGCCATACCTCCACCGTCATGGCACCATCGGCGGGGCTGACACCGAGTTGTTGGAACGACCACTGACGCATGGACAGCTTTGGCACCGTACGGGTGCCTTCAGCGACGACCGTCCCGTCGGGCCCAAGGACGCGATAATGCACGGTCACTTTCTGGAACAGGGCCAGGCTTGCAACACCGAGATTGGATCGGTAGAAGCTGTCGTGGCGGGCTCCGGTTGCGAGGACCGGCGCCGAAAACGGAAAAAACAACTCAAGTGCAGGGACCGACTGTCCATAGGTTCCAGCCGGGTCGGCGGCGTTGTACGTGCGAGTGACGGCCGCAATGTTTGTTTCCGGGTTGTTGCCACTGATCATGCCGGAGTTGGCCGTCACCAGAAGCATCCCCTTTACGTTGGTGTCGTATCCGAAGACCTCGGAAAGGACGTCTCCTATGACCCTGGTCTCCCGGGGCCCCAGGTCGATCCGATCGGGAAAATCCATGTCGAGATCGTTGGCCTGGTTTTCCGGATAGAACTGGAGGCCGACGGTGATGGGCTCGTCGAGCAAATTGTTGACGGTGAGGTCACTCACCCATTGGCTGTCACCTGCCCCAGCGGTTCGGGCAACCACCGGAAAGATTAGCGTGTCCACGTGTTCAAAGGCGGCCACCGGAACAGAGACGAGAACGGCGAGGACGACGATCGAGGCAATGCGCATCATGACGAAACTCCCTTCGAGAACCGGTCTATTTCTAGTTCATCCTGTGACATGTTCGTCCAAGAGTATACACCGTTGAG
>JAUXDC010000019.1 GCA_030618605.1 Holophagae bacterium | reverse complement strand
TTGGCACTGGGCCTGGCAATGGCCATCGGAATGTCGGCTGCAAGTCTGCTGGGCGCCGCGATGCCACTGGTCCTCGACCTGGTCAAAATCGACCCCGCAGTCGCTTCCGGACCGCTGGTCTCGACCATCAACGACTCCCTGGCCCTGACCGTCTATTTCACCGTCGCCACCACCATCCTGGTGATGATGGGATAGAGGAGCTCTCAGCTATTCTAGATTCTGAACCTGCTCCCGAATACGCTCGACGGCGCCCTTGGCATCGACGACGCGGTCCGCAATACCCAGTTCCCGGCACTTGGTACCCAGGGTATTGAGCTCCCGGTGGATCTCCTGGCAGAGGAAGTCCAGTGCACGGCCGACGGGGCCACCCTCGGAAATCCGCCTTGCAAAACTCTCAAGATGGGTCCGGAGGCGGACGACCTCTTCTGAAACGTCGGCCTTGTCCGCCAATAACGCGGCTTCGTGAACCAGGCGCTCCTCGTCGACCCCTCGCCCCTCGAGTAACTCGCCGATTTTTTCCCGCAGGCGGTCGAACACCCGTCGACGAAAACCCTCCGTTTGTGGTTCGAACCAGTCGAGAAATATCTCGATCTCCCCGAGGTCAAGGTTGATCTGTTCGGCCAGTCGCTCGCCTTCCTGCCCTCGCATTTGGGCAAAAGCACCGGCCGCCTGAGCCACGACCTTTCGGAGGGCCGACACCTCATCCTCGTTGAGTACGGAAGACTCGGCCGAAACACTGATCAGCCCGGGAACGGCCAACAGGTCGCCGGCTGATACCGCAAGCCCTTCGAGTTGGCCCATCAAATCCTCGAGACCACTCCGATTGACCAGAACCCTGGAATTCGGAGGCTCAAGCCTTTGAAAATCCACCTGAACGATGATGCGACCCCGTTGGGCAACCCGTTCCACCTCCTGCCGAACGGCCGCCTCGACCTCGGGCATCTCCTCCCTGAAGCTCAGGCGTACCTGCACATCCAGATACCGGTTGTTGACTGCCCGGACTACGACGCCTGCCGCAAAGCGGTCTGACAATCCGTCCCGTGATGTCCCAAATCCCGTCATGGACTTCACACCCATCGTCGACCTCCCATCAGTTGTAGCCGGCTCATAGTCCCTTTGCCCTCTCACCCAATGCTCGGGCGATGACCATGCGCTGCACCTCGGAGGTGCCTTCGTAAATGGTCAGAACGCGGGCGTCACGGAAGAGGCGTTCGACGGTGTACTCCGACGAGAAGCCGTAACCTCCGTGAATCTGAATCGCGTGGGCGACGACCCTGTTGCACATCTCGGAGGCAAAGAGCTTGGCCGCCGCCGACTCCCTTGAGTGGCGTCCGGGTTGTTCTGCGGCCCAGACCGCACGGTAGAGCAGGCCACGAGCAGCCTCAATCTCGGTATCCATGTCGGCCAACTGAAAAGCGATCGCTTGGTGCTCGATGATCGCCTTGCCGAATTGTCTGCGATCCCTGGCATATCGCAGAGCCTCTTCAAGCGCCGCTTCGGCGATGCCGACAGATTGGGCGGCGATGCCCAGTCGACTGTGATCAAGGGTTCCCAGGGCGATTTTCAACCCCTGCCCCTCGTCACCGAGCATCGCGCTCTTGGGCACGACGGCCCCTTCCAGAGTCACCATGCAGGTCTTGGAGGATCGCAAGCCCATCTTGTCTTCGGGCTTCGCAAAAACGACGCCGCCCTGCTCCCCGTCAAGAATGAAGGCCGAGATGCCTTTCGGACCTAGCACAGGATCTGAGGTTGCCAGACAGACGAAATACCGTCCGACAACGCCGTTGGTGATCCAGGCCTTCGATCCGTCGAGAATCCAGTGGTCACCGCCGTCACGGTAGCGGGTCGAAAGCGCGCCGGCGTCGGACCCTGCCTGGGGTTCGGTCAGCATGAAACCACCGAGCGTCTCGCCCGAGGCCAACTGCGGCAGAAACTCCGCCTTCTGTTCTTCGGTGCCGAATGTGACGATCGGCCAGCAGCACACCGAGTTGGAGACCGTCATACCGACCGCGACCGAGGCATCGACCCGGGCCAGTTCCTCGACTGCCAGGAGATACGACAGCATATCCATCTCGGCCCCACCGTAGACCTCGGGAACGGTCATTCCCAACAGGCCGAGTTCCGCCATCTCGGAAAAAATATCGTCAGGAAACTCGCCCGTACGATCTCTTTCGGCCGCGCCGGGCCGCACACGTTCTTCGGCAAACGAGCACACCATGTCCTTGACCATCTGTTGTTGTTCGTTGAGAGAAAAATCCATCCGGGCGCCTCCATATGGGCGGACAAGGGTAGCGTCCCATTGAGATCAAAACAACCATCGTGATTCCATAAAAGAAAAACCACGCCCGAGGGCGTGGTTTCTCCTGTCGTGCGCCCCGGCGCCGAGAACCGCCGAGGTTATCAAAAGCGTAAACCCTCAGTTCCAGCCCATCGTGTCGCCAAACTCGAAGCCGTTGCGCCAGATTATTGGAGTTTGGTCGAAATGTGCGTATTCGTCGAAGCTGAACCAGATGACCCCAGGGCCACCTTTCGGGAGCGCTTCCAGCGCAACAGCCGTACCAATACTGAGATCAGAGTCAGTCACAGCTACGATATTGGACCACGGTGTATTGGCATAGGTCCGAGTCCGCATGAACATCAGGTCGTCCCCCACCAGATCCCGCTGATAGGCGATGATGATGCCGCCACCCCGGCGCAGGGTGACGTCGGCCGAGTAACACTCACCATTGGAACCATCGTCGAGGGTGCCGAATCCCCACACGTCGCCACCGTTGTAACTGACCCTGTACCTGATCCCATTGCTGCCGTCGTTGTCGTACTGGTACACGATGACCACGTGATTACGATAGGCGGAAATATGCAGATCATTGCCCCAATAGGCGGTCAGATTGGTTGTATCGCCCACCAGTGACGTGTCGATTCGGTAGGCATAGATATTGTTGTCGTCACCCCTGTACACGGCGAACAGACCGGTATCACCTGATCCCAGGCCGACGTTGTATGCAACATCGAGATTGTCGGCAGCGTTGGTTACACCGGTCACAACAGGGGCCCAGACCTGACTGCCGTCACCACCGTTATGGTCGGTCCAGACCAAAGCAAGCGTGCCGTTGGAGAGAATCGAAAACAGGTAGAGACGGTTGTTTAGGTCATCCTGGTTCGACGTCAACTGGAGGGCAACGATGTCGTTGGGGGTGGAGTTGAACGCCTCTATCGAACCAGTTGTATTGAAGGTCGTGTCTTTAATTCCGGTTGACGCGTGGATCCTAATAACCCAGGCTGAACGTGGGAGACTACTGACAGCATATGTCACGTAGAAATAGTCACCGACGACGACACCACCGATGTCCAGAATGGTGTTGCCCGTCGTGGCATATGCCGACCACGTCTCGGCCCAGGTCCCGCCACCGTCACTGGAAAAATAGACTCTCAGGTATTCGCCGCCATCGGCATCCTGCATGGCAATGAAGGCGTTGCCGGAAGCCTTGTGGCCGTCAAGATGAGGATTGTGGGCAGATCCGTGTGAACCAATTGTAGTCGAGTTCATTTTTGCAGGGGCCCGCGGCGCCTTCCAGGAGATCCCCACCGCAAACGCACTTCCTGCATCTTCCAGCGTCCGGATAATTGTAACGGCCGTCGAGGTGTCACCCCCATTCCACAGGTCGGCGGCCTGGCTTAGCCGGTCCAGCAGGGCCATGTCACCATTGTCGAAGGCCTCAAAATTGAGATGCGCATTCTGCCGTTCGGCCGGGTTCATGTCGCCGAGCGTCTGCCACAAGGGCTTGGGATCAGAGATTGTCTCGGCGGGCATCGCTTCTTCGGAATTGACGGCCGAGTACCGGACGGCGCCGGTGGCCGACTGTTCCGGCTCGAATTCCGAAGGACCATCGGAGGCATACCGAACCGGGCAGACACCATCCCCAGCGGATATTGCGGTTTCTCCGGGGCGCCCACTGAGGGAGAAATCGTCCGGAGTTCCCGCAAAACTCAGACCTGCCCCGACGAGTATGCAGAGGGCGCCACACACCAAAATTCTCGTTGTGGCACATCTTGTTTTTCCTTCATTACGATGATGATATTTCCGATGCATCTGAAATCCTCCCTGGATTCATCCGCTCACTGAGCATTATCTCTACTCATATTCCATGCCAGATTTTGAAGCTATTTGACACCAAGCATTTTCCCTATTCCGAGACAAAGTCGATACCAAACGCTCATAAAAGCGCGTTAAGTATATATTTTTGAAAAATTTATTGCGATTCTCTTATTAGAGACTGATTTTCTCTGACGCAAGAATATTAAAACACATTCACCGTTTCAACAACTCTCAATGTCAAGATAGCGCCTGATCTTCTCAAAAGCCTGCTCGATACTGTCCACCTCCCACAGGGTCGGCTGGTAGCTCGTGATCGGATACGATGTCATGGCGGCCTCGGCCGGGTCGAATGAACGAATTTCAACCTCGCCCTCAAGCGAGTGGGCCAGTTCACCGTAACTGGAAAGCAGACCGGCGCCGTAGGCCTTGAGGTCCCCGCCCTCTCGAACAATCCCGTACTCGACAGTGAACCAGTAAAGGGTCGCCAACTGCTCGATCTGCTCGTCTGTGGCGTCGTGGGAGGCCTGGCCGATTTTCTGAGTCAGATCGGCAAATTCAGGAATGGCCAGCATCGGAGCATGCCCCATCAACTCGTGGCAGATATCCGGTTCAGGTGTGTAGAGGGGGCGATCGTGATAGCGAATGTACTGGGTGGAACAGAAAATCCTGCGGGAGAGGTGCTCGAGAAAATCCCGCGCCCCCACCAGTCCGGCAACCGGCTGCATGCGGAAACCCGTCCGTTCTTTCATGAACGCGTCGACGTCGGCGATCTGAGGAACACTATCCGCCGGATAATCGAGTTCGGAAAAAATTCGATTGAACTCACGACAGGCGTGGGTCGGAAAAAGAGAGGTCAAGCCCTGATAGACCTCTGCCCAGGTCCGATTCTCGAGATCGGTATAGGTGATCCGGGGAATTGGGGACCCCGGCGCATGCCCCTGGGCAACCCCCGCAATTTCATCACGCCGCGCCCTGTATTCGAGGTCGTTAAACCCCGGGTGGTCAGACTCCAGTTCAATCAACGCAACATCCATCACGACTCCTTGTGTTTTTCTTTGTGCCTTTTCGTGCCCTTTTGTGGCTATTTCTCCGTCTTCGTGGCTTTGTCCTCGAGTTTTGCAGGCGCCTTGCTACCCGCCGGCTTTTCCAAGTCGCTGCCTCAGGGCTCGGGCCTCACTGAACGGACCTAATTCCTCAACGGCGCCATCGAGAACCCGAAGGGCCTCGCGTTCTCGACCCCCAGCGATCAACGAATCAACTTCGTCAAGCACCTCTTCTACCGCCGGTTTGCGCCTGACCTCGGCATCTTCGCGCTGTGCCCGTCGGGTCTCGACCAACAAACTCCGGAAGTCTGAGTCCCTGGGATCGAAGGCCAGGATCTTTTCGATCATGGCGATCACCCCCGAAAACGGCGCCTTTGCATCCAACGCCTCCTGGATCTTCATTCGGCGATCAACCCGTTCTTGGGTCTTATTCATCTGGGCCACTCGAGCGGCCAATTCATCAAAAATCAATTTCGGGCCATACAGTCGTCGCGCCAGATCCAACTCCCGGTCCGCCTGATCGAGTTGCCCTTCTTCAATACGTCTCTCGATGCTCCCGGCCGCTGCAGTTATATCCTTTTCCTTCCGATAGTCCCTTTCTCCGGCCCGAAATGCCTCTGCTGCCTCATCGACAACATCGAGTGCTTCCGGGTGTTCCGAGACCATTTTCCGAGCCTCATCTATGGCGACCCGAGCTCGCTCGAAATCCTGGGCATCGACCGCTTTCCAGACCTTTGCAACAGCCTTGCCGATGCGCTTCTCCATGGCCTGATGAACCTTGGCTGCTTCGGTGACCATCGCACGGAGCGACGGTTCTTCATCAAAGGTCTCCAGCTGTTCAACAGCTGCATCGAGCAGAGTGGCCGCCGCAGAGAATCGACACGCCGCGACCAATCGACCGAGACCGCTTGAGGTTTCCTCAATGATTCGGCGCCTGGCGTCCTCCTCCTCCTTGAGCCGTTGGCTCTCAGCGGCTTCTGCAAGGGCCGACTTGAGCCCCTGGTCATCCGGCTCGAGGTCAAGGGCAATCTCCAGCTTAAGACCCGCCGCAATGAAGTCCTCGGCGTCGAACAGTCCCGCAGCCTCATCTCGAAGAGCCTCGACCCGCCGTCTTCGGTGGCGGGCTTCCAGATCTCGGAGTTTCTCCGGGAACCCGGCAAAATTCGAATGATCCCCGTAGAGTTTCTCGGCCAACTTCAACGACCTCCGAACACCCTCGACGTCCTCCGTCCGGAACGAGTCCTCAATCGCTGCTGCCGCCCGCTCTATCTCGGCCTGAATGCGTCGACTTCCAAGCCATAAGGACAATCCCTTCTCGGCCTGACCCAAAAGCTCAACAGCGCTCGCATCCCCCGGCGTCAGCACCAACACCTCCCGGATCATCGGGACGGCATCCTCCCACTGGTCGTCCTCCATCAGGAGTCGAGCCGCACCGAGAATCTCGGCCGTTCGAATCTGCCGGTCTGTACTGGTTCGGCGGCCTCCCGATTCCCCTCCCTCCGGAAGAGCCTCGGTCCCACTCCGTGGGGGCCTGGGCCCTGGAACCAGGTTCATTTCAGGACCAGGCAGGCTCGATCCTCCTTTGGACGGCGTCGTCTCAAAACCGAAGCTCCGATCCAAACGACCCTGGGTGCTGCCGGGTTTGTCCACCCGAATCTTAGTGGTAGGAGTCCTCTGCCCCTCGAAAACACCATCAAGGAATGTCTTCTCAACCGGAAAGGCGGCGCGCAACTCACCGATGACCTTTTGAAACTGACCGGCCGTTTGAAATCTCTTGGACTGATCCTTTTCCAAGGACTTGATCACCATGGCCCTGAGAGCCTCTGGGATCCGACCTTGCGGGTCGCTGATATCGAATGACAACGGCGAGCGCATCAGATGACCACTGATCAAGGACGAGATGTTCTTCCCCTTGATCGGATAGACGCCGGTCAGCAACTCATACAAGACAATTCCAAAGGAGTAGATATCACTTCGGTGGTCGACCTCGTGCCCCTCCTGGCTTCGAAACTGCTCGGGCGAGGAATACCTGACCTTGCCGAGGAAGGTGCCGGTCGCCGTCAGGTGTTCGTTACCCTCCCGGACCTTGGCAATTCCCAGATCGATCAATTTGACCAACAGCTCTCCCTCATCATCGCGGCAGGCCAGCAGATTGTCCGGAGAGATATCCCGATGCACGATCTCCTTTTTGTGGAGGTATCCGATGACGTCCAGGCACTGAAAGGCCATTTCGAGGACCACGCCCATCGGAATGATCTTGGTGAGCTTGGCCAGGCCGTGGAGATCAATGCCGTCGATAAATTCCATCGCCAGAAAGAAATACCCACCTTCATCCATCGTGAAGTCGTAGACCTGAACCAGGTTGGCGTGGCGCAGCCGGGTTGCGGTCTTGGCCTCACGGATAAACCGTTTGCGAAGAACCTCGTCCTCCGCCAGGTGGGGCCTCATGACCTTGATCACCCTGACTTCATCCAGAAGACGGTGACGGACCTTGTAGACGGCACCCATCCCGCCCTCGCTCATCTTCTCGAGGATCTCGTATTTTCCCTCAAGCTGTTGAAATGGAATTGCCACGCCCTGTTTCTCCAAGATGTAGTTGTAGTCTACCAACCTATTGAGTTCTGCACCGAGTGTCAACCGAGTTGGTCTATAATCGGCGGTCCTCGGAGGTACCAGTGCAAAAAGAATCAAACACCCTGCTTCGGCTACGGGCCCCAAGGGACTCCTGATGCGGCTCGCCACAATCCAGACGGCAGGAGGTCTCCGGGCGGCCGTATGGTGTCAAACGACCTCGGACGAATTATGGGTCGATATTTCGGAGGCGTCACAGGTCCTCGGTTTGGGGACTCTCGCCCCGTCGATGAAAGGCGTCCTGGCACAGGAAGGCCCGGGCCTCGCAACACCCCGACTGATCGTCTCCCAACTCAAGGGCATTCTCCTACCAGACGAGATCAGTTCGTGGCCCATCAACGGTGCACACCTTGCACCACCAGTTCCGGACCCCGGTGTACTGATCGACTTCTACGCCTTTGAGGAGCACGTTCGGCGTGCCAGGGGCCGCCGCGGCCTGGAGATCATCCCTGAGTGGTTCGAATACCCGGTGTATTACCGCTCGAATCAGCGCGCCCTCGTCGCCCCCGGCGCTACAGTACATTTTCCGGCCGGCGAAGAAAACATGGATTACGAGCTGGAGTTGGCGGCCGTCCTCGGTGCTCCAATCGAGAACCCCTCGGCCGAAGAGGCCGAGAGGGCGATTGCGGGCTACTGCCTCTTCAACGATTGGAGTGCACGCGGCATACAAGCCGAGGTCATGAAGGTCGGCCTGGGGCCGGCAAAAGGCAAGGATTTCGCGTCCTCTCTTGGGCCCTACCTGGTGACACCTGATGAACTGGGTCCCTTGGCCGACCTGAAGCTTCAAGCCCGGGTCAACGGTGAAATCTGGTCGGAGAATACGCCGGGCGCGATGGCCTGGACTTGGGGAGAAATGCTCGCCTTTGCTGGAGAGGGCGTCCGATTCGAGCCGGGAGACATCTTCGGATCGGGCACGGTCGGCGGAGGGTGCGGCCTCGAATTGGGCCGATTTCTTTCAGTAGGCGACACCGTCGAGTTGGATGGCGGACCTGCCCTGGGCGTGCTGAAGGGAACCGTCGGACGACGGGAATCCCAACGCGAGGGAAAGGAGACAACATGAATCAGAAAATTACGATAGACCCCGAGACCACCAGTTGGATTGAGGTCTACCACCGGATGACCGAGATCGTCATTCCTCGTCCGATTGCGGTTGTATCGACGGTCGATGCTCAAGGGCGACCAAACCTCGCGCCATTTTCCTTTTACACCGTCGTGTCGTCCAACCCACCTCACATCGCCTTTTCACCCCATTTATCGGGACGAACCGGTGAGAAGAAAGACACCCTCCGCAACATCGAAGTGATAGGAGAATTTGTCGTCGCCTCAGCCACCGAACTCATCGCTGAGAAGGTCAACGCCTGTGCGGCACCCCTGCCCACCGGAGACTCTGAGTTCACCCATTCAGGCCTGACCCCCGAACCGGCGGAAACCGTTACCCCATTTCTGGTCAAGGAGTCACCTATCAATTTGGAGTGCAAATTGGTCGAAATCCGGGCCTACGGCGACCAGGGCGGCGCCGGCCACCTGGTTGTCGGAAGGATCAATAGAATCCACCTCAATGCCGACCTCCTCAACGACGAAGGACACATCCGCTCCGAGGCTCTTCAGGCCGTCGGCCGCATGGGAACCAATCTCTGGGTCAAGACCCGGGAGACCTTTCCGATGCCCAGGCCGGAATAGGGAGAGGACGCAGAGCGTCCTCAATTTCTAATTTTGAATTCTCAATTTTTAATTGTCATACGCGAAATAGGTCACCGTTGAGTCTTCGTCATGCCCGCGTTCCAGTGTTCTCTGTTTTCCTGGGCCAGCAGAGCACATCAGGGTTTTGTATTCAAAATTGAGAATTCAAAATTCAAAACTCAGGACTATTCATCCTTCCGCCTTCATCCTTCATCCTTATCTTTACGGCTCTTCCCCTGCAATCATCGCTTTGAACATCAAATCGAGGGTCAGAGCGTCGGACGCCAACAACATCCAGCCGTTGACAAAATATGTCGGCGTCGAGTTGATGCCGAGGGCATTACCGAACGCCATCTGGGCATGAACCGCATCCAGCGAAACCGGCTTGAGATAACACTCCAGAAACTGTTGTTCATCCAACCCTTGTCCGATGACGTAATCAACCGATGTCGGCGTCACCAGTGACAATTCCATGTCATTCTGCAGGGTGTAAAACGTCTCCTTGAACTGAGGAAGGAGCGTCGGGCTCATGTCGGAGACGCACCAGGCTGCAGACGCCGAACGGAAAGCCCACGGGTGGATCGACGGCAGAGGGAAATTGACCATGCCGTGCAGGACGGTCTCTGGGTTCTTCTCGATCTGGCTTTTGATCAGGGGCCACTTGACCCTGCATGCCGGACACTCAAAATCCGAGAACTCGACGATACGAACCGTCGCATCCTGGTTTTCGTGATCCCACATGATGGAGTCGGAATTTTCGAAGAGCTCTCGTCGATAGGCCACCGGATCCTGATCAAACGGCAGAGGCGCCCCGAGCAATACGAGGCCGCCGTCAGCCGTCACGGCGCCCGGCCTCCGAAACGAACCGTACCCTGTATCGACATCCAGCGCGAAAGGAAGGAGAGCTGAAGCACCCTGCTTTGTGACATTCCAGTCCACCCTCACCTTCATCCTCATGTTCTTCATCAGGAGATCAGGAATGAACACCTCGAGAAAGGCCTTGAGCTCTTCGACGCCGGAACCAACATCTTTCGACGGTAGTCGACCAATATTCCCGAACCAGACTGCATTGCCGGGCTCGTCGATCAGCAGGCTGGTGCGTCCATCCAACCTCTGTGAACCGGTCCGCTCTACCTGAATCAAACGAAAGGACCCCGAGGGCGTCATGTGCTTGTCATCGCTGAGGATCTTGAAATTCGACGTCGGATGCCATGGCAGTGCACGGGCGACGAAACGAAGCACCTCGGCATCCTGCGGCGGCAATTCGGGCTTGGCGTCAGGGGCGGCAGCAAACACCACCGTAGCGGCAACCAGCATCAACCCAACAATCATTATTCTGGATCTCATCAATACCTCCGAGACGGGGCATGCCCCGATGAAACAACACCGGGGCGCCCCTCTACATTCTCAAATCACAATTTTGGTCGTATCCGGCTAGCCGGCCTCTTCAGCACCATCGTCACCGGCGCCTGGAAGGAGTCCCAAATGCTCCCTGACCTTGACCTCCAGATCGGCTGCCATTTCGGGATTCTCCTTGAGAAAGGCCCTGGCGGCTTCCCGACCCTGACCCAGGCGTGTCTCACCACACGAGTACCACGAGCCGGACTTCTGAACCAGTCGATACTCCACACCAAGGTCCAGCAGTTCCCCAGTCAGGGAAATTCCCTCACCGTAGAGGATGTCGAACTCTGCCTTGCGGAAGGGCGCGGCCACCTTGTTCTTGGCAACCTTGGCCCTGGTGCGGTTGCCGATGATGTCCTCGCCCTGTTTGATGGACGAAATCCGTCTGATATCGATCCGGACCGACGAATAGAACTTCAACGCCCGACCACCAGTGGTCGTTTCCGGACTGCCGAACATCACACCGATCTTCTCCCGAATCTGATTGATGAAGACCAGGCAGGTATTCGACTTGGAGATGACCCCTGCCAGCTTGCGGAGGGCCTGGGACATCAGCCGGGCCTGAAGCCCCATTTGGGCCTCACCCATATCTCCTTCGAGTTCGGCCCGGGGCACCAGCGCGGCAACCGAGTCGATCACGATGACATCGATCGAGCCCGAACGAATCAGGGTTTCGGTGATCTCCAACGCCTGCTCGCCGAAATCCGGCTGAGACACCAGCAATTCGTCCAGGTTGACGCCGAGTTTGCCTGCATACTCCGGATCGAGTGCATGCTCGGCATCGATGAAGGCCGCCAAGCCCCCCGCCTTCTGGGCGTTGGCGATGATATGAAGGGCCAGGGTCGTCTTTCCCGACGATTCCGGACCGTACACCTCAATCACCCTGCCCTTGGGAAGGCCTCCAACACCCAGCGCGGCATCCAACCCGACCGATCCCGTCGGAATGACGTTGACGCGCATCGGAGGCTGATCACCCATTTTCATGATCGCGCCCTTGCCGAACTGGCGCTCGATCTGACCGAGCGCCGTCTCCAGCGCCTTCATCTTGTCGTTCATACCATTTTCACTCTTCACTGCCATGAGATTCTCCTTGCACCGGTGGTGCAGCGTGGTAGGAAGACCATCTTAACCCGACCAGGACAGATTTTGAATTTTGAATTTTGAATTGCGAACTGCTGACGCGGAGCGTCCGCTACTCCCACCAGCACAACGGGCCAGGCTCAGACGGCCGAAATTCTAAGCTCACCAACACGACACCCAGTTCTCGGGGGTCGGAGCCACGGCCTGCTTCCGACGGCACGAAGGGATCGCTGGTCAGCGAGATCTCCGCCACGCCGTCTTCCACTTCCCTCGGGCCCAGTTCAATGACAACCTCGGCCGACCCTCTGAGAAAACCAACTTCGGAGCTGGAGACGGCGCCTTCGACATCGACAACCACGTGAGGATTCGTCGGCCTCGGAGACCGCAGCGACAACGTCAAGGCGCCTGGTTCGTCGACCTCCAGGCGAAGGTGGGCCTCGGGCTTCAACCAGATTCCGGAACCATGTTTTCCGAAGCGCTCAGGTCCGTGGTTCCCATCGATGACAAGCCGGAGGGCCTCCCGGTCCCATGAAGCGGCAACGGCCCCTCCATAGGCCAGGCCCAGAGGCCTTACGACGGGACTGAACACCTGAGCGGACAGCGGTCTCAGGTCGTCACCACCCGGCGCATATCCCCGGGTACGATCCAGGCGCAGGATGAGAGGTCGATCCTCATGCTCTGGGCGACACCGAAACCAGACCAATTGACGACCAGACCACCCGGTAAGCCGGACTTCGTCCTCCCCGTTGAGCGAAACGAGCAACTCGGCGTCACCTGGCGCAGGCCTGATGTCGAGGCCGACCAGCGTTCCCACCGGAACCGGGGGCAGCCACAGTTCCGCCTCCGGACCCGCCCACATGAAGGGCGTACCGTCCTCGAGTTCCGCACGACTCCACCACTGCCCGACCGGCAGCGGTGGGTTTTCTATCACCGATGCACGCAAAAAGCGCTGTTGGCTCATCCGTTCCAACCGAGGAGACACCTCTCCATACGCGGTTTCCCGCGCGGTGATGGAGGGTAGGTAGAGCCCAGGATGGACGGCCGCCACAACCCACGGCCGATCGATGCCGGCCCATCCTTCCGGGGCCCGAGGTGACAGTTCCAGCGTTGGCGTTACCAAACCTTCGGCCTCCAGGACATGCCAACGGTAGGAGGCGAAGGGATGAACCTCCGGATCGACGACGACCGCCCAGCCTGAGCGTCTTGCCGTCTCCTCAGCGTCGACGATGGCATCCCACGCCGCCAGCCGGGTTCGGTGCTGCTCATCGAGCAACGGCCGGGACCACCAAGCGGAACCTGCGGCAACGCCCACCAGGAAAACGGCAGCCGGCGCCACCGGCAGAGCTCCCAGGGCCCCCGCCACCAAAGGTGCGGCAGCCAGTTGAACTGGCACCGCATACCGGGCGTAGGTTCGATTCTGCAAGAAAAGCAGAGGACCGACGAGAGCCGACCCGATCAGAAGCCAGGAGATCACGGCGCCACGGCCCACCCGGCGGCCCCACATCACCAATCCCCAGGCCGCAACGCCAGCAATAACGGCAGCCGCAATGAGACCGCCAACCCCGTTGACGAGACCCAGGTCGGCAAGACCCCCACAGTTGAGGTGGAGTCTCGCGGCATGGCTGCCTGCATGAACGGCAAAGGAACGGAGGAAGTCCGACCAGCCACCCTCCAGCTGAACCATGACCGCCACCGCTGCAACGATCACGGCGCTGCCACCAAGTATCCCAGGCACCAGGGCTTTGCGCGGCCTGACCGTGACCGCCCCGCAGAGCCACAGCACCAACAAGGCCGGGAGCAAAATGGGTCTGATCAGAAACCCAGCCGTGATCAGTAAACTGAAAGCCGTTACTCGCCGACCCCTGAGCCCACCGGCCCACACCGCAGCCGCAGTCAAAGCCAGAGTTGCCGCTGCGGTCGACGAGAAACCACGCACCGCGAAAAACCACGGCCCAGGCAAGAAGAGCACCAGGAGGGCGGAAGCCGCCGCCACAGCCGGTGATGCGACCCGCCGTCCCAGAATCACCAGTGGCCACAGGGCCGCAATCGAGAACGCCGCTGAGGCCCACTGAAGTGCCCGCAGGGGCTCGCCGGCCAAGGGCACCAACACATGGCCGATGGCCAACCATCCGGGAAACCCCGGCGGGTGCGGAAAGTGGGCCGCCAACTCAAAATGCAGCATTCCTCGGGCAAACAGGGTCTCGTCCCATTCCCACGGCCCCGAGGCAATCCATCCGAAACGCGACCACAGCAGGACGGCGACGATGGCAGCTGTCGTACCGAAATCAAGCCTGGAGTCAGCCAAGCCCCACACGGACCAGGGCCTCACCTGCTGTTTCACCGTTCATCCACCGCGAGCCGGGCGGTCAACCGCTGCTGGAGGTCGAAACGAAGCAACCGCTGAGAGACGGCGATCCGACCTCGTGCGGTTTCAAAGGCGGTGCCGCATTCCCCAGCAGGTTGCCGATCAAGTTCCGGCCGGTCCAGGCACTGTCCACCCTCGAGCGTCCCGTCGTCACCTTGAAGAAATACGTGGGTCCGAGTTGTCCAACAGTCGTACTCGCCTACGACCGGCGCATCGCCTGGGCTCCCCAGGAAATTCCGCCCCATCCATGCAAACCGGGACCCATCGATTCCCAGGAGACCTGCCACGGTCGGGGCAACGTCGATGTGACCCGCCGGCCGCTCGACAACTCCCGTCAGTTCCAGCCGCCGAGGCGCCTTGATGATCAACGGTACTCTCTGGCTTCGATACCATCCAATTTGATCAGGAGACACACCCATCAGTGCTGCGATGTCGGGCGTCCACTCGAAACCGGCATCGTGGTCGCCCCAGACGACGATCAGGGTCTGATCCAGAAGACCCGCCACCTCCAGCCGGCTTTCAAGGTCGCCCAGAGCCTGGTCCAGGTAGTGCATCGTGTGGAGGTATTCACCGACCGGACCGCCGCCCCAACGGCCGACATCCAGTTCTTCGAGATCATCGGGGAACCCTTCGAAGGGGTGATGGAGGGACAACGTCAACATCCACGCGCAAAAAGGCCGGGGCAGCTCAGCCAGTCGATCCCCCATCTGTCCGAGGAAATCACGGTCGTTGAGACCCCAACCAATCTTTCGGCCAGGTTCAAAATCCGGAGCAAAGAGGCTCGTGTCGTAACCGTAGGCCCGATGGCTGACACCGCGATTCCAGAAGGCACGGTCGAAGGGAACGGCCGATATCGTTTGATAGCCCTGTTCCGCCAGGACTCCAGCCAGGGACGTATATTTGTTTGACGCCGTCTTGAAGGCCGCCGCACCATCGGCCAGGGGCAACAGCGAGGTCTGGGTGATCAGTTCCGCATCAGAGCTCCTGCCGTGCCCGGTCTGGTCACTGACCTGGGAAAACCACAATCCCTCCATCGCCCACCGGGTCAGGTGGGGCATCACCAATCGCCCACCGATCTCCATGCCGACAATAAAAGCCTGAACGCTCTCAGCCTGAATCATCACGACATTCAGGTCCCGAGCCGCGCCGAAGGCCGGGCCCTCGCCCCTGCGGTCGTCCGCTGTCTCTCGAAACCATCGTTCCAGTCGATCAATCTCGGCGTCTGAGACCGTCGTTTGGCGAAGGCCGCCCAGCGCCGCCCGAGAAAAATCCAGAATGTGGGCCGCAGTGACTCCAATATCCCTGGCGACGAAGACGCGACGGAAGACCTGTCGATGAATCGGCCGTTCAGCTGCCCACCACAACCCGGTCCCAGCCGCCATCCAGATCACAGCTGCGGCTGCGACCCGCCGTCTGAAGGACGGCGCCTGACAATCGATCATTCGAGCCACCAGGACGATGCCTCCGCCCGCCAGGCCAAATACCAAGAAAAGCACCTCACACCCGGTGAACAGACTGATGATGCTCTGGCCGATCTCATCAGTTTGGCCCATCGTACTCAACGAACCGATCGACGGTAAGTCGTTAAAGAATCGCAAGTAGATGCGATCTGCGACGAAGACCGTAATCATCAGCAGGCCTGCGGCCCATGCCAGCCATGGACGCACCGTCCTCCCCGCCAGCGCCACCAGGGCGGCCACGCCACACAAACACAGGGCAGTGACAATCCCCCCTCCGAAGGTCCCCTCGACCACCGACCTCTCCACGACAAAAGGCACCAAGACCAACCACGCCAAGTCTTGGCGCCCTGCCATCCATCGCACAGCCCCGGCCCAACGACGCGCACCCAGAGCGAGGAGGAGCATGATCCCGGTCAGTAACACCCCAAGCACCGCCCCCGAACAACTCGGCAGCACCAGCATCAAGGTTGCCGGAGGATGCTGATCCGTTCTCTGAGAGAAGAAACAGACTCCTTCTTGAACGAGATCCCACTCCAAAAGCCACAGCCCCGGGCTGTCGGGTGGCAGGATCACGACCTCGAGATCAACCTGATCGCCGGGATTGACCGGCTTTTCGAAATGGGTCCGCCCTCCCTTCTCGGCCGTCGACGGCCGGCCGATTCGGCGCCACCTGCCCACCACCCCGAACGTGCCGTCTGACTCCCACTCCAGGGTACCGTCATTTTCAAGGAAAAGCCGGGCGGTTGCACTCTTGCCAGCCCGTACGAAACGGGGCTGAGAAACGTCGAGCTGTACGAAGGAGTGGGTCCAGGATCGAGTCACTTCAATGGGCACACCTTCGACCGGAGTCGGGTCCCGATCCGCCACCCAGAAGACGCCTTCCTGGACGATATCCCACTGGACGAGAAGATCCCCAGTCTTTCCGGGGGCCATCAGAGCCGCCTCGATTGTTACGGAATTCCCGGGCCGCACAATTTCATCAAGGGGCGTCCGGACGCCCTCCCAATCGACAACCTCATGATCAGGCGTCAACCAGTGGGCGGCCACGGCGAAGCCGCTTGCGGGATCCCAGTCCTGAGTACCCCGATTGTTCAGGGTGACCCGAACGATCACCGTTTCTCCGGTCAGGAGCGCGGCGGGCACCCCGGGATCGATGACTTCAATATCCCATTGATCCTGCGCCGACACGACGCCAACGACTGTGGTTTGACACAGAAAAGCGAGGATCAGTGTCGAAAAAATCAAGCGGGTCATTGCCGCGGGAGTATAGCCCCAACCCGTACTTCTCACCAATGATTTGCTACGGCACGAAATCCGTCTCCCCGTATAATAGCCACATACAAGAAGTCGGGTGGCGATTGGCCGCAACTCAGCGAAGGAGAATGAAATGAAACGTTATGGATCGATCGTGCTCGCAGGTGCGGTGTCCGCATTGATGGTGATCGGCACTTCAACTGCCATTGCGTCATTCCAGGGCGATGACCTCTATGTGCCCGCCGTCGGTCGCGGCTCCGGCGCCTCCGGTTCGTACTGGTATACGACCGCGTGGTTCCACAATCCGGGCGCCCATGAAACCATGGTCACCGTCAGCCTGCTCCTGAGGAATCAACCCAACCCGACTCCGGATACACAGGTCTTTACCGTGCCGGCCCATTCGTCGGTGACCTTTGAAGATGCGATCCTCGACCTGTTCGGCCTCGACGCTGCTTCGGGCGCTTTTCGCGTGCAATCGACCGAGTCGATCGCAGTCGGCGCACGAATCTTCAATCAGCCCGGAGACACGATCAGTGAGTCTCAGGGCCAATTCATGGCCGGAGTACCGGCGAGTTTCGCCATCGTTCCGGGCCAGATTATCGAGGTGCCGGGCATCATCGAACCGGCCGACGAGACTTTTCGGAGTAATTTCGGTTTCGTCGAGACCAGCGGCTCATCGGCCAAGATTGCCGTGACCCTGTTGGACGGTGCAGGAACAGAGCTTGCTTCGAAAAACTACACTCTGGGTCCCCACTCCGCCTTTCAACGGTCCCTGGCGAGCTTCGCTCCGGACATCCTGGTGGCAGGGGGAATCCTCCGTTTTGAAGTTCTCGGAACATCCGGCGCCGTGATCGCCTACGCCTCCGCCGTCGCCAACGGAGTCCAGTCGCAGGACCCCACCACCCTCGACATGACGCTCAATCCCAAGATTCTGGGCAGCATCACCGCCATTGAAGCCGGTCCTGGATTGATTGGTGGCGGCAGTGAAGGCGTGGTGACCCTGGAGGTACTGCCAGGTGAAGGCATCGAGGTTGGGACCTTCGGTGTCTCGATCGCGGATGAGGGGATCACTGCAGACAACATCGCCCCGGGGGAAATGGTGCTCGGCGCCAAGGTCGGTGCCGACGTTCTGACCGATGTCGTAATATTTGAAGCCGGCGCCAACGTCAACGTCAGTTCCGACGGGAATACGGTAGAGATCTCGGCCTTCGGCTGTTTCGGTGAACGGCTGGAGACACCGATTACCCAGGCCCTGGTCACCAACTCGGCAGGAACCTGGATCGCCGGCAGTGACCACCTGAACATTCCCGCAGCCGGCCGATGGCGTCTTGGCTACCGTGTGCTCGTCGAGGTTCACAACAACGGCATCGCCACCCTCTCAGACCCCGTCAACATCGCACTGTACGATGTGACAAACCAGGAACTGGTACGCACGAGCCTGTCCGTTCTCGGACTTCAGGTTGACCTCGGAACCAGGGTCTCTGTAACCGTCAGCGGGGAAGCCGTCGTTGAGGTTGATCGACCCACCACAATCGTCCTGGCGGCGAGGACTTCGAGAAACGAGACTGTCGTCACGGTCCACCCACACGATGTCGATCTCTCCGCCAACCTGCCGAACCCCGACGCCACATCGTTTTTCTATATTGAATGCCTCCATCGGGACGACTGATCCCACGATTCAGGTCTCCCCAACGTCCAGGCATTTGTGATACTCGGCTTCCATCTCCGGGCGTTCGAGGAGAACAGCCAGCTCCTGAACCCGAGGATCCAGGTAGGAACGATCAAGGCTGTCGCGCCGTCGCCTGAGAATCTCCAACACGTCTTTGCGGTCGCGCTCACGAGTGGACACGATCTTATGCAGGACGAGATCCTCCGGTGTGCAGAAGTGAACCGGTATTCCCTGCACATCGATGCTGACCGCACGCGCTATCGCCTCCTCTTCAAAGGGAAGCAGGGCAAAGATGAGATCGATCTGCACACCGCCGGAATGCCTCAATGGAAGGACCCGTGTCTCGGCAACAAACCCCTCGGGGTCGCTCACTCGACAGCTGTAGGGCGCACCCAAAGATTCGATCAGGGTCAACGCTGCACTGGGATCCAGGAGGACGGTGAGGTCCAGATCGATCGTACTACGGGGATATCCCCACACGGCGTTGGCCATTCCGCCGATGACCATGTAAGGCGTGCCGCCCTCCCCCAGCCGCTGTGCCAGGTCCGCAAGGACACCCTCTAAATCAAGCAATAGGGCCGCCAATCCTGCTAAGAGCGTCCAACATCCGCTGCACACCGGAGAAATGGGGATCATCCTCGCGCCGTCGCGCCTCCTCCGGAAGAAGCCGGTAGAGAGAACTGACCGCTGCGATCGCGTCAGCGGGTTCCAGGTATATGCTGTGCTTGCGATCCCATGCCTCGAACCTGCCCAGCGCGACCGCCCTCTCACGGAGCCGATGGATGGTCCCAAAACGTCCCTTATCCTCTTGTTTCACAACAACATTATATCATCTCGTGTTTGAGGCCAGGCCGGGAATTATAAGGAAAAGGAAAGAGAAAAGGGAACCGGATATCAAAACCGGCGTTGTCGAACCGATCAAGACGACTCATCATCCGAGTGCTATCCTTGCCCGGCGAAGCTGGATTAATTTTCCAGCCTTGCCGGGAGCATCTTTGAGGATATGGCCAAGCTGAAGATCGAATACGACGAAAAGACGATTCAAACCCTGGACGCGCTGGAGCATATCCGGCTGCGGACCGGCATGTACATCGGACGCATCGGGGACGGATCCAACCCAGCGGACGGCATCTACGTCATGCTCAAAGAGGTGATCGACAACTCGGTCGATGAATTCATCATGGGCGTCGGCCGCAAAATCGAAATCACCCGGGATGGACCCGAGGTCACGATCCGTGACTTCGGCCGTGGTATCCCCCTGGGCAAGGTCGTCGACTGTGTCAGTCAGATCAACACCGGCGGCAAGTACAACGACGACGTTTTCCAGTTCTCGGTCGGCCTCAACGGCGTCGGCACCAAGGCCGTCAACGCACTTTCATCGGATTTTGAGGTCGTCTCCCACCGTGACGGGAAGTTCATGCGGGCCCGTTTTCAGCGCGGCAAGATCGTCGAACAAAAGGGCGGCAAGGATGACAAGGCCGCCGACGGAACCGTGGTCCGTTTCGTACCGGATCCCGAGATTTTCGGTGAGTACGACTGGCGCGAGGAGTACATCGAGCACCGGTTGCAGTACTACGCCTACCTCAACACCGGCCTGGCCCTGGTCTACAACGGCAGGCGCTGTACCTCGAAGAACGGGCTTGCCGATCTCCTCGACGCCGAGATCGGCACCGAGCCAAAGGTCTACGAGATCGTCCACTGCAAACAGGACCGGCTGGAATTTGCCTTCACCCACACCCACACCTACGGCGAGACCTATTTCAGCTTCGTCAACGGCCAGTACACCAACGACGGCGGCACCCACCAGAGCGCCTTCCGCGAGGGTGTACTCAAGGGCGTCAACGAATTTGCCAAGAACGGTTTCGCCGGTGAGGATGTCAGGGACGGCCTGACCGGCGCAGTGGCAATCAAGTTGCAGGACCCGGTCTTTGAGTCCCAGACCAAGAACAAGCTGGGCTCAACCGAAGTCCGGTCGTGGATCGTCAATGCGGTCAGGGACGAGGTGGTCTTGTGGCTGCACAAGAACCCGACCGAGGCCGAACAACTGATCAGCAAGGTCAAACAAAACCAGAAGATTCGCAAGGAATTATCGGCGATCAAGAAGGAAGCGCGGGAGCGAGCCAAAAAAGTCGCCATCCGAATCCCGAAGCTGATCGACTGCAAGGTCCACCTCTCGGACGCCAAGGGCAAGCGCCGCGAAGAAACGACAATCTTCCTGACCGAGGGCGACTCGGCAGGCGGCGCGATGATCCAGTCGCGCGACGTACAAACTCAGGCTATCTATTCCCTCAAGGGCAAACCGCTCAATACCTTCGGCCTGGGCCGCGAAGCGGTCTACAAGAACGAAGAGCTCTACAACATCATGCGCGCCTTGGGCATCGAAGACGGGATCAACAGTCTGCGTTATAACAAGGTCGTCATCGCAACCGACGCCGATGTCGACGGCATGCACATCCGCAATCTGCTCTTGACATATTTCCTGCGCTACTTCGAAGAACTGGTGGTCTCCGGCCACATCTACATTCTGGAGACGCCACTCTTTCGAGTTCGCAACAAGAAGGAGACGGTCTACTGCTACTCGGAGGCGGAGAGGGACAAGGCTCTCAACCGCATTCGTGGACCGGAAATTACCCGATTCAAGGGCCTCGGTGAGATCTCACCGAAGGAGTTCATCCACTTCATCGATCCCTCAAATGCCCGCCTGACGCAGGTTCTGGTGCGATCGATGGGTGAAGTCCAAGAATCCCTTGCCTTCTTCATGGGCAAGAACACCCCTGCCCGACGTGAGTTCATCGTTGAGAACTTGATTTCGGACATAGCATGACCGATCTCAAACCTCTGATGGAGCGCAACTTCTTGGAGTATGCCTCCTACGTCATCGTCGACCGGGCGATTCCCGATCTACGCGATGGCCTCAAGCCGGTGCAACGGCGCATCCTGGCGACTCTGTTCAAGGTCGACGACGGCAAGTTCCACAAGGTTGCCAACATCATCGGCGACACGATGAAACTCCACCCACACGGCGACGCCTCGATCGGTGACGCCCTGGTCGTACTGGCCAACAAGGAGTTTTTCATCGAGAGACAGGGTAATTTCGGCAACATCATCACCGGCCACTCGGCGGCGGCTCCCCGCTACATCGAGTGCCGCCTGACCGAGTTGGCCCGCCAGACGCTCTTTTCCAAGGAACTGACCGAGACCCGGCCCAGCTACGACGGGCGGAACACCGAACCGGTCTTCCTGCCGGCCAAACTACCGATCCTCCTGATGTTGGGCACTGAGGGCATTGCCGTCGGTATGGCCACCCGAATCATGCCCCACAATTTCTGTGAACTCCTCCGCGCTCAAATCGCCGTCTTGAGGGGCGAGCCGTTCGAGCTGCTACCGGATTTCGCCACGGGCGGCCTGGTCGATACGACGGAGTACGACGACGGGCGCGGCAAGGTCAAAGTACGGGCGCGCATCGACGTCAGCTCAGAGAAGACCATCGTCATCCGCGAAGTGCCCTTCTCAACGACGACCGAGAGCCTGATCGCTTCGATCGAGAACGCCGCCGGGAAGGGCAAGGTCAAGATCAGCTCGATCGACGATTTCACCACTGACACCGTTGAAATCGAGATCGGGCTACCTCGCGGCGTCTACGCGGACGAGGTCGTCCCCCAGCTCTGGGCACACACCGACTGCGAGGTCTCGGTTTCGTCCAACATGGTAATGATCCGCGACCGCCGGCCGGTCGAGTTGTCGGTGACCCAGGTCCTCTGCATTCTGACCGACCAGGTGCGCGGCATCCTCAAGGCCGAGCTGGAACTGGAACTGGGCCACCTGGAAGACCAGCGCCACTGGCTGACGCTGGAGCGAATCTTCATCGAGAACCGCATCTACAAGCGCATCGAAAAAGCCACGACCGCCGAGGCCGTCAAATACGAGGTCTATGCCGGGTTGGAAGCCTACGAAGAATTATTGGTGCGCGCTGTGACCGATGACGATATCGAGCGCCTGCTCAAAATCCCCATCCGGCGCATTTCCCAGTATGATATCGACCGCAATCGCCAGGAGATCAAAAAGACCGAGAAGGAGATCGCCGCGGTCAAGCGTAAGTTGAGGAAGTTGACCGAAACAACGATCGGCTACCTGGAAGGGCTGCTCGAGAACTTTGGTGGGCAATTTCCCAGGCGAACCGAGATAACGACCTTTGAGTCAGTTGACGTGCGGACCGTTGCCCGGCAGAACCTCAAGGCCGCCTACGACCCGGAAAACGGCTTCTTCGGAACCGCCGTCAAGGGGGACAAATACCAGCTTTCCTTGAGCGAGTACGACAAGGTTCTGGTGATTTCCAAGGACGGTTCCTACCGCATCATCGGCCCCGAAGAGAAGTTTTTGATCCCTGGCAAGGTGATCTACCTCGATATCTTCGATCCCGAAGAGGGCGCGCACTTCACCGTCGTCTATCGTGACAGTGGACGAATCGCCTGGGCCAAGAAGATCCACATCCGCGCCTTCATCCATAATCGCGAGTACGAACTGATCAAGGGCAAGGAGGGCAAGGTCGATCTCCTGCTGCCCGGAGGCTCCGACGACACGATCCATATGGATTTCGTGCCGGCCAAGCGCCAGCGAGTCCGCGAAGCCCGCTTTGACCTCTCAATCCTGGACGAAGTCGGGGCGTCGGCCCGCGGCCGCCGCCTGGCCCCCAAACCAGTCCTCAAGCTCCGCAAGATGCGCCAGTCCGAACTGGAAGTCGAAGTCTCCGAGAGTGAAGAACAACCGACTGAGGATTCTCAGACCGACCAGCGTTCTCTGTTTGAATAGAGGTCCTGCTAGGATCAACGCTTGAGGATTTCTTGGACCTTTGGGGGGACAATGCAGACTCGATTTCTTCTTGCCGTTCTTTCAGTAACAATGGTTTTGGGCTGTGGAGCCGGTCAATCAGACCGGGGGGACGACATCCTCGGGCTCTCGCTTCCGCCCGGAATCGAGAATGCTGCCGAGGTGATCACCGAGGATTTGCTCCGCAATCACGTGACAATTCTTGGTGGCGATGGAATGGAGGGCCGACTGCCCGGCAGTGAGGGCGACCGGCGAGCCCGGCAATACCTCGCCGAACAAATGAGCCGCATCGGCCTGAAACCGGCATTTGAGGACGGTTCATGGGAACAGGCCCTGACCCTTGTCGGTGTCACCTCCAACATGCCGGAGACTTGGCAATTCCATGCCGAAGGCGATACCTCACTTTCGTTGTCGCTCGGTGACGACTTCGTTGGTGGCACGGGACGCCAAGAAGCGCAGACGATAATCGAAGACGCCCCACTGGTCTTCGTCGGCTATGGAATCGAGGCCCCTGAGGAGGACTGGAACGATTTCAAGGGCGCCGATCTCAATGGCAAAATCCTTCTGATGCTGAACGATGATCCGGACTGGGACGAGACGCTTTTCGGCGGTGATCGCAAGCTGTGGTACGGCCGGTGGGATTACAAATACCTCAGCGCGGCCCGCCAGGGGGCGGCCGGGGCCATCATCATCCACACTACGCCATCGGCAGGTTACCCGTGGACAGTGGTCTACACCGGATGGACAGGCGAACAATTCGAATTGGTTGCGGGTGACGAACCCCGCCTCGGAGTCCAGTCCTGGGTGACCGAGGACTCGGCCCGGCAGTTGGTTGGGATGTCGGGCCACGACCTCGATCAGCTGATCGAGACCGCCCGTTCGAGAGATTTTGAACCGGTAGAGTTGGGAATCACGACGTCGATTTCGTTTCAATCCGAGCTCCGGCAGACCGAGACCGGAAATGTCGGAGGCATTCTCCCGGGCAGCGACCCCGATCTCGCCGACGAGTTCGTCGTGTTCTCGGCACATCACGACCACTTCGGCATTGGAGAACCCGACGAGACCGGCGACCGGATCTATAACGGCGCCCTGGACAACGGGGTCGCAATGGCGTCGTCATTGGCGGTCGCCGAGGCCTTTGCCGCCTTACCGACGATGACACGCCGCAGCGCTCTTTTCCTCTTCGTTGCCGCCGAAGAGCAGGGGCTGCTCGGATCGGCGTATTTCGCCAGGAGCGGTGCGTTCCATCCGGGAAAATTCGCGGCCAACATCAACTTCGAGCTGGGCAACGTATGGGGCAAGACACGAGATGTGACCATCTACGGTATGGGAAAGTCGAACCTTGACGATCTCGTTCGCAGTGCAGCAGAAATGCAGGGCCGGGTCGTCACCGGCGAGACCGA
>JAUXDC010000188.1 GCA_030618605.1 Holophagae bacterium | reverse complement strand
GGGTCGCTCCTGCCGATGTTTGATGCCTTCGAAAGCGATGACCGCCTCGGTATCGCAGGGGCGGCGCTGCAGTATCCCGACGGGTCACCCCAGTGGAGTGGCGGTGCTTTCCCAACTCTGCCCTGGCTCTTCGCCTTGACCAGCGGCATCGCAGTCTTCGCAGGCGCCCTCCCCTTGTATCGCCGGTTCAAGAGCCCTGGAACTCCTGCGGCCGGATCTGTCCAGTGGGTGACCGGCGCCGCGATGGCCATCAGACGACAGGTCTGGACCGATCTCGGACCTTTGGATGAAGGATACCGTTTCTATGGTCAGGATCTCGACCTGTGCCGCAAAGCCTCGAAGGAGGACTGGCGAATCGCCCTGATCCCCGGCTTCGTCGTCAGTCATCACCAGGGTGCCACAATCGGTTCGGGTGAAGGCGGAACAGGCACCGCCAACCCAGAGCACCTGTGGAACGATATCCTGCGCTTCGTCAAAATCAACGACGGACCCCGAACCGCACTCAAGGTTCGATGGGTCATGCGTGCAGGAGCCAAACTCCGACTCGCTGCGATGACCCTCAGCGCTCCTTTCGGTTCACAAAGAACTCGAGAGGCCAGGCGGGTTCGAAGAGCCATGTTCCTGAGGGCGAAGGATTCCTTGTAGGCAAGGAGTGAGAGAACACCTTTCTTCTCCTGGACTCGGGGGTGCCCCATTTCTGATCTCCCCCTCCCCCCTGCTCCCCCCCTCCCTAATTTCCCCGTCTCCCGTCTCCCCCCGCACGCTCCCTGCGTATGAGGTAATCTGAAACTCGACATGAGAGGCACCACCATCCTGACCCGCCTTTTGGAACTCGAACTGATTGTCGTTACCGGCAAGGGCGGCGTCGGCAAGAGCTCGATTTCGGCAGTGCTCGGTCGTCTGCTTTCAGATGCCGGCAGGCAGACTCTCCTTGTCGAAGTTGACCCCCGGGAAAACCTCCACCACCTCCTGGACGTTCCTCCGTCCGGTGGCGAGTTGGTCGAGGTCGCGCCTCGTCTGCGGGTCCAACACCTCTTGCCACGAACGATTTTGGATGATCTTGTCCGAGAGAAACTCAAGGTCGGCCCCCTGGTCAAGAGGATTCTGGCGAGCCCGATCCACCAGCACTTCACTGAAGCGGCGCCGGGCCTCAAGGAAGCCGCCGTCTTCGGTCGATGCCTTCGACTCCTGGAGGGGCACGGCCCTCGAGGCGTCCCGACGCCCGACGTCATCGTTCTCGACGCCCCGGCCACCGGCCACGGCGCATCCTGGCTAGGTGCCGCCCAGTTGGTATCGGACGTCATTTCGTCCGGGCCGATCGGCCACATGGCTTCACTGGTCGCCGAATTCTTGGCGGACCCTGATCGCAGCGGCGTCGTTGTCGTCACAACCGGTGAAGAAATGCCGGTTCAAGAGACCCTCGAGTTCCTCGAAACGATGGAAACACGCCTGCATCGGCAGCCTGAGTTGGTGATTGCCAATGCCCTCTATCCCGAGTTGCCGGAGGACACACCGGAAGATCCAGAAGACTCTCTCTTCGACCTTTGGGTTCACCGCCGCGCCATTAACGAAGCAGAGTTGGATCGCCTGAGCAGGGAGTGGGACGGCCCCGTGGCCCACCTGCCCTTGCTGCCCCTGGATCCCGGCCCCGCCCTGGTCGGGCGACTGGGGCGCCGACTGAAGACCGAACTCGGTGGTGGCGCATGATCAAGCTCGAGCAACCGTTGATCATCGTCGTCGGCGCCGGTGGCGTCGGCAAGACCACTTTGGCCGCAGCCCTGGCTCTGGAAAAGGCCCGATCCGGTGACGACACACTGGTGATGACCTTCGATCCCTCCCTCCGGCTCAAGGACACCTTGGGCATCGGGGAACAGAAAGACGATGACGAGGTCGAGGTCGATGCCGGAACGTCAGGCCGTCTGACCGCGAGCTTGCTGGATGCCAGACGAACATTCGACCGTCTGATCGAAAGCTACGCCCCAGACGAGGAGACCCGCCGCCGCATCCTGGGTAATCGTTTCTATGACCACCTCGGCGGTTCGCTGGCCGGGATGATGGAGTACATGGCCTCCGAACGGCTCTTCGAGGTGGCCAACTCCGGCAGATTCGACACGATCGTCCTGGACACACCCCCAACTCGCCAGGCCCTCGACTTCCTCCAGGCGCCCGAACGGATCGTCGGATTCCTGGACACCGGCGGTCCCAAGATGGCCGCCAAGGCCTGGTTCGACGAAAAGGGCAAGCTCCGCGCCACAAAGAAGCTGGGAATTCTGGGCCGCAACGTCGAGGCCTTTTTTGACCGCATGGTCGGTCTGGAACTCTTGCGTGACATGGCCGAGTTCTTTCAGGCGTTCGCACCTTTCTTCGACGGCTTCCGCGAGCGGGCGCTCGAGGTACAGAAACTCCTTCGGTCGCCGGAAACGGTTTTCGTCCTCATCAGCGGTCCCGGGCCTCAGCGCGTTGCCGACACCCTGTTTTTCGCCCGAAAACTCAAGGAAGCCGGCTATCACCTGGGGCCGGTCGTCGTCAACCGGGTCCATCCCGGCGAGGTCCAGACCGGTATCGCTCCACCGGGAACCGAGACCGACGGACGCCAACTCCTGAAGTGGCTGGGAAGCCGGGACGCAGAAGGTGTCAACCACCTCCGAGATCTCCTGGGCGCCAGCCACCCTTTGGTCGAAGTGGGCCTGAGGATGGACGAACCGACCGACATCGAATCACTGGGAGATCTGGGCACGGCACTGTTGGGATAGTGACAGGAACAGAGTCGAACCACTAAGACACGAAGATCACAAAGAAAGTATTGAAAAAACTCTTTGTGTTCTTTGTGCCTTCGTGGTTCATTTTTTCCGGGGTAGCCGGCTCGCCAAGCGTCTCCCCCCATCGGCCAGGGTCAGCCAGACCAGGGGTGTCACCAGGAACCGGAAGCGGTGGTTTTCGCCGACCTCGACCAGACTGCCGACGACCAAGACCCACAGCAGAGTCCAGATGACCCACAATCGCACACCCCACTCGGCCCGGCGGCCCTGTCGAAAAGCCCCAAACGCTCCGAAGACCGAGAACAACAGGGCGCCCACAAAGGCCGCGACCACGACTGGAGGACGACTCCAGGTTTTCTCGCCCAACTGAAAAACCGGGGCCATCACAACCAAATTGTCCAGGAAGGGTGGGAAGGCAACTGCGGACGAGAAGAACCGTTTTACCGCAGTGGCTACCGATCGTACGTACACCGTAGGATATCCGGCAATGACCTTAATGGCATCCGTCCTGCACTGAGCCGAGACGTCGACGAACCCACGATGGTTGAAGTTGGGACTCCCGGAGGATTTGACGCGTTGCCCCAGCACCGCGATTTCAGAGTTGGGGAACCGCCTGCCGTCGGCCGCCTCATACCGCTCCAACGGACTAAAAGGCTTTACCAGGGCATAGCGTGACAGCGCCCCATTGGAAACCAGAGCCTCCCGGTCCACCGGATCCAGCCTGGCCGTCGCGGTCTTGGCGAGGCTGAGACCCAACCAGGAACTGGGACCGAAGAAACCGAAAATCACCTGGTTCTTGGCATACCACCCTGCGACCAGGACCACGGGCAACAAGAGTACTGTGACCGCACGCCGCACCCTGAGGCGGGGTTGGACAACGAGGACAATTCCGATCGACACCACGACCCAAACCAGATGAAACAGGCTTCGAGTCAGGCCAAGAGTCACCACAGCCACCCCGAAGATGCCAAGACTTCCCCACCTTCCGGTGCGCGCAAACCGAAGCAGGGCAACACAGGCGACCGCCAGGAGGACCAGGACCGGAAAATCGTAAAAAAGCCAGTTCTCGTATACGATCCAGCCGGGAGTCAGGGCCGCGACCGCCACGGCCAGTGCCGCCGTTCGCGGAGGCCAGTTCAGCTCCAGCAGCCCGACAAACAACACCAGCGCCAAGGCCAAACCCAGACACGAAAAGAGCCCATGTAGCAACCACGTCGCCTCACCCGGCGCCAATTTGAGCGCAATGCCCACAACCAGGTTGAAAAGCGGAGGCTGCGCATGGAGAAAGAAAATACTCTCCATGAGTTGGCCTCTCAAGAGAACGGGATCGAGGACCTGCCAGTACCAGCTGAGTGCATCGACGTTGAACCGGATACCGACGATTGCCAAAATGACTCGCTCGGCGATGAAAACCCCGGCCAGGGTCAAACCGGCGCCAAATGGAGTGGCCAGATGGTCTTTACGAACGTTGAGAGTCATCTCAGACAGGATACTTGAAACTCGAAACTGAATCCCGGGAAAATAGTACAGCTGCGGTCGAGCCATCCTCTCTTCAACGACTGACACCTCCGGGGCAGGGTGGGCCTTGGCCCACCAAAAGGCCTCTCCGTTGGTGGGCCAAGGCCCACCCTACAAATCTGCAGCCGGTTGTTCGTCCAGTCAGCCCCGCTTTTTGCCGGGGAAGTCTTCAAAACTCGGCTGATCCCCAAGTTCCTCGCCGTTTCGCATCATCTCGACCGTTGCCTCAAACTCTTCTGCCGACCGGCCGTCGGTGCCTTCGGCCGCACGGTTCTCGATCTCGATCGCCTCGTCAACCTTGCCGTCAACGTAGAGCAACCGGGCCAGAGTGTCACCAACCCCAGGATCCCGGTCGACATCGTAGGCCTCCTGGGCCATCGCGAGTGCGGCCTCACTTTCCCGGCCCATCAGGTAGAGATTCCACGCTACCTGGTTGAGACTGTCCTTGCCCTCTCCGACCTGCCGCCGGTCGAACCAACGGCGGTAGAGATCAGTCGCCTGGTCGAAGTGGCCCGCCCGGAAAGCAAAGCTTGCAACCTCGAGTAACTGCGTGATATCCATGGTATCCATATCAACGGTCTCCAGCAACGCCAACCCATCGTCAAAACGGACGGACCGCAGAGCCCCGCGGTCGTCTTCGACCTGTTCGAGGCTGGAGATCAATGCGCTCAGGTGTGCCACACCGAGCGAATCCGGCACCTCGGGCAACTCCGGCCAATCCCGGCGGTACAATCGCGCTGCTCTTCGGTAGAGGCTCTCGTTCATTGTGCTTCGGGCCGTAAACATCAGACGGCGGCATTGACGGTGAGCACTCTCGTTTTCTCCGTGCGTCGAATGAAACGCCTCGACCCGCACCATGGCGGCAATGGCGTCCGAACGCTCCAAAAGGCCTTCGACCGCCCGCTCCAAAGCCTCGAGATTGGACGGATCTTCGTTAAGCCGGGCCAGGCATGCGTTGAAGGTGTCACCGGCTCGAATTCTCCGGACTGCAGTCAGGAAGGCATCGGGCGGCAGGTAGCCGAGAATCCGGTCGACCTCATGCCCACCTGCATCAAGAAAGACGATGGTTGGAAAGCTCCGGACACCGTACTTCTCTGCAGCGTCAACGCCTTCTTTCTCGGCGTCTAGTTGAAGGGCAACCAATTCACCCAGTTCCGTAATCACTGCAGAGTCGGAGAACGTATCCCGGTCCAGGCGTTTGCACCACGTGCACCAATCGGTCTTGAAATCGACCATCACCAGGGTTCCGCGCTCTCCGGCTTGGGCCAAAGCCGATTCGAGCTCCCCGCCAACCCATGGATCGGGCGTATCACCACAACCGGAAAAACCCATCATGAGAGCCACTATGCCTGCCGCCAAAACCGCTGTTTTCCATAATTGCATTGAATCCTCCGGTGGCGACGCCCGTTGCGGTCCGCCTGATAACTCCTACGCCTCCCAGCGGGCCTGGTTACCGGTGAGTTCGATCCGGCGAACGAGGCGCTTCCCTGATTCGAACGAAACAGGCCCCCCGCCTATTCCACACCAACAAATTCCATGCCCCGTAAACCATCATCCTCCTGTCCCATTGTTCTTGTGTCCCAGTATTCTCGCGTCCCAGCGTCCCGGCATCCCAGCCAACGGCTGATTTCTCTGCTACATTCACTCGACGATGGAGGGCCGATGAGCGAAGGAAAAGCATCTTGGAAATTCCCGCGGACGTTTTGGACCGGCAATGCTGCGGAGCTGTTTGAACGAGCGGCATACTACGGAACCTTCATCGCGCTGCGCACTTACTTGATTCGGGTTGTCGGACTGGATGACGTGCAAGCGGGCATCGTCGCCGGCCTGTTCGGCGGCTGGATCTACCTGGTGCCGTTTTTCACCGGAGCGGCGGCGGACCGCATGGGTTTCCGTAAGGCGCTGATCCTGGCCTTCGCGCTCCTGACGATAGGGTACGGCGCGTTAGGGCTATTCAGCACGCTGACACCGGTCCTCGTCGGCCTGGCACTGATCGTTCTCGGAGGCGCCTTCGTCAAGCCGGTGATCACAGGTACGGTGTCCAAGTCGTCGGACTCGTTCAATCGGGCCCGGGCCTTTTCGATCTTCTACATGGTCGTCAATATCGGGTCTTTCACCGGCAAGACCATCGTTGCACCGATGCGTATCCAAATGGGTGTCGAGACGGTGCCGTGGTTTTCCGCCGGTTCCAGTCTTTTGGCCCTGATCCTGGTTCTCTTGATCTATCGTCCGCCCGAGGACGGCGCCGAGCAGCCGCGAAATATGAGGGAAACACTCCAGGGCATGTGGATGGCGATGAGCAATCTGCGTTTCCTGGGCCTGATCCTGATCACCGCGGGCTTCTGGGCAATTCAAGGTCAGCTCTACGCCTCGATGCCCGACTACGTCCTGCGCATGGCCGGCGAGACCTACAAACCCGAGTGGTACGCCAACGTCAACCCGCTTGTCGTCGTGCTCTTCGTCGTCGCCATCACACAGATGGTGCGCAAGTGGAAGCCGGAAAATTCGATCCTGGTCGCCATGATCATGATTCCGTTCTCCGCACTCTGTATGGCCTCATCCGCCTTCATAGAGGGACCGATCAATTTCTTTGGCCTGGCCATGCACCCGATTACCGTGATGATGGTCATCGGAATTTCAATCCAGGGTCTCGCCGAGTGTTTTCTCTCTCCGAAATATCTGGAATACGCCTCGAAACAGGCTCCTCCGGGCAAGGAAGGCGTCTTCCTGGGATTCGCCCACATCAATACCTTCTTCGCATGGATCTTCGGATTCATCTTCTCGGGCTTCCTGCTCAAGAAGTACTGCCCGGAACCCACGACCCTGCCCGACGCCATTGCCACACAGCACACCCAATGGTTGGCCGGCCAGGCACCAATACCCGAGGCTTACGCCCATGCCCACTACTTGTGGTTCGCCTATATCGGAGTCGGCGTGATTTCGCTGGCGTTTCTGATCCTCTACATCTGGTGGACCCGGAGGATTGACGCCCGCCGGATGGCATCAGTCTGAAACCCGGCCTTCGGGGTCGCGCCTTGCGCCCCCGCTCGATCGCTTCCCGGAGGGGCAGCATTTCTTGGCCCGGAAGAGGGAACGCCCCTCCGGGAAACGACCTCGGCGGCCTGCGGCGTTGGCCGAAACTCGGTCGCTAAATGTGTCGCCGCGGGTTGCCCCACACAGCCTTTCCCACAGCTGCACCTTCACCGGGGGACCTGCCGGGGGGAAAAGCTGTGTACGGCACGCCCCGTCGGAGAG
>JAUXDC010000269.1 GCA_030618605.1 Holophagae bacterium | reverse complement strand
GGCCGTTTGCCTCGCGGCAGCGGCAGGACCCACGGATATCGAAATCGACATCCCCTCAAACCTGAAGAGCCGCACCAATGCTGCGGAATACGTCGTCATCGCCCCGGCATCCCTGGGTGATGGCGCCCAGGCCCTGGTCGACTACCGACGGCAGCGCTTTCCCTCCGCCCGGTTGATTGACCTTCAAGATATCTATGACGAATTCAACGGCGGTATCGAGGATCCCAAGGCGATCAGCTCGTTCCTGCGATATGCACTGGCATCCTGGACAGGCACACCTCGTTTCGTCGCCCTGGCCGGCAAGGGCACCCTGGATCCCAAAGATATTCAGGGCTACGGCACCAACGTCCTGCCCCTGGTTATGACCTCAACCCCGCACGGCCTCTTTGCCTCGGATTCACGAATTGCCGATGTCATCGGCTCAGACGGCGTGCCGGATATCGCCATCGGCCGCATCCCGGCCTTGAGCTCTGACGATCTCCAAGACTACGTCGACAAGCTCCGTACATTTGAGAGCAACAGCCGGACAGCAGGGGCTCAGAACGCCCTGATGTTGGCCGACGACGGTGACGGCGCCGGGAATTTCCCTGCGGACAGTCAGAGCGTCGCTGCCAATCTGCCGGCCGATGTCACCCCAATCCATGTGGTACACCAGGCTGATGCGGACGGGGACCTGACACGGCAACAGGTGCTCGATGCCCTCGATCAGGGCGTGGTGCTGTTCAACTATATCGGGCACGGCGCCCCGACCCAACTGGGCAGCGAAGCCTTCTGGGCAATGCCGGACATTGCTGCGATGAACAACGACGACCTTCCGGTCTTTGCCGCCTTCACCTGCTATGCAGGCAACGGCAGCTACCCGGGGCTTAATTCTCTGACCGAAGAGATGATCCTGGCAGGCAACGGCGGCGGCATCGCGGCCTTGGCCCCGACGGGCCTCTCGGTCAACAACCGGGCCGTCATGCTGAACATGGCCTTCATCGAGGCCCTTCTCGAAAGAGGAAAGACGATCGGTGAAGCGACCCAGTCGGCCATTGAGAGCCTGCGACGCCAGGGCGGCCCGCAGTTTATGCAGGAGATTTATAATATTGTCGGTGACCCGGCAGTCGAGATCAATCGGTAGTAGGATGAGGCGAAACATAAGAAACTCAACGCCTGTGAAGGGGCTGAATTGATGGAAAATAGCAAGAATCAACAATCGAACCTCAGTGCTTTCCGTGAGGAGACGCCCCAGAAGGCACCCTACTGTGCGCCAAAAATCCTGTCCCGTGAGGTCCTCGAGGCAGTGGCTGCCACGTGTCCCACCAGCGGCGGCGGAAAAGCACAGGCGACCGGGTGCACCATTCCCTCATCCTGACCGCCGGAATATGAACGACTCTCGAATCCAGCCGGCCATCTGGCAGACTCTCGGCCAGATCACAGAGGGCGAACCGCTGTCCCTTCGAGTGTCCGGCGACTGTATGGACCCTCACATCAAGGATCAGGCTAGGGTCACCATCAGGAACGCTCGAGTGTACCTTCCAGGTGATGTTCTGGTCGTCCAACGACCCTCGGGCTCGCCTGTTGTCCACCGCCTGATCGGCGTTTTCCCAACCAGGGGAGCCCTCCGCTACCTCACGCAGGCAGACAACTCCCCCACACCAGATGGCTCGGTTACACGCGAGGCTATCGTGGGAAAAGTCTGTGGCGGTGAATGCTCCCGCCTACTGGTCCGCGTCCCCCTCCTGCATCGGGCGAAAGCCCTCAGTCGATTCCTGACTTTCGTCGGCGCCCGCCTCAGACAACGAACATGTTCTTTGCTCAAAGATTCCTGAGCGATCCCTCAGTCTTCCCGTTAAGCTCTGAAGGCGTCTCCTGGGGCAATCGTTCGGTGACAATCGACTTTGCGGGAGGTCCCTATCACTTCCAGAACCTCAATCAGTACCAGGAAGACACCGTCCGACATCGTTTCGTCGGCTTCTGCACTGATGCCGGCAAGGCGCCGACTCCAGGTCTCCCAACCACGGTCCTGAATTTCGATCCCGATGCTTTCAAGGCCGTCGACTTTTCCCAATGCGAATACACCTTCGACCGACTCTATCTGGAGAGGGAGGTCAATCTGGCCGGAATGAACTTCCTCGTCCGTATCGCAAGGGTTCCTGAATTGTCAGCCTGTTTGTGGACCTCAGCGAACCAAAAAGACAATTTCCCCTTCATCTTTGAAAACGTATTCCGAGTCCTGGTCGCCTACCGGCTGATGGAACTCGGAGGCGCGATCCTCCACAGTGCCTGCGTCGCCCACGAGGGCCGGGCCTATCTGATGCTGGGACACTCCGGGGCAGGAAAAACGACATTCTCACGCATGGCCCTCGAGGCCGGCTGGGAAGTGCTCAGCGACGACATGAATGCAGTGCGCCTTGAGGACAGACGATGGGTGGTCGAGAAGCTGCCCTTTGCCGGCGATTTGGGTCAGACCCCCTGCCGCAGCAACCGCTATCCCCTGGCCGGAATTTTCCGGCTGAACAAGAGTGACCACAACCGGTTGAGTCCCTGGTCCCGAGGCCAGGCCGTCGCCAAAGCCCTGGGCTGTTCCCCGGTGGTCAACGACGATCCCTTTCGAACAGAACCGCTGCTCAATGCCCTGGAAACGATGATGGCCTCGGTTCCGACCCGCCAACTGGAATTTTCGCTGGATGGTGGCGCGTTATCTCTGCTGGCGGAGGTATTGAAGAGCCATGACTGACATGACCCGAATCTTTCGATTGAAGAGCGACATTCGTTACCGTCCCATCGCCGACGAAGGCATCGTCCTGCGCCAGGACGAGGGCGAGGTCCTGGTCGTCAATGGCGTCGGAGTCCGCGTCGTCGAGATCATCAGTGAAGGAACCACTCTGGAGCAGATGCTCATGACCCTCGAGGCCGAGTACGATGTCGAGCCGGAACAACTGAGGGCCGACGTCCTCGCCTATCTCGAGGAACTCGAGAATGCCGGAGTCCTGGAAACCGGCGACTGAGGGCGAATGCGCTACAAGGACCTGATGGCCGAGACCTGGAACCGGCATATATTGTTCTCGCTTATGCTCGAGCTGACCTATAGCTGCAACCTTGAGTGTTTCTACTGCTACAACGACGTCGAAGCAACCGGGCAGCGAATGGAATTGCATCACTATCTCGGTTTTTTGCGCGAAGCCCAATCGATGGGCGCAATGAATCTTACTCTGACCGGCGGTGAACCCCTGGCCTCCCCCATCTTCTTCGACCTCGGCCAAGCGGCCAAGGACATGGGCCTGGTCATCCGAATTAAGACCAACGGCCACTCCCTCGATGAGGCGATGGCCCTCCGGATCAAGAAGGAAATCGACCCTTTCAACCTGGATATCAGCCTGCACGGAGCAAGACCTGAGACCCACGACCGGCAGACCCGGGTCCCGGGCAGCTTCGAACGGCTGATGCAGAATCTCCAAACGATGCGAGAGGTCGGCTTGCGCGTCCAACTCAACGCTGTACTGACGGCCTGGAACGAACACGAAATCGAGGGAATGTACCGCCTCGCCGACGATCTTGGTTTGCGCCTGCAAATGAGTTCCCAGGTTTCGGCGCGGGACGACGGCAACCGGGATCCCTTGGATATCGCGCCGTCCCTTGAGGGAGTGGAGCGACTGCTCGCATTTCAAAAAACACTGCGCCCCACAAACGAAAGGGCCGATGAACTCACAGGCGCCGACTGTGAGGGCGACGGCCCTCAGGTCAAGCAACATTGCGGCGCCGGCGCCAGCAGTATCACGGTCGACCCTTTCGGCAACGTGCTGCCCTGCGTTCAGTGGCGCCAACCTCTGGGCAACCTGCACGAGCAGTCAATCTCGAAGATCTGGGCGAATTCGACCCGCCTGGCAGAGGTCCGTCAGATCACCACCGATCTCAAACGTACCGTCAACGAAATGGGTCCAAAAGCCGACAAGGTCGGTTTCTGCCCAGCCCTCGCCGAACAGATCGAAGGAACCCCCCTGACCTTCGACAAAGCCTCCTGGGAACGCCTGAAAATCCTGAGGGACCTGGCCGAAACCAAAGACAGTTGAACCACAAAGACACGAAGGCCACAAAGAACATCGCAAGAAAACATAAGTGAGGTCTATTCGAAAACCCCCTTTGTGCTCTTTGTGTCTTCGTGGTTCAAATCTCTTCCCTCGGCCCTTTATCGCGACCCCCCCTTGTTCCGCCGTCCCGACTTGTCTATCCTTGGAGAACTACTGAAATGGAGGCTTCCCAGATGGCAGCAGAGATTTTCACCGATGAATGGGCCCAGGAATGGCATGGAGAGATCAACGACAACGACAATTACAAGAAGGCGGCCGCAAAATGGGAAGGCGCGATCGGCATGGTCATGACCGAGAACGAGGACATGGGCATTCCCGAAGAGCGCGTGGTCGTGGCCGACCTGTGGCACGGTGACAGCCGCGGCGCCAAGGCCATTACCTCTGCCGATCTCGATGACGTCCCGTTCGTCATCAAGGGCAAACCCGAGGTATGGAAAAAAGTACTTGCCGGCAGACTTGACCCTATCGTCGGCCTGATGGGCGGCAAACTCAAGCTGGCCAAGGGCGGCCTCTTCGCTCTCTTGCCCTACGCCAAGGCCGCCAAGGAGTTGGTCAACTCGGCCATCGCCGTCGACACCGAATTCCCAGAGGGTTGGGAATAACCAGCTGGTAGAGTACCGGTCAGGCCGCCGGAAGATTTACACCACGAAGACACGAAGATCACAAAGGTGGTTTTGTAATTATTTCCCTTAGTGTTCTTTGTGTCTTTGTGGTTCATTTTTTTGTTCTTTGCGATAATCTTGGTGGGCTTTGCGTCTTCGCGGTTCAATTGCGTTTGTTTAAACCCCGCATTTTCTAGTACATACCTGTTTTTTGCCGCTTTGCGGCAAAAAACTCTTGACATTCTTGCCGCAGCGCGTTATATTCTCCTTGTCAACGATGCCGCACCGCGGCGTCACCGAGCAACGGTACACCGCCGAGATCGGCAAAGGAGAACACCATGATGAAAAAAGCCAAAGACGTGCAACACGAAGTCGTCGAGAACGCCCACAAGGTCTGGCTCGCCGGCCTCGGCGCGTTCGCAGTCGCCGAAGAGGAAGGCGCCAAGTTCCTCAAAAACCTGATGGAAAAGGGCGAAGACATCGAAGCCAAGGGCAAAGAGCACTTGGACAAGGCCAAAGGCGCCGCCGGCGGCGTAGGTCTTGGCGGTGTTATTGGCGATGGCGTTGATCGGTACCGTATCGTCCACGACCACAT
>JAUXDC010000271.1 GCA_030618605.1 Holophagae bacterium | reverse complement strand
ATTAGAACTATGTTTCCGGGGCTGGAATCGGTCAACTCCGTGGCCATCAAAGCCTCACGAAGACCGGGTTCGTGCGGACTGGTTCTGGCCACGGGTGGCGCCTTCAACAACTCTTCGTTACGCCATATTCGAACGGACCCGGGCTCGGTTGTGGCTCGCACCGCATCAAGAACAATGACCGTAGCCGCATCAGCGAGATAAGGCGTGAAATCCAGTCCCGGAGTCCCAACGTCGATGATCTCAACAGTCTCGGGAAATGTATATTTTGCCTCGAGATGGCTGATAACGGTGGGCCCCAGTCCATCATCCGAGGTCAATACATTTCCGACGCCCAAGACCCGAATCGGTGCGTAGTCAGTCATGGCTTCATCATACACCCAGCTATTGGTGATCCCGCTCGTTTGAACGGAATTGTAGAGACGTTCACCTGGAGAAACGAGCAACAGAGAGACACGAGACGGAGTACAATCTAAAACCAAGAGGACCTTGAGCCGTCTTCTTTCTTAGATTTTTCTGGGGGTTTCAAGATGAAAAGCAATCGCGGTATCTATCGTATCTTGGCAGCGGTTCTATTCGGGATATTGGTGCTTGTACCCGGCATGGCCTGGTCACAAGCCTGCGACGACGGCGTGGACAACGATCGAGACGGATTGATCGACTACCCCGACGACCCGGATTGCACCGACGCTTTGGACACCACGGAGATCGACCCGATCCGGGCCGGCGCCTATGAACTCCCGGGGAATGCCGAGGGCATCGACATCGAGGGGAATTTTGCCTACATGGCCTATTCCGATTTCGGGTTGGCCGTATTTGACATCTCAAACCCGGCCGACCCATCGATGGTCGGAAGTTATACCGGAATCATAGGCCACGACATTCACGTTAGCGGGAACTATGCCTACATGGTCTCCAACAACCCGTCAAAGCTCTGTGTTTTCAAAATCAATTCACCAACGGCGCCGACCCTGGTCGGCACCTACGACATCACGAACGTTCAGGAGCCTGGGAGCGTGTTCGTGTAGGAGATTTCGCCTACATCGGCACTTATCAATATCAGAACCTCGAGATCGTCAACGTCTCGGACCCAACCAACCCTGTCTTTGAAGGCGTTTTGATCAACAGCGGCGTCGTTTGTACAGACATTTTTGTGGAAGGCGACTACGCCTACTGTGCCTCAAATACTCAAATCGAAGTCATCGACGTCTCCACCCCATCAACTCCCACCTTGACCAGGAGCGTTTCAGCGCCAGGCAATATGTACGGCATCACCGGCGACGGCGCCTACCTCTATGTCACCGGGTGCTATTTGATGGCAATTTACGACCTTGTCGATCCCTCCGAGCCCAGCTATACAGGAGGCATGGATACCGGCAGCGACTGCGGAATGCGTATTGCGGTCGATAGCGGATACGCTTATATCTCACAGGGCAACGATGGCCTGAGAATTCTCGACGTCTCCGATCCAGCAGACCCTTCCAACGTCAGCATCTTTGGTGTTGAAGACAATGCTGAAGACACCGCTATCTTTGGTGATCACGCCTATGTCGCCTGCAATGAGGGCGGCTTGCAAATAGTCAACGTTGCAACGCCCGCGACTCCGACGTCGACTGCGTCGGTAACCGGCTTGGGAAACTACAAAGATGTGTTCAAAGCCGGTAGCCTCGCCTTCGTCGCCGACAGTTCCAGAGGGCTCAAGATCATCGACGTATCCGCCCCTGCCAACACCAATCTCGTTGGAAGCCTCGATACTCCCGGATATGCTCGAAGCGTCTGGGTGTCTGGTGACCATGCCTTTATTGCGGATGGCAGTGAGGGCCTGCGGGTCATCGACATTTCCACTCCCGCAAGTCCAACTCCGGCAGGAGACGCACCCACATCCATGGAGGCGACCGCAGTTCAAGTGGTCGGAGACTACGCCTTTGTGCTGGTGGGAGAGGAAGGTCAGAAGGGGGAGTCTCGCAACGCTCAGATGGAGATTTTCGACATCTCCATTCCGGCATTTCCCACGCTGGCAGGTACGACTCCATTCGACTCGATGTTGGCGAGTTTCGACCTCACCGTGGAGGGAGATTACGCCTATTGCTCGCTTTCAAGTAGCGATGAACCCAAAGGGGTCGGTGATTCCGGACCTGTTCTCGGAATTGTTGATGTATCGAATCCCTTGTCGCCCCTTTGGGTCGCCGAATATCAATATAGTGCCTCCGAGGAGGAAGGGCCCGGTGGATTGGACGTCAACGGAAACTACGCCTACATCATGGACGGCGAGGCCTTGAAGATCATCGACATCTCTCTTCCCGATTCTCCGAGTGTCTCCGGAACCTACCCGTGTCCCGATTGCACCGATGTCAAAGTCATCGACAGCATCGCTTACATCAGTGGAGTATATGACTCCGCCTTGATCACAGTCGTCAATGTGCTCGATCCGGCGGCGCCGTATCTGGCAGGCACATATCATTCCTCCCAAAATGGACGACGACTGGTTGTGGATGGCGATTTCGCCTACATCGCCGCCAAGGAGTACGAACTTCAAATCATAGCTCTGAGGATACGAGTATTCGCGGACGGTTTCGAGGACGGGACGACCGACCTCTGGTCGGCTGTTTTTCCTTGACGACTGATCCTCTGACAAAGAAACGCCCGGCGGATGCCGGGCGTTTTTGGTGTCGTTGTTTGACTTACAACGCGCGAACCTTCGAAACCTCTTTCCCGTCAGGGTCGAGGGTGTGAATCGCACAGGCGAGACACGGGTCGAAGGAGTGGATGGTCCTCAGAACCTCGAGAGGTCTCTCAGGATCAGCCACCGGGTTGTCAATCAACGAAGCCTCGTACGGCCCCATACGATCCTTGTCGTCCCTGGGACCGGCATTCCAGGTGGACGGCACGACGCACTGGTAATTCTTGATCTTGCCGTCCTCGATGACCACCCAGTGGGACAACGCCCCTCGTGGCGCCTCGTGGAAACCGAAGCCTTGTACTTCGCCCTTGGGGTATTCCCACGGAGTGAAGCTGGTGGTGTCTCCCCCACCAATATTCTCGACCAGGCGTTGCCAGTGACCAATTGCTGTTTCTGCGATGACGGCTGCCCTGATCGCCCTGGCCGCGTGCCGCCCCAAGGTCGAATGCAAAACGCCCGGACCCAGTTTGGCGCCGGCAACCGAGCCTGCCGTCTTGAGCATCCATGTCGCCCACCGTTGAGTGGGTTCGTGGCCACCGGCAAATCCAACCAGAACCTGTGCCAACGGTCCGACCTGCATGACCTGATCGCCAAAGCGGGGCGCCTTGACCCACGAGTACTTCCCGTCGTGGTCCAGTTCCGAATAGGCGGGATTGGTCTGCCCTTGGAAGGGATGGCGGGTCTCCTCGGTGTCTTCGTACCAGGCTCTCGTAATGTTCTCCGTGACGTTGTCACGGAAATAGGGATCGTCGAAGGACTCGAACTGACGCGTCGATCCCAGGTCACCGTTGAAGATCGTGCCACCCGGAAGATCGAATACCGTGCCTTTGGTGTCGGTCGGAAGGTCCGGCACTGAGAGGTAGTTCGTAACGCCGGCGCCGTATGACAGCCACGGTGCGTACATCCCACCGATGGCAGCAACGTCGACCATGTAGACCTGCTCTACGAACTGCTGGACTTCCTCCAGCAGTCCCTTGACCGCATAGAGTTTGGCCATGTTGAGGGTCGCCTCGTTGTCCAGATTGATCGCGTTGGCAACACCGCCGACAGCGAGATTCTGGATGTTCGGAGTCTTGCCTCCGAGGATGGCGACGACCTGATTGGCCTTCTTCTGATATTCCAAAGCCTGCAGATAGTGGCTGACCGCCAGCAGATTAACGTCCGGGTGGAGTTTCATCGCCGGATGGCCCCAATAGCCGTTGGTGAAGATACCCAGCTGCCCTTTGGCTACGAAACCGGCCAATCTGTCCTTGACCGCCTGCAACTCCTTGACGGAGTTGCCCGGCCACGCAGACAGGCTCTCGGCCAGTTTCGAGGCATTCTTGGGATTGCCGTCGAGGGCCGAAACCACATCGACCCAATCCAGGGCCGACAGATGATAGAAATGAACGATGTGGTCGTGCAGGCAGTGGGCCGACACCAGGAGGTTCCGGATCAACTGAGCGTTGAGCGGAATCTCAATGTCCAGGGCGTTCTCGACTGCCCTGACCGACGCTATTGCGTGCACCGTTGTGCATACGCCGCAGATCCTCTGGGTGAAGATCCACGCATCCCGCGGATCCCGGCCTTCGAGGATCTTCTCGATCCCACGCCACATCTGGCCGGAAGACCAGCTCTTTTGAACTTTGCCTCGATCCACCTCGACGTCGATGCGCAGATGCCCCTCGATGCGGGTGATCGGGTCAATGGTAATCATTTGTGCCATATGCCCCTCCTCAGCTCTCAGATCCCGACGGCATCTTGCCGCCGAGAATCGGGAATGTCTTGACGATGAAGATAAAGAGCGCGATCTCCAGACCGATCACTCCGAAGGTAATGAACAGTTCGGGGAAGGATGGAAAGTAGGACCATCCCGGTCCCGGATTGTAGGCAACGATGTAGCTGTCGAATCGGTAAAGGGCCCCGGTGAAGATGATCACCATCGCAGCCCTGAAAACGTTCGAAAACTCCTGCCTCCTACTGCCGGCCAAGAGGTACATCGCATACGCGAAGAGGCCGTTCTCAATCCAAAACAGCAGGCTCAAGCCCCCTGAGTTGAACATCAGAGCCGCTTTCCCCTGGATGATCAGATCGACGATCCGAATCACCAGAAACAGGCCGATCACGATGACCATGGCCCCAGACAGGCTCTTGAGCATTGAGTCTTCTCGAGGCCTCGAGAAGGCTCTCGACGACAGAGTCGCCTCCCAGACGACGATCGCATAGCCCATGGCCACACAGGACACCAGGTAGAGCAATGGGATCATGCTGGTCGCCCAGAGTCCGTGCACCTTGTCACCGGCGATCAACATCACCGTACCCAAGGAACTCTGGTGCATCGTCGGCAGGAGCAGACCCAATGCGATGATCCAGATCAGGGCCTTATCGAAGAAACGCAGGCCGAACTCCGCAAAGTTCCTCAAACCCGGACTGGATGCATCCTTCATTTTCTCCAAGAATGCCGGCGCCAGTTCCAGCCACAGGACTCCCGTGTAGGCCATGACACACAGGGCAACTTACAGAAGCGCCGAGTTGAGGTTCCAGTCAAAGACCCGGAGAG
>JAUXDC010000021.1 GCA_030618605.1 Holophagae bacterium | reverse complement strand
TGCCTACCCGTTATTGCCGACAACTGAGAACTCCCTGAAGGGATCCCCATGTTTCACCCTGGATGGCGCGACAATTCCCTGAAGATGCTCGACGACCACGTTGATGTCGCCGTCATCGGCGGTGGCATCACCGGTTGTGGCATCGCTCTCGATGCGGCACAACGAGGCCTGAAGACCGTATTGCTCGAACGGGGCGATATCGCCTCCGGCACGTCCTCACGGTCCTCCAAGCTGATCCATGGAGGCCTTCGCTACCTCAAACAGATGCAGTTCCGCATTACGCGGTTGGCATGTAGGGAACGGGATCGGATGTTGACCCTGGACCCGCATCTCGTCCAGTCGATCAACTGCGTTTATCCCGCCTATGAGGGTGACCGGACACCTGGCTGGCAGGTCGACCTCGGCCTCTGGATGTATGACCGTCTGACCGGGCGGCCCGAAAAACACCGCCAGTTGAGCCCCGAGGAAATCGCTGAATTAGCGCCGGGCCTTCGAACCGACGAGCTGGACCGTGCCCTGGCCTATACCGACGGCGTCGCCGACGATGCCCGATTGACCTGGGCCGTTGCCGCAACTGCCCACAGCTATGGCGCCGCCGTTCTTCCACGAGCTGAGGTCGAGGATGCCTTGAGAAACACCGAAGGGCGAATCACGGGTCTGCTCGTCAGAGATTTGGAGAACGATCGGGTCGTACCCCTCGAAGCCCGGGTCGTCATCAATGCGGCCGGCGTTTGGACAGATGCCGTCCGCTTTCGCCTAGGCCTCGAGGGCGCCCGGCTCCGCCCCTCCCGGGGCTCCCACCTGATTCTGCCTCGCCGAAGCATTCCACTGGAAGCGGGCGTGACCTTCCCGGCGCCGGATGACGGTCGACCGGTCTTTCTGATCCCCCATCCCGAGGGACTGCTATTGGGCACGACCGACATCTTTTACTCCGGGGATCTGGATGACCCCCGTCCCAGCCGCCCGGAGGTGGACTACCTGATGAGAGCGGTTCGGGCCGCGTTCCCTTCGGTTCCGGCCGAGGCTCTCAATCCGCTGGGGGCCTTCGCCGGCCTCAGGCCGATCCTGGACACCTATGCCGAAAACCCGTCCGAGGCCAGCCGCGAGGAAGATATCTGGGAGGAACAGGGGCTGTTGTCGGTTTCGGGAGGCAAACTAACCACATGGCGTTCAACGGCCGAAGAGGCCGTCGATGCCGTCCTCAACCTGATACCGGAAGAACATACGCGTTCGGTCTCACCCTGCGCCACCAAGGGGACGCCCCTGGCCGGACTCTGTCCCACGGATCTTGGAGCACGCCTCGGCGCGGTGGACGGCCTTGAACCAATCGTTGGCGTCGCCATGGCCCGCCGCCTGGGCGGCCTGGCCTGGCATGCCCCACTACTGGCCCGGACCACGCGGGAATTGCAGCCCTTCGATATTGCACCCGACCTCTGTCCCGCCGAGGTCCGTGCCCATCTCCGCTGGGGTGGTGTGCTTCACCTCGATGATCTACTGCTTCGGAGAGTGCGCCTGGGGCTTTGGGATCCTGCAACAGCCCGGAAGATCGTTCCAACCCTCGAACCCATCATCAGGCGGGAAAGGGAGTGGGGCCGAAGGCGCTGGACATCCGAAGAGAGGGCCTTTGAAGAGGCACTGAAGGGATGGACGGTTGAGGGAATTCAAGAGAGCGAATAACCGCCTCAGGGAATTCGAATCACTATTGCCTTGTAGCCCAGGATTCTACAGGCGTCGACGACAACCTCCGAGGTCTCCCCGAGGAGAATGGGGTTGCTGCACCCCAGTTCGACCAACGTCTGCGGCTGGTCTTCGCTGTTGATGACGTAGAAATTGGTCGAAGGCGCCAGGAAGGCCAGATAGGTCAATAGAATGTCGTTGCTTCGCGGTGCGCTGAGAACGGCCACTACGTCATCGTTGGCCGGTAGCCTTGCAACCAACTCTTGAGCCAGGTGGAGGATGGGCTCGGTTGAATCCAAATCCACAGATGAAGAGCCAACCGAGACACTCTGTCCAGAAACTTCATCGGAAGAAAAACCGACCAGAGAGGTACCCTGCAAACCTGGGAGTTCAGTCCGGTAGATCTGGCGGCCCAGGATTCGACCGACGGGCCGCAGCGGTAGAGAATCCACGAACGGCTGGAGCTGCTCCCTCGACACAAACTTGATACGTCGCCGAAGCGCATTGCCTAACCGGGTCACCGTCAGATACCGTCGTGAATTCTCTCCTTCCGACCTGGAGAGAAAAACTGCCGCAGCGTCAGATTCCAAAACCTCCACATCAACGGCCGGCGAAAGGTCTTTCTTTGCCAACCAGGCCCGAGACAACACCGACCACCGCAGAAGCAATGAGGGTCGTTCGAGTTTGATATCGGAAAGATCAGGACGGACGTCACCACGAGGGCGTTGATCCGGAGAGGCTACCAGATAGGTCGCAGGCGCCGGCCAAACCGCCAGTCGTAGCGGGGAACTCCCACGATCCGGACACGGAAGCCACGACCACCCGATCAGCAGGAGACACACGCAAATAGCCGGGGCTGCCCTTCGGAAGCGGCTCAAGGCCTCGGCCCAGAAGAACGGCGCAAGTACAAAGGCATAGACGAGGAACCGCTTGGCGGCAAACCCATAGGCCACCGAAAAGAACCCAAAAAACAGCACGACCGATGTCACGAGAACCAGAGCCCAAGGGTCTCTCCTGACCCTTCGAAACACAACGAAGAAACCCCAGGCGGCAAGAAACATCCCGGGAAGTCCCACGAATGCAAGCCCCGTCCAAAGATAGAAGGGGATATTGTTCAGATGCAGACCCAAGAGCGCCCAGTGAAGAGGTCCTGCTCCCGGAGCCCCGAGCCATAACCGCTGGACGGGAAACCACAGCAGGGTTGGCCCGAAAAAGAGAATAAGGCCAACCCATGGCCACCGGGTCTGGAGATCAGATCGACGATGAACGAAGAGTGCCCCACCCATCGACATGAGAAGGAGCAGGGAAAGAGGCTGGGTGACAGCTGACAGGCCCCCAAACAAACCGGTGAGAACGTAGAATTTTGGGTGATCGAGGGCTTTGGAGAAGGCCGCGAGAGACATCAGAATCAGACACGCGGCCGGAACGTCGGCCATGATCTCCATGCCCATGCTTCGCCAGGCATAGTTGACGAAGAAAGCGATCGAAACCGGCAGGGCGATCGTGGTCGAAAATCGACCGGCAACGACCCGAAAGAGAATGATGGTCGTCACGGCAATCAAGAGTTGGAGCAGCGAGGGTGTGAGGTGAAGGAGAGACATGCTCTCCAATCCGGCCATCACCAACGGCAACAGTGGGGGTCTTCCCGGGTATCGAACGTCATGGCCGGCAAATCTAAGAGCCTGGGAGATCCAATCGTAGGAATCACCACCCATGAAGGGATAATTGAGGTTGAGGTCCGGGTAGAGAAGCAGAAACGCCAACACCAGTGTATGCAGAGCTCCCAGAACACATGAGGCGATTAGTGCCGGTCGAAGAATCTGCCTGATCGTCACAGCACAATCCCGCAGATCTTTACCATGCCCACGGGTGGTAGCTCAATTCGATTTCGTGCCGCCCTTCGGGTACTGCAACACCGAGCCCCGCGATATTCGTCACGACCGTTTTTGCAGGACTCGAATCCACCGTCGCCCTCCATCCGGGCGCCCAGGGTTGTGCCACGACCAGAAGGCAGGGTCCGTTGCACTCAACCACCGCTTCGAGTCGTGACGGCGTTCGGCGTCCCAGTTCGAGAACGGTCTTCGTAGCGGAAATCTTCGGCGCCCCTGCCGGGACCAGAGCCGAAAACTCGAAATCAACGCTCTCGATCATCTTCACTAAACCTTGAGGATCTTCAGGTTCAGGGGTTGTATGCCCCACAACCCGGACTTCAGACAGGAACTGAGGGTTGGACCAGATAATGCCATCGGAATCCGAATAGACCTCCTGCCAACCCGTGAGTGTCTTCTTTGGCCGGGTCACTGCATATCTGACGCCCCACCCACCGCACAGGCCGGTCGGTGCGTACTGCAGCGGCCCACCGAGAACCGTCTTCGGTTCACCCAGCACACCCATCAAACGAGCGAATGACTTGGGTCTCAATGGATCTGAGGCTCGAAAATCCCTGAGCCCGTATCGCATGGCCAGGTTCGGCGGCAAGGCCCGTGTCAAGCCGATGATGCGCCCAGGCTCTTGTTGATCGAGGGCTTGCAACTGCTCAATCAGTGCGGGCTTCGGCAGGCGATCGGCCGGATCAGCCACGGGATTGATGCCGAGAGCCAATAAGGCCAACTCACCTGCAACCAGCAAGGGCACAACGGCACGTTGTTGAAGGAAGGCCACAGCCAACGCTCCAGCGATAGAGAGAATGACCAAGACAATACTCAACGGCTGCAGATGCCACGGCGTCGTGGTCAGGGCGACAATCCCAAGAACGGCGGCCGGCACGAGGCGAACCCCCAGCGACCTGATGCGGCCCCGAAGGGCACCATCGAGAGCAAGTGCAGCCAGGACGACCAGTCCCCACGGGATCAGTACGCCGAACCGGGCCAGGGTCATCTGGTCAAGCGGCGGGATTCGAACCAGCAAGGTGTCCAATGGTGGAATTCTGACCAGCAGGATCAGGCCGAGGGCGGATGTTGCCGCCGCTGCCCAGCCAAGACGAAAGTGACGGCGGCGAATTTGGCCGGTCGCCAGGAGCGCGAGCACAATTCCTCCGACCCCTGCCGCCCCGGGCGCTTGCGGATATTGCGGCTTCCAATCTCCCCGCCCGGGGTGCCCCATAGATGCCGGCACGGCAATCTGGCGTGAGATGTCCTTCTGGATCGACCACGGCAAGCGGTCACGATTGGCCTCCCCATCCGCACCCAGGGCGTGCCTCGAAGATGCAGAGATGTAACCCACCGTCGGCCAGGAGAGGGCGATGGCAACAAGACCCGCCGCGCCTATCATTATTAGGAGACGCTTCCACCGGCGGGGCCGGAGCATAAGGCCCATCAGGAGGGCTGAACCACAGACTACCGCCGCCGTCTCGGGGTGGAGACCGCATCCCATCAGGTAACCCATTACGGTTCCGACCGTGACCGAAGCCCAAAAGGGTGCTCGCCCACGCATGCCCCACCACGTCAACCACCAGATCCACGGCAATACCGCGCCGAGCCACGCCAACGGCACCAGCAACCATGCCACGAGGTATGGGGTACCCGCCCACGCTATGCCACCCGCGGCAGCCGCAATCCAGCGCAGTCGCCAGACACGAAAAAACAACAAAAAGGCCCCGAATCCCGCCAGCTCAATTTTCCAGAAGGCCATGATCGTCGTGCCCCGCTCGGGTCCGTGCAGCCACACGGGAAGCATGACAGGCGCCAGAACCCCTGTCTGACCATTGGCCAGCAACGGCAGACCGGCACCGAACCCCGGAGCAATCCAGGGCATCTCACCACGTTGCAGGGCACGCCCGGTCGCCTCCCACCACGGATGAAAATAAAGCACCAGATCCGACTGTGTCGGCTGGAATTCAGTGGAATGGGACCACTCCACATGGCTAAAGGGAGGCAGCTTTTCGATGCAGCGAACCGGGTTGAGGTCACCGCCGCCTACCAGTACCGGCCCAAAAACGGCCAGCAGCACTAGATCAAGGACCAACTGGAACTTCAGGAGGTTTCGAAGTCGACACCCGAACCACAGATGAATGGCACCGAGGGGAAGCAGTGTCCACGCCAGGAGAGACATCACTGGACTCTCAAACTCCACGGCGGAGAGTGCCGGGGGAGCCAGCTTCAGATTCCCCCTTGCGCCGTGCGATGCAGATGATTGACAGCCCAACTGGCAGAGAACCCCGTTTCAACCAGAAAACCTCGGAGCCGAAGATTGAAGCGAAGAGGCTGTTGATGCTCCGGGGTAGGTAGGTGTTTTCGGCCTTCACCTGGCGAACGGCAGCGGGGAAAACCGCCATCTCCACCTTCTTTAACATCCTGACCGTCACAGCGATCGGAAGCAGATAGGTGTTGTAATAGGAGAGGAGCTCGACAGTGAAATCCTCGCCAAGCAGCTCTTGAATCTTCCGTCTCCGGTAACGCCGTTTGTGGTGGTTGATGACATCGTGATCCGACCACAAAGACTGGAATGCCGGCACGGTCAGGGCCAGGAGCCCACCGGGTCGAATAACCCGGCACACCTCGGAGACAGCCCTCTTGTCGTCATCTATGTGCTCGATAACGTCAAGACACGTCACAACATCGAAAGAACCGTCCGGGTACGGAAGGTCTTCGAGAGCCGCACAGGTCAATAGCCGCTCTTTTCTCATCTTGCAGAAATCAAGTGCCACGGGTTCGTTGTCGACTCCAAAAGCCTGGCCGAGTTGGGCAAGATGTTGCAACGTGATTCCGGTCCCGCACCCCGCATCGAGCACACGATGTTGCGCCCCCGGATCATTCAGGAATTCGGAAATCAGCTCGAAGACGATGCGCCGCCGGGCCACAAACCACCAGTCGTTGTGTTCAAACGCAAAATACTGAGCGTAATAGTCGATGTCCACCCGGACAATATAGCAAGGGGTGAACGAAGGAGTTTGAACGATCCCCCACCAAAGGCGCTAAACTGGAACCAAGGAAATTGGTTTTTAAACCACAAGGGGAGTCGGATTTATGCGCCACTTCATTTTTGCAATCACCTTCGTCGCCGTGGCCGGACTGATCGTTGCGGCGGCATTGGCTCCGCCTGCAATCAAAGAGCCCGGAACCCAGCCGGAGGACAACGTCGCCCCATTCTCCCACCCGGCAAGCTGCAGCTGCCACAGTGGGACCATCAATCCACAGCTCGAACCGGTCCACACATGGCAGGGCAGCATGATGTCGCACGCCATGAGGGACCCCCTTTACTGGGCGACCGTGGCGATTGCCGAGCAGGACTTCCTGCCCGGGAGCGACCCTGAAACCCGCGGTGGCGCCGGTGATCTCTGCCTACGCTGCCACGGCCCCAATGGATGGCTGCAAGGGCGCTCCGAACCGACCGACGGCAGCGCTTTCATAGCCGAGGATGTCGACGGCGTCGAGTGCGAGTTCTGCCACATGCTGGTCGATCCCGATCAGGCGCTCAACATCGACGGGACTGCTGAGGTCCACGCTACGCCGTTCGAGCCCTTCGACGAAACGACCGGCGAGGGCTATTACGGGGGCGGGCAGTACGTCATCAACGGCGGCGGCGCCCGGCTGGGCCCCTATGCCGACGCCTCACCAAATCACGCCTTCCTGGTATCCGGCTACGTCCGCGAGGGCGAGTTCTGCGGCACCTGCCATGACGTCTCAAACCCGGTCGTCGGTGATCTGGCCCACAACAACGGCACACAACTGCCGCTGGCCCCGGGCTCTTTCAGCGGCGATCCGGCGAGCGATGTCTCTCTCAAGGCCGCGTTCAACAACGCACCTCACGGCTACGGGGTCGTGGAGAGGACCTTCAGCGAGTGGAAAGGGAGTGCACTTGACACTTTCCGGGTCAACGATTTTCCGACCCTTCCCGCGGATCTCAGGGTGGTGGGAGGCTCTCTCGAAATGGCCTACCAACGTTCGGTCGGCGATAACCCCAACGCAGACTACGCCGACGGGACGCCGCGGACTTTCACCTGCCAGACCTGCCATCTCTACGCCTCGACCGGCAAGGGCGCAGCACAAGGAAACGTCCCAGTTCGAACCGACCTCCCGGTCCACGATCTGACCGGCGGCAGTGTCTGGATGCCGGACGTCGTGCAATATCAGGACACCCGCGGCACCCTGCGCTACGGCGCCGGATTGACTGCCGACCAGATCTCCGCGATGCAGGACGGCAAGGCGCGCGCATTGACAATGCTCCAATCGGCCGCCAACCTCGAGGCGGTTCAAGAGGGAGCCGACCTGAGAGTGACGGTCACCAATCTCACCGGCCACAAGCTGATCAGCGGCTATCCGGAAGGCCGCCGAATGTGGCTCCACCTTGAATGGAAAGACTCAGCTGGAACAACGATCCACACGAACGGCGCCTACGGCTCCCTTCAGCGCTCCATCGACGACCTTGACGGAGTCTCCCACGATGTTCTGTCCCTGCTGGCCCCCGACTCGACCGTGGTCTTCGAGGTCCACGGCGCCATGGACCAGGAGTGGGCACAGCAATTGATCGATCTCGGATATCCAACCGATCTCCCCCTGGGCTATGACCGCCTGACCGACGCTGTCGAACACACCCTGGGCGAACTGGCGGGTTCAGACCCCGGAACCGCATTCCATACATTCCACTTCGCCCTCAACAACACCGTCATCGCGGACAACAGGATCCCGCCCTACGGCCTCGCCTTTGACGAGGCACTGACGCGCAGCATCCTCCCGGTTCCTCAGACCCAGTACGGAGACCCCGGCGCCGGGGGAACATTCGATCACTTCGCCGTCGCGCTGTTCACCGTCCCAGAAGGAGCTGAGAGCGTTACCGTCACCCTGCTCTACCAGCAGACCAGCTGGGAGTACATTCAGTTCCTCTACCTCGGCAACGACACCTTGAGCCCCTTCCTCGGCAACGAGGGCATCAACTTGCTCGACGCGTGGGCCAATACCGGGATGGCCGAACCCATCACTATGGCGACCACCACAGTCCTGGTTTCGACCGTGATCTTCAAGGATGGATTCGAGAACGGTGACACGATTGCATGGTCAGGAAGTGTTCCGTAACAAGAAGTTACGAAGTTTAGATATTTTCCGTTCCACCACCGGACCACGGCGAAATCTTCTTCTTCAGCGTGTGCATTGTGTTCTGAAATCAAAGTTCAGGGCACCGTAGCGTCCCATGCTGTTATTGGGCAATCTGAATGTACTCCTTGGAGAGGAGGTTTTGTTCGACTAGTTCCTGTTTTGCGCTTTGGGGATTTGGTGTGAAGAGCAAGATTCTCAGGTTTGTTTTAACGCGTGAAAAGCAGACGTACGCCAGTTTTCGACTTCGATCAAATGGCTTCGCTGTTGGCTGCCCCGTTGTGTTCGGGGTAAGCAGTTTTGTGAAACTGTAGGTCCGCACGGTGGTAGTCTGACCACGTTGCGGAACTGTGGAAGGGGACCAAGCGGTGAACATCAAGTCGTTCAAACTCCGACCTGTGTTGATGATAATCACGATCGGCATTGTCCTGATGCTCCAATGGCTTGCGATCTCAAGGCAATCGTTGACGGGCGACGGGGCACATCACCTCGTCGCAGGCTACCAAACGGCCCGCTATGGCCAGAATCTCGTCAACCTCGAACATCCCCCGCTTGTGAAACTCATCGCCGCCTTTCCGCTCCTGTTCGAACCAGAGGATGTACAACCCCCAATCCGGGTTCAACAATGGCGGCCCTCCCTGAATCAGCTTCATGCCGACAGCGATTTGTTGCGTCGGGCTACCATTCGGTCGCGACTGATGGTCCTGAGCGTGATCGTGCTCCCCATGTTATTGGCGATTTGGGCGCTAGGCAACAGGTTTGGGTCTGAGATTGGATTTGCTGTTGCTGCCGCGTTTGGCCTCTCGTTCACCTTCATTGGAAACTTCACCATCTTGCAGACCGACGCTGCTTGTACGTTGGGATTCGCGTTGGTGATCCTGGCAGCAATTCGCTACCAAGTGTCACCTTCTTGGTCTTCCGTGATTATTTTGGGGCTAGCTTCATCATTCGCATTGAATGCCAAATTCACTGGGGTTCTGCTCGGGCCAACGGTCCTGATGGCAATCCTCGTTGCAAATCACAAAGAGCGACGATGGCTCAAGATAGGCACGCATCTGATTGCCGTTGGAGCCCTTTCGGTTGCCGGCATCGTCTGTGTGTATTCCGTCGCAAACCGAAACTACGACAGGGATGCCGGACGTGAAGTCATCCAGGATTATTGTGAAAACCGATCAAATGCCCTGATTGTGGGTGACCACCTCAAACCCTTCGAACCGTTGCTTCTGGGGATCGAACGTATTCAACCCGGCTTGGCTCAATGGACCACAGGACTGATTGGTCTGCGGGCACAGAATGCAGAGGCTATATACCCATGCTACGCGTTAGGGGAAGTCACAAGCTTGGGACGGTGGTGGTATTTTCCTTTGCTTCTTGCGGTGAAACTCCCAGTCGTGATTTGGGTCGCCTTCCTGGCGGCGGGAGCGCTGGCAATCAAGAGCATACGTCGTGGTGAGGTCATCGTTGACAGTACAAACCGATGGGGAATTTGTTTCGTTCTGCTGACGATTGTTGTCTATCTCACCGCGACAATACCTTCCAATATCAATCTCGGGGTCCGGCACATGATGCCGATTCTCCCCTTGCTTCTGATTCTGGCTGCATTCGGTGCGCGGCTATCTTCTCGAAGCTCGTGGACATCGTTGGCTTTTCTCGCCATCCTCGCAGCGGAGTCCGTGATCGTCGCACCGATGTGGATGAGTGCTACGAACACGTGGTGGCTTGGCTACAAGAACCCGACCAAACTCTGGTTTAGTGCTGGAAACCTCGAGTATCGGCAGAACTTCATCGAGCTTGAGCGCTACCTGTCATCAAGGGAGATCCGTCGAGTGGGCGTCCTCTACCTGGCGCTTGAGGCAGAGATCGTCCAGGCCTACATTCCAGGAGCCTGGATGGTCACGGAAGGAAAGCCCATAACGCCCGGATGGTATGTGGTCAGCACCCTTACCGAACAACTCGTGCCTGCGATTGAAGCAGCGACGCCTGAGACTCTTAATGGACACTCAGGATATGTGCCGTTTGCAGAGATAAATCGGCCACTTTGGGAAGCCATCAGGGCCGGCAAAGATCACGGCTATGTCGCCGGCACGTTTCATCTCTACTGGGTAGGGGAAGAAGACAGGTAGGGTTTCTGTTGGGAGGCGGCCGCAATCGTTTGAGCTGTTGAGTGCCGGAGGGACGCCTCATCAGAGCTCAGGGACACGTGTTTGACGAGGAATATTCCCCTAGAGGCCCGGCCGGAAACCCCCTTCGAAGCGAAAATTGCGAGGAGGTGCGAGATGTGACGTCGGAAGGCCACAGGCGTAGTCTCTCTACTTCAAGGACTTACGGCGGTGCAGATTGTGCCTCATTCGCGATTTGCAGCCGTGTGAGGGTTTCCGGCCGGGCCTCTAGGTGTCACCACTCAACTGAGTGAACCCAAACAAGTGATTGATTTAATCAACCACAGATCAACACGCAAAACTCCGTAATAAAATGCAGGGACAGCTGTTTATGTTGATTTATTCCCTGTTCGTGTTGATGCTGCTTCGAGTCCGGGGGCACCTGGGCCTGGTGAATAAGGGCCGTCGGCCTTTCGGTGACGCTGTGGGGGCTTTTCTTCCGGGCCTACACCAGCACGGTTGACGAGAAGAGTGGAGACGCGGTCTACAACCCGGGGCAGTAAGCAACGACCTCAGGAGATGCAGGCACATGGAACTTCCTGCTAGACTTCGTCCTTGGAAGTTGCTGGGCCGAAGCCGCCGACCCCTTCGTGCTCCTCGGAGGGGTTTGCCCAAACAGCCCGCTGAAAGGATAGTAATGATCTCCTGGCCATCAGCCGGAAGCGAAAGGGTCGCTCTGCCAGGTCCGTGGCACGCGAGCCCATACCTGCACGTCTTCGATCACGCAATCATGAACCCGCATGAAAATCGTGGTCTCGGGGCCGAGCACCCGTGGTACCCGGTCTTGAGGCGTCTGATCGAAGAACGCACCGTCATTGAAGATTTCGATGAGGTAACCCGCGGCCTCGCCGCGGACGGCTGGCTGATTCCGGTTGGCCTCGACCTCTCGCACCACTATTGCATCCGTTTCGTCTCGTTAGAGGCCGGTTCGGTGTGCAATCAGCGGTGTTCATTTTGCCCGGTTTCGGTCAACCCTCGGCCTCCGGTTTCCATGCCGACCGAGTTGTACGAAAGAATCATCGATGAGATCGTCGCCCTCGATCAACCGATCGAGGCCGTGGCGATGAACCAGTACAACGAACCGACCATCGACAAACGGTTCGTCGAGCAGGTCAAATACCTTCTCGATGCCGGTCTGCCGGTCGCAGTTTTTTCCAACGGAACCGGTCTCACACCCACGAAGACTGATGCGCTGGTGGCCATGGGAGGCCTTCATTTTCTTTCGGTCAACATCTCAACGCTCAATAGGGTGGAGTACCGGGAGGAACGAGGGAAAGACCATCTCGAACAGGTCCTGGCCAACCTCGACTATGCCAAGGACAAGCCGGTTGCCGAAGAGATGGTCCTGACGGTCCTCAACGAGGATCGAGAGAAACTCGACCAAGCGATGACCGCAGTCGTTCGACGCTTCGAAGGCTCGCGGTTCAAAGTCAAAGACTGGATCGTCAATGACAGGGCCGGCAACATCGATGTCGGAATGGGTGGAGCAGACGGGCCGCTGCGCGGCTGCGAATACATGGGGTCACGCCCCATCGAGCACATCCACATCACCGCCGATGCGCGTGTTGTACTGTGCTGCCAGGACTACGAGGAAAAGGCCGTGGCCGGCAATCTCAAGGCCCAGAGTCTCGAGACCATTCTCAAGAGCCCGGAATTCGCCCGCATGCGCCGGATAACATACGGCCTCGAATCAGCCCCCGCGGACTTCCTCTGTTCCAGTTGCCGCTATGCCATCAGAAGGCACGGAGGCAAAGATGCACACTGACGACAAGCGCCAACTCGAGGTCTTCCTCGATACCAACAACAAGTGCAATCTCCGGTGTCTCACCTGCGTCTTCTCAGACCCCAGGGTCGAGAGAATTCCAATGAGAACCATGAGTCATGATCTTTTTTCCGCAGTCTGTGAGCAGGTTCTCCCCCACGCAGAATACGCAACGCTTTCATGCCTGACCGAACCGCTGATGACCCGCGATTTCACCTCCTATCTGCTCGAAGCGGGACGGGCGGAGGTTCCGAGACTGGAGTTTGTCACCAATGGCCTGCTCTTGCGTGAAGAACATCTTGGCGCATGCATTGAGGCCCGACTCTGGCGCATGACCATCTCGGTCGACGGCGCCGATGCCACGACCTACGAACGCATCCGCCAAGGAGCATCTTTCGAGTTGCTACAACAAAAGATTGCACTGACGACCGGACATTTTTCCAGGAGTCACCATCAACCCCACATTCGGATTATCATGACCCTGATCCAGGAAAATTTCCTCAGCGCCGCCGACGCCGTCCGACGCTTCATCGAGTGGGGGGCCACCGAGATCGAACTCCGAGAAACCGTCACCTTCCCGGAAATCGGCCTCGAAGACCGCCAACTCCACAACCGGCAGAGTGAACTCGTTGGGGTGCTCCGACAGGCTGAGGCCATCGCGGAAGAAGCCGGCATCCCGATCGAAATCATCAGCGAGAATGCCCCGGATGTCGGTCTGGACCTCGGCAATATTCCACCCTGTCACGCGCTCGAAAAACGGGTTGCGATCGCACCGGGCGGCGATGTCATGCCCTGCATGCTGTGGGGCCGAAAACCGTTGGGAAATCTTGAGAGAAACACCTTCGAGGAGATCTGGAACGGGCGACCCCGACAGGCCTTCCGCGATGAATTCCGGAGAGACCAACCAGTGATGTGGTGCCCGAGTTGTACGGCCTGCAAAGAAGACCCACGAGATGAGGACGCCTACTACAGGCTACTGGCACAGGGTTCCCCTGCTAAACTCCCCCTGCCTTGAGGCAATCACTCTTTTTGCTGGGCGAGTTCACGCGCCGTGATTTCAAGGGCCGTTATGCGGGATCGGCCCTGGGATTCTTGTGGTCCTTCGTTCAGCCTCTGTGGAGCCTGGCCCTGTTCACCTTCCTCTTCTCGACGGTGATGAAGATTTCACCCGGCATCGGGGAACGCACGGACAACTTCGCCATCTTCCTCTTCTGCGGGCTCCTGCCGTGGATGGCCCTGCAGGAGGGCATCACCCGGGCGACGACGGCCATCACCGACAACTCCGGCCTGGTCAAGAAGATGAGCTTCCCCTCAGGACTCTTGGTGTTGGCAGTCGTATTGGCGGCGCTCTTGCACGAGGTGATTGCCGCGGGCCTGTTTCTGGTCATTTTAGCCGTTACCGGTCATCTGACCTTGAGCGGTCTGCCCGTCCTGCTGATTGCCATTCCACTGCAGATCGCCTTGACCGTCGGCCTCGGCTTTCTGGTCGCTTCGGTCCACGTCTTCGTCCGCGACACCGCCCAGATCATCTCGATGCTGATGATGGGCTGGTTCTACCTGACCCCGATCGTTTACCCGATGGAACTCGTGCCATACCATTTTCGTCCACTGATGGAAATCAACCCTTTGACGGTGCTGGTAACGCTCTACCGGGAGGCATTTCTTGGCGGGGGCATGCTGCCCTTGAAGGCACTCCTGCCTCTCGTGGCGGCTGCCGCCATTTCACTGGGCGTCGGCGCGTGGGTGTTCTTCCGCCTCAAACCCGCGTTTGCGGACGAGATCTGAGATGCATAACCCAGTCGTGTCCGCCCACTCCCTGTCCAAGACCTACCGGGTCTTCAACCGGCCCTTGGATCGCCTGATCGAAGCCCTTGTCCGAAGGAGCCGCCACACACCCTTTCACGCCCTCTCGGACATCTCCTTCGAGGTCCAGCGGGGCGAGGGTCTGGGCATCATCGGCGAGAACGGCGCCGGCAAGAGCACCCTGCTCAAAATCCTTGCCGGGGTCACCGCACCGTCCTCCGGTTCAATGTCGGTCGCAGGGCCGGTTGCTTCGATTCTGGAACTGGGTTCGGCCTTCCATCAGGAATTCACCGGACGGCAGAACATCCTGCTCAATGCCGCCATGCTGGGTCTCAGCCGGGATGATGTCATCGAACGCAGCCCCCGCATCATCGAATTCTCGGAGTTGGGTGATTTCATCGACCAGCCGATCAAGACCTACTCGACCGGCATGGTGATGCGACTGGGCTTTGCCATCGCGACCCAGGTCGACCCCGACGTCCTGATCATCGACGAAGCCCTCTCGGTCGGCGACGGCTACTTTCAGCAGAAGTGCATGACCCACCTGCGCAAATACGTCGATGGCGGCGGCACCCTTTTGATCTGCTCACACGCGATGTACTACATCTCGGCTTTCTGCTCGCGTGCGCTCTGGATGAAGAACGGGCACATCGAGGCTCTCGGCCCAGTTGAGCAGGTCGTGCCGCAGTACGAGGCATTCCTGCAGGCCAAGACCGACCGTTCTGATGAAAAGCCCGAAATTATCGAGGCACCCGCCGGTTCGCCAACTCGTTTGAATCAGGTTCAGCTTCTGACAGGCGACGCCATCAAAAACGGAGACCCGCTGGAGCTTGAGATCACCTGGACCGCTGAAGACCCCAAAGCGGCCTTTCACATCGTCGTAGGCCTCAATCGGCACGATGAGGTCGAGGTGGCTTCCTTTCTCTCCCACCGAGATGGTGTAGGACCGTGGTCGGGCGCCGCAGAACACGTGGTGAGACTGCAGATTCCCAGTCTCCCTCTGGTCAAAGGGCGATTCAAGCTCTACATCTTCCTTCTGGCCGAGGACGGGCTGCACATACACGACACCCGAATTCTCGAAGATGCATTCACGGTTGCCTACGAGGACTACCCCTTCGGCGTTGTCTCGGTCGATCACAGATGGGTCGAAGGCCGGACAAAGTGATACCAACCCATGCTCAACTGTGGATCACAATCCGCAGCCGGAGATCTGAAAGAAATGAAGGTTAGTTACCTCCTGGACGACACCGTGCTCTTCGGAGGCGTCAAAGTCGTCCTCCGCCAGGCAGATCTCCTCGCCGCCAAGGGCCACGACGTCACGATCGTGTCCCGAGGACCTCGCCCGGATTGGTACGACCTCAAGGCATCCTTTCGGCAGGTCGACGCCTTCAGCCGGGAAACCGTGCCGCCATCCGATGTCACTGTCGCTACCTATTGGACGACCATTGACCCCGCAGTTACGGCCGCCCATCGAGCGGTCGCCCACTACTGCCAGGGACTGGAGTTCACCTACACCCACAACAGGGCCGACCATGCTGCCATCGAGACCGCCTACCGCACGGCCATTCCAGCCCTGGTCGTCTCAGCCCACCTTGGGAAAGTCCTGTCTGAACGCTTTGCACGGCCCTCGAGGGTTGTTCTCCAACCCCTGGAGGCCTTCTGGAAGCCCGGTCTGAGGCGGCGAATTGTTCGTCGACCGGCATCGGTGCCACGGATCCTGGTGACTGGACCCTGGGAGGGGGACTGGAAGGGCGTGCGCACCGCGCTGGAGGCGATCAACCAGCTGCGGGCCTCCGGCCTGACCCTTGAGGTCGTTCGCATTTCACAGTATCCCCTGACCGATGACGAGGCCTGTCTGGCGGAAGCTGATGAATACCACCACCACATCAAGCCTGAAGCGGTTGCTTCACTGGTGCAGGGCTGTGACCTCTTGTTGGCTCCATCGTGGGAGCAGGAGGGCTTTGGCTTGCCGGTTCTTGAGGCATTCGCCGCGGGAGTCCCGGTTGTCGCTTCGGACATTGAAGCCTTCCAGGAATTCGCAGTTGACGCGGCGATGCTGGCGCCTGCCCAGGATTCCGAAGCTTTTGCTTCAGCTGCACGCGAAGTTTTGTCTGACCCGGCACTCTGGCGGCACATGCGCAGGGCCGGTTTGAGGGTTGCGGATCGATACGCTGAAAAGAGAGCGACGCGGAGCGCTGAGGCGAGTCTTGAGTGGGTGGCCTCGGGGGAGTGGAAGCTCCAGAATTGAAACTTGCTACAGGGTAGTCGTCAGACCGGAGTCGATGATACGGGTGTCCAGGGTGAGGAGAGTCGCCCCGAGAATTCTGGAGGTCGCGACGAGTACTCGGTCGGCCGGGTCGCGGTGGAACGAATCTGGAAGTGAGGCCACTTCAGCCGCTATGGCGGGTGAAATGCCGATACGACGAACAAGAGGTGGCGCCACGGCACGCTCGAGCCAGTCCCGGAGGGGAAGCTGAAGCCTCAAACGACCGAGACTCGCCAGCGTTGAGATCTCCCACAGGCTGATATCAGAGACAGCCAAAGGGTTCTTGGGATCTGCACTGGCAAGAACTTCCTTCTGTGCCGACGACAAACGGCTATTCTGTTCAAACCACCAGACGATGATGTGAGTGTCGAGGAGGAAGATCATCCAAGCTCAACTCGCTCAGCGTCCCAGTCCTCAGCCGAGAGCACGGGTTCGATAATATCGCCGACGGTTTTGACGGTGCCGAAGAGAGACTCTTGAGGGTATCGGTGGGGACTCGGTAAAGCCGGTGACACCTGAGCAACTGGTCGCCCGTGTTTCGTGATCACGATCAGCTCTCCAGTCTTGCCCACCTCATCGAGGAACGCGAGGCACTTGGCCTTGAACTCGGTGGCTGTGACATGAATCATATGACCAGTCTAGATGACCAGTCTCAGAAAATCAACAGGCGAGCGTCACACCAAATCCGCGTCCGCCATCGTCGTGTAGACCTTCCCTGGGGCGAATGCCTCGGCCGAAAGCGACGGATCAAGAAAACGAACGACTCGGACGACGCCGCTGGGATCGGGGCCACCTTCGAAACCGACGGTACGAAGTCGCTCCTCGGCCTCGGGGTCACCGTCCAGCCACATCGCCTCCTGGCCACAGCCGGTTTGCTGTGCAAGTCGGCTCGAGAGGTGCTGGATCAGATCAAGCGCCCCGGGGTGCCGAGCATCCCACAGGAGGTCCGCCCAACGGCACTTGCCGTCATCGGTCCTGAAGACAACATAGGCTACCGGTTCGCTTGAGAATCGGCGCGTTACCAGCCACCGGTGATAGCGCACCGTCGGGTGGCCACTGAATCGGCGCCTTGCATGATTTGCATCCCGCACGACGGCGCTGGTGTACCGATGACGGACCTTCTCCCAGAGTTGGTCCAGCGCAGATTCGACATCGCCAATCGATCGAGCAACATAAAGCCTCGAACCCAGTGTTCGAGTACCCCCCGAACCAACCTCCCGGGTCAAGAGAGGAATGCGGCGTGGTTCGGCGGCATCCCACCGGCAGCGATTAACCATGTGACCAATCGAATTCGGTCCGGTGAAGCCGTAGAGAAGAGGCGCCTGGACTTCAGATGCAATGACCTCAGCAAAAAAATCCATCACGTCGAGCCAGGCCGATTTCCAGTCCCGACGCCTGTCAAGTGCCGCCAGACTGAAGGTGTCAACCCCCTGGAGTGAGAGGACACGCCGTCCCCCAACCATGAAGGCTGCAGGGAGTCCACCGTTGTGAGCTGCCAACTTTTCGCCGTCCCACGCCCCGACGGAGGCTTCCCGTGCACCCTCTACCGAGAACTTCCACACCCACTCCTCGATGGACCGGTTGCACCCAAAAATGCGGTTGAATGCATCGTTAATGGCGAACTCGTCGCCCTCGGAATAGGGTCGAACTGTCAGAGTCATCAGTCACTCCCAGACAAAAAAGGCCCCCGGAAGGGGGCCACAATTTTCGTTCGACGAAAATTTAGGCGAGGATCAGGAACGAGATGATCAATGCGTAAATCACCAGGGACTCGATCAACGCGAGACCGATGATCATCGTGATCCGGATCGGACCGACTGCACCGGGATTGCGTCCGATGGCTTCGCAGGCCGCCGCCAGGCCCTTGGCCTGACCGAGGGCGCCGAAGGCCGCCGCAATACCGATTGCAAATGCCGCGGACCCGTACTGCCACCAGTCCTTGGAAGCCTCATCGGCTGCACCGTGATCCTGGGCCATTGCCGGGGCGGCAACGGCGATCGCCACAAGAACCAACGCCATGATTGCAAATTTACGACTCATATTTCCTCCTAAAAAATTAATGTTCTTCGCTTGCTACCGCGCCCTGCAGATAGGCCATGGTCAGCATAATGAAAATAAACGCCTGGAGCAGGGCTCCGAAAATCCCCAGGCCCATCATCGGCCAGGGAATAACAAAGGGGAACATTGCAAAGAAGATTCCGGTGGCCGTGTGCTCACCAAAAATATTACCGAACAACCGCAAGGCCAGAGAGAGGATCCGTGCCAGGTGCGAGATGATCTCGATCGGGACCATCAAGGGCGCCAGGATTGGCAGGGGCCCGGCAAAGTGGGCCATGTATTTGAACAATCCGTTATCCCTGATGCCGACCATGTTGTAGTAGAGGAAGGCCGTGATCGACAGGGCGAAGGTCGTACTTGGATTGCCCGTCGGCGGTTGCAGGAAATAGAACAGCCCGAAGATGTTGCCGACAAAGATAAAGACCGCCAAGCCAAGGACGAAGGGCAGGAACCTTGCGCCGAAACCATGACCGACGACCTCCTCGATCAGATCACGAAGACCGCTCAGTGTCAGCTCGAGGATCTGCTGGAACTTTCCAGGCGCCTCGACCGACATTTTTCGTCGCAATGGAATCAACGCCAGAGCAACCACCACCACCACCAGCATCGCCATGACGACGTGATCCGGCAGCCAGTAGCCGTCGTGGGTTCCCATCAACTCCTGATATCTCTCCGGAGCATGGCCAAACACCGCCAACAAAAGGCGGTTGACCGGCTCGAAGAGAATTGAATAATGGTGTTCCAAACCTCAACCTCCACCCGCTCGACCCCAGCGAAAAGCCTCGACGACGAGGGCGATCACCAGTGCCGAAAAACCCAGGGCCACACCGACCGCATCGATGTTCGGAACCCAGAGCAGTGCTGCCATCAGGACGCCGAACAGGGCCATGCGTCCCAGTAATCTCAACGCTGATCCTCCGTCGAAGTGCGGTGCGCCCGGTTGAACCACCCGCATCAGAACGACCTCGAGCCAGCGAAAATTGATAATAGCCACCGCCCCCGCCGCGGTCAAGCTCAAACCGCTGGAAAGCGAATGCCTCAAAAGGCCATATGCCAACCCTCCCACGATCGCAATGGCCGCTGCCAGCATCTCGACTCTCTTGGACGAAAATGCCTCGGAAGTGTCGTCAGTTGTTGCCATTGCCGTCCTCGGCCGCCAACCTGGCCGCTTCGGCCGCTTCCTCCCGCGTTGCTTTCAACGTGATCTTGAAAAGGTTGACGAATCCGGCCGCCACCCCAAAGAGCGCGAAGATGATTGTCAGCCAGGGGTGTGTGCCGAGCCACCGATCCATCCACCGGCCCCAGAAATATCCGATCGCAATCGCCACCGGAAACTGGATGCCCACGATCGAAAGATCCATCCACGCTCCGGCCTTGCGGAATCCTTTGCCTTTGAGTACCACTGACACCCCCCCGGCCAGTCTGCCCGAAATGGTGGATTCTCTCAAGGGGCAGGTCCATTGAACCCGCCCCTTTCCCAGTCGCTGTCTCCTGTTGCCGCCCCGGACGCTGTTGGCTGTTCCGGCCCCGGTACCGGTCACTGAACCCCTCAACTGGCACTGTCCCTGAATCTGAACCTGACGCTGCCCCTGAGTTCTTCGAGATACTCGACATGCCTCACCGAGTCAGAGGCAGGGGTTGGCGATCACCACTCCGTCTTCCACATTCCAAGCTCCATCACTCCCGGGTCCGGACTGACGCGCTTGACATAACGAAGGTCGGCCGTGACCAGAGTCCCACCAAGGTTCGAAGCAACAGCGTGGTAGGCGGCATCGTAGAAGGTAACGCCAAAACGTTGCACGTAACCAAGGACCGTTTGCTCAACCGACGGCCCAATCTCCGCCTCTGTAATTCGGAGACGCCGCAGCTGCTTGAGATACTCACCGGCCTCCTGAGGTACCAGCCGTGCGAGGGTATTGCCGACCTCAAAGTACCAGAGCGAGGGCACGGCCAACACGATGTCCCCCGCTACGAACTGATCGAGGATAGCCAGCGCCTCCTGGGAATTTGGTTCGTTTTCGGGTGGCAACACCCATTTGAGGATCACCGATGCATCCGGGACAAAAAGACGGTTCACAACGTGTCCCGAAGCTCCCGGACCATTTCTTCCGCACTTGCGGGTGGTGTGGGCATCGCCACGCGAAGTTCAGTCAATCGCTCGACCGCGGCCCTTCGCTCGTCGAGAACATGGGCATCCACCACCGCACGGGAGACAAAGCGGCTTCGGCGTCCCCGAGGCAAAGACCGTAGAACCTCCCAGGCCCTGTCATCCAGCATGACGTTGACTCTGTGTGCCATTGCATTCTCCTTACACATCAATATTACACAATCATGCCAGAATTCCCAATCAATGGCACCGAGGATCTTCTGGTCGAACGGGCCGGTCGTTGATTTCTAATGACCGGTCAGATAGACTGGTCATATGATGTATGTCACAGCCACCGACTTCAAGGCCAAGTGCCTCGCGTTCCTCGATGAGGTAGCCAAGACTGGGGAGCTTATCGTGATCACAAAACACGGGCGACCGGTTGCACAGGTTTCGCCGGCTGCACCCAGTCCCCACCGATACCCTCAAACGTCTCTCTTTGGCACCGTCGAAACCCTCGGTGACATTATTGAGCCGGCAATCCCGGCCGAAGATTGGGATGCCGAGCAAGGTATGCTCGGGTGACATTTCTCCTCGATACACACATCATCGTCTGGTGGTTTGAACAAAGTCCGCGTCTCTTGCCGGCACAGAAGGAAGCTCTGGAAAGCGCCGATGCCGCGAGCCCTTTGGTGATCTCAGATATCAGTCTGTGGGAGATCTCAACCCTCACAAGTCTCGGCCGTTTGAGACTTCGGCTTCCGCTCCGAGACTGGCTTGAGCGCGCCGTGGCGCCACCCCTTGTCCGCCGAATCGGCATCTCACCTGCAATAGCCGCTGAGGTCGCCTCACTTCCGGATTCGTTCCACCGTGATCCGGCCGACCGGATACTCGTTGCTACCTCACGTGTTCTCGGTGCGACTCTTCTCACTCTGGACAGGCGAATCATCGAATCAGGTCTGACGCCGACCTTGTAGCAAGTCGGTCGTTGAGCGTTTGAGTTGGTTTTTTTGATGCTGGCGGTCCAGACCGGTGTTCAGCTCTGATCGCCGTCGGCCAGGGTAGGGGGCGCAACATTGTCGGAGTTGTCTGACCCACCGATGCACCGATGCTTCTTGTCGCGCCTTGTGCCGACGCGTAAAATATAGCTGGGGGTTCCAGGAATGGGTAAGAAACGAAACAGCAACAAGAAGAAACAGTCAGGCAAGAAGCAGCAGTTGAGGCGTCGGCACAACGCACCTGGTCGTCGGGTGCCGCCCTCAGTTATCGGGCGCCTACAGCAACAATGGCCATTTCACGAGGTCTTGGTCAATGAAAACTGGCGAGATTTCGGGGAGCTCACGCAACTGGTCGTCTCACGCCGGACAGAGGAGGCCGGCGATATCGTGGCCGGGGTACTGCTCGTCGATCTGGGCTGCCTCGGCGTCAAGGACGGATTCCTTTCGTTTCTCGACCCCGGTGAGTACGACCAACTCGTCGGCAAGGTGCAGGAAAGCCAGCCAATGGTCATCTGTCGGCCTGATCTTGCCGCAAAAATCGTGCTGGCCGGACTTGAGTATGCCAATAATCTGGGCTTCACACCGCACCCAGATGCGGTAGATGCCTTCCCCCTGCTTGTCGGTGCCGACGCATCGGCCTGTGATGAGGAAATTCCCCTCGGTGACGGAAAGGGAAAGCCCCTCTACATCTCAGGCCCCCATGACAATGTAAAACGTATTCTGAGAATCCTTGAAAACACTGTCGGGCCGGAGGGATATGACTTCATCGTTGAAGAGCCGGACTGGGAGGCGCTGTCTGACGAAGTGATTGAGGGTCTCGACGAGCCCGAGTAGGCTGGCCTCGTAGGCCAACAGCCACTTTAAAGGGGGAACCAGATTGGCAAAGAAGCCAGGGATTCCACAGAAATTCAAACCGTGGGTCGAGGCCAGGAAGCGCCACAGGCTTTCGCATGCCCATATCCAAATGGCCCGAGAGCTCGGTCTCAATCCGAAGAAGCTCGGACAGAAGGATAATCATCGCCAGGAACCGTGGAAGGCGCCTCTTCCTCATTTCATCGAGGACCTGTTCTTCAAGCGATTCGGGAAAACGAGGCCGGACAGCGTGCGGTCGATTGAACAGGTCGTCGCCGATCAACAGAAGAAGAAGGATGAGCCGCGCGCGCGAAAGGCCGTTCAAGTACACGAAAACCAGGGCCGAATCAAATGTCCCCGGCGTCGGTAGGCGTTTGAACCACCGTTGACGAGAACGCCCCATGGATCGCCGGAGAGCGCCATATAGCGATCGAGTCCCTTGAAGAAGTCACCAGCAATGGTCTGGGACGATTTGATCTCGATTGGTACTCGACGGCTACCGAGGTCCAGCAGGAGATCAACCTCTCGACCGTTCGAATCCCTCCAAAACCATAGGGGCGGGCGCTGCCCATGATGGAGGTAAAGCTTGCGTATTTCGCTGACGATAAACGTCTCGAAGATGGCGCCGCGAAGCGGATGGTTTCGAAGATCTGCCGGTGAACGGATGCCAAGCAGGCGACAGAGCAACCCGGTGTCGGTGAAGTAGAGCTTGGGGCTTTTGATCAGTCGCCTGGAGAAGTTTTCGAAGTGTGGCCTGAGAATGTCGATGATATAGCTCGCCTGAAGGACCGAAATCCAGCGTGACACTGTTTTTTGATCGATCCCGGCATCACCTCCCAAAGACGACCGATTCAGGAGTTGACCGGATCTTCCCGCACACAGGCCAAGGAACCTCAGGAAGGTTTCAAGATTTCCAATGTTGGCAATCGTCCTGACGTCACGTTCGACGTAGGTCCTGACATAACCATCCAGCCAAGTCGATGCTTCGAGTCCCCTGTAGTGAATAGCAGGGTAGGTGCCGGTAAAGAGAATCTCGTCCAGGTTGAGGTCACACTCGATAGCGACCTCGGCTGTTCCCTCTTCGAAGTCACTGGGCGTCAAGGAAGGTCTCTCGGAAAGTTCGGCAACCGAAAATGGCAAAAGCTCCAAAATTGCGACCCGACCTGCCAGGGACTGGCTGATCTGCTCGATCAGAAGGAAATTTTGAGATCCTGTCAGGATGAGCGGCCCACCTCGCCGGTCATCAACAAACCCCTGGATGTAGGAGAAAAGGTCCGGCGACCGCTGTACCTCGTCGAGGATCGCCCCGGGGGACCCCTCCAGGCGTCTCAGGAAGCCCCGTGGATCCTCGCTCGCCTCCTCCCGGGTTTGCAAATCCTCAAGGGACAGGTACTCGAATTCCGGAAACGTCATCCGAGCAAGAGTCGTCTTGCCCGACTGCCGGGGCCCGGTGAGGTAGACAACCGGGTATTGGCCTGCGAGCTCGCTGAGTCGTGGGCGGAGAGTTCTCGGAATCATGTTCCGAGACTAATTCAAATAGAAAAGTATGTCAAATAGGTTTCTGATGCCTGTTTTGCATACTTTCGAGATATGGAACTCCGCTTGCGGGAAGATTTTGATGGGTGGTACATCTGTGCCAGGACAGACACTCCCGACACTATTGCCGGTCTATTCTGACGCTGTCGGCTGCCCCGGACTCTGTTATCCAACCCCGGCCTTCGGGAGCGCTTTGGGGTCCTC
>JAUXDC010000172.1 GCA_030618605.1 Holophagae bacterium | reverse complement strand
AACCCTTACCTCGAGGGCGGACAGGCTCCTATGCCGCTACGCGACGGGTTTTTGCGGGCGAGTGCAGGGTCAAGAGATCGATCTCGGGTGGTGCGCCGAAGCGAACCGGCATGGCGCCTACGCCGACGCCGCGGGAGACGTAGAGAAAGGCGTCGTCCCTCCGATATGGACCGGCGATGTACCGGGTCTCCAGTCGCGCCACGTTGAGGCGGCGGGTGGTCAGGGCGATCTGGCCCCCATGTGTGTGTCCCGCAAGGGTCAGGTGGGCGCCGGCTTGTTCGGCCCGGTGCCAGCCGTTGGGCTGGTGGCACAGGGTGACGCGGAAGGCGTGGCCGTGTTGCCTGATGACGTTAAAATTCGGACCGTCACCTGAGGATTGGAGGTCATCGAGACCGATCAGCGCAAGAGACTGGTTGGCCCTGGTGAATACGATCGACTGGTTGACCAGCGGTTTGATGCCGGCCCGTTCGAGTGCCCATACGGCCAGATCGGGATCGGTCGAGTGATCGTGGTTTCCCAGAATGCCCCAGACCCCCAAGGGCGCTTCCAACCCCTGGAAACCCTCAATGAACCTCTCGGCATCCGTCAGGCGCCGATCCAGCTGGTCGCCGGTGAAGACAATCAAGTCGGCGCCCAGGCCGGAGGCCAGGCGGCTGATCTGTCGACTCCGTCGCACCGGCATAAAGGGGCCAGCGTGGACATCGGAGATCTGCAGGATCTTGAGTCCGTCCCATGCTGGGGGAAGTTGAGGGAGATTGAGGCCGACGCGCCGAACCGCGGGCAGGTTATGGGTGCGGACATGCCGCATCCGGTCGCGGCCCAGCGACCCGGTAAAGCGGAGGGGAACCTTCCGCTCGGAATGCATCTTCTGGAGATTCAGCATTGTGGGGTTTTCGAAGCGTCGTCGCCTCGAGAGGTCAGGACGACGCGCGGAGTATAACACCAGGGACCGAACTGTGTATTCCTGGACCCGGAAAGGCGGATCAGAAACCGGTTACAATACGGGCTCATTCTGTCTTCAGGGAGAGATCATGGACGAGCATTCGATTTCCACTCACCAACCCTCACCGATGTTCCGTTGGGCGGTTCTGGTCATTATCAGTCTGGCGATGTTCGGCAATTACTATGTGTACGACAGTATCGCTCCGGTGGCCGATATGCTCAAGAGCGATCTCGGGTTCACCGATGCCAATATCGGGAGCCTGTATTCGGTCTACAGCGTGGCGGCGGTCATCGTCTTGCTGCTCGGAGGTGTGCTGATCGACCGTTGGGGCACGGTGAAGTCCACGATCCTTTTCGGAGCAATCTGTACCTTTGCGGCAATTTTGGGCGCGGTGACCACGGACCTCAACGTTATGCTGGTCGGCCGTTTTCTCCTGGGGCTGGGGTCAGAGCCGTTGATTGTCGCAGTGACGACGGCGCTGGCAAAGTGGTTCAAAGGCAAGGAGCTCAGTTTTGCCTTCGGTATCAATTTAACCATCGCCCGGCTGGGGTCGGTGGCGGCCGATTGGTCTCCGACCTGGGCCAAGCCGGCCTACGCCACCGGATGGCAGAGTCCGTTGGTCATTGCCGCCGGCCTGGGGCTCTTGTGCGTGTTGGCGCCGATCGGTTATGGGGCCCTCGAGGCCTACGCCAAGAAGAATTTCGACCTGGGCAAGGCAGATGACACCGATAAGTTTGTGCTCTCGGATATTTTTCGATTCAGTCGGTCCTTCTGGTTTGTCGTGGCCCTGTGCGTGACCTTCTACTCGGCGATTTTCCCCTTCCGGAGTTTCGCCATCAAATTCTTCATTGAGAGTTGGGAGATGACCCGGGAAGCAGCAGGTCAGTTCAACAGTGTGCTCCCGCTTGCAGCGATGTTTGCGACACCTCTTTTCGGTCTCTTGGTGGACAGGGTGGGCAAACGAGCGCTCTTTATGATGGCCGGGGCGGTGTTGTTGATGCCGGTCTACGTGATGATGGCCTACCACCTGGCGCCTCTTGGAGTCCCGATTGCATTGATGGGTATCGCCTTTTCGTTGATTCCCGCGGTGATGTGGCCGTCGGTCGCCTACATTGTCGAAGAGAGACGCCTGGGGACAGCGTATGCCGTAATGACCCTGGTGCAACAGGTCGGCGTGGCCGGAATGAACTGGACGATCGGCCGATCGAACGACGTTTTTCAAGCGTCGGCCGCAAACCCGGGCGGCTATATTCCCGGCATGTGGGTTTTTACCACTTTGGGTTTCCTGGCTCTGCTCTTTGCAATACTGCTGAGGCGTGAAGAAACCGGCCCCAACGCCCACGGTCTGGAAACGATCACGACGACGTCCGAGGTCTGACGGGAGCTGACAGCTGAGAGCTATTTCTTGAAAAGCGCGTCGAAGGCGGATCTTGCATCCGTCGGGTTATTCGTGCCGGCCTCTATCTTCGTCCGGGTTGACTTGAGGTTTCGAACGGATTTGGGTTCGAACATGCCGCACTGATTGGCCTTGGTTTTGCTCTCGATGCGGGCTTCAAGGGGCTTGCGGCACTCGAAGCGCGAGCCGGTGTTGAAGAAGGTGCAATTGGAACAGCTGTGGAGGGCCGAACCGCAGGATGGACAATCCGTGTTCTCGGCAATCTGCGGATCCTTGATTTCAGTTCCGCATCGGGCGCACTTGAAGGTGGCTTCTGCGGGAACTCCCACGCCACGCCCCCTGGGGGCGCCTTCGAGGCCGCTGAATCTCGGACCCGCCGAGGGGCGACGGACGTCCCTGTCTCGATCGTCATCATCCTGATAGCCACTGTGACGGTATTTTCGATCACTCATTCTCGTTTCCTTCCGGATTGTATCCTGACATAGGCAGTGTACCCGAGTCTGCCAATGGTCAGTGTCAAGCTCTAACGCCTGGAACAGTTTCATCCACGGGGTCGATGACCGCCGTCAGGCTCGGAAACTGAGTATTCTCCTGTGGGTTCAGGATATGTGTGGGAGGTGTATACATCGCTGCGGTGGCCGATCTTCAGAATCCAGAGTTCTTCTTTGCGAAGGGCGAAGATGACGCGCCAGTCGCCAACGCGTAGGACCCACAGACATTGTGTCGTATGGGCGAGCGGTTTCGCAAACTTTTCGGGGTAGTCTATGAGCTTTCTTTCGATGGCCTCGCGGATCCGTCTTCGGATCGAGTGATCAAGCCTGGGTAAGTCCCGTTCGACGACCTCTCGATGGTAGAGCAGCTGGTATCGGGGCATGGTTCAGGGTGAGGTCCAGACGTCGTCGTGATTCAGTGCTTCGGACGGCGTGAAGTTCCTCAGACGTTCTTCCCCTGCCGTTGCCCAGTAGTGCTCTTCTTCTTCAGTGCGCATTCGCATTAGAATGTCGCGGACAACGAGAGATACGGAAATTCCTTCTTGCCCAGCCTTCGTTCGCAACCATTTCATGAGCCCGGGATCGACGACCGTACTAATTCTCGGGTTTTTTGCCGGCATGAGACCTCCGGAGAGAGTGTAGCATAAGTGCGGCACCTCGGAGGAGCAGAAAATTAACCGTCCTCTTCTGATGTCACCGGCCCCCTGACGCTGAATCAATGCCCTACAGCCTCCTTGGAGGCGTAAAGATTTGTAGGGGCGGACCCCCGTGTCCGCCCAAGCCTACTGAGAAGCCCCCGTCCAGGCCGGCGAATGATTTGAACTCTCGTTGGTCAATTGATGGGGGACACCGGCCGCGTCCGTGATGAAGATCTGGGGCGTGCCGGTGCGGCTGCTCTCGAATGCGATCATCGAGCCGTCGGGTGAAAATGTCGGGCTTTCGTTGCTGCCGGGTCCGGGAATCACTGTTCGCTTTCCGGTGATGATGTCGACGGTTGCTATTTGAAAGACAGCCCCGACTTTGGTTGTGCATACGATTCTCATGCCTTCTTCCGAGAATGTGGCCTCATCGTGAAAGGAGCCTCCGAAGGTCAGGCGACGAACATTGGTGCCGTCGGCGTCCATCTGATAAATCTGTGGTGACCCGGATCGGGCCGATGTGAATGCGATCTGGCGGCCGTTGGGCGCCCAGGTCGGCTGTGTGTCGATCGCCTTGGCGGTGGTCAGGCGACGACCCGCACCGCCTTGGGTCGGGATGACCCAGATATCGACGTTGCCGTCGACGCTGGATGCAAAGGCAATCGACTTGCCGTCGGGCGAAAATGCCGCCGACGAGTTGACCCCACCCTTGTCCCACAAGAGTTTCAAATAGCCTTCAGCCGGCGTCAGCAAGTAGAGGGCCGGCGTTCCCCTGAGGAAGGAAGTGAACACGAGGTGACGCCCGTCGGGCGACCACGTGGGCGCCAGGGCTATTGAACCGTGCTTGGTCAGCTGCCTGGGCTCAGCGCCGTCCCAGTTCATCATCCAAAGTTCTGGGTGACCCGAACGGTTGGAGACGAATGCAATTCTGGAGAGGAAGGGCCCCGGTCTTCCGGTAAAGACCTGGACCAGATCGTTGGCGATGGTGTGGGCCGCGACTGAGGTTGCTGAAATACCGGCGCGATACCTTTTGGCGAAGGCCAATTCTCCGGAGACCAGGTCAACCAGGCGAGCTTCGACGACCACCTGGCCCCCGGCACGAACGATGGTGCCGGTGAGGAGAAATTGTGCCCCGATCGCGCGCCAGCGCTGGTGGAGGACTTCAGGCCTGGGGTCGTCTTCGACCAGAGAGTAGAGGCGTGGCTCTACGACAGCGATCGGCGCCGCTGCACGGAGGTCGGCGTTGAGTGTCTCCTGGAAGGGCTGCGCGACATCGATTGGGGTTCCCGGCAGGATCAAGAGCGGAGGCGTTGCGACGGCAACCCGACGCAGCCCTGGCCGGGTGATCTCCAAGTAGAGGTCGTCACCCTGTGCGGCGGCGGAAAATGTGATCAGGGCTGAAAGGCCCAGGAACACCAGGAATCGAGCGGTGAGTTTTGACGTCATTCGTAACTCCGTCTGTGGTCTTTGATCACCCACTGTTGGCGAACCTCAGGTGGACGGTCAAACTGGATTTTAGATAGGCGGGGGGCAACGGTGGGAGGGGGTTGGCAGCATACAGGGCGCGCAGGATCGCGCGATCGAAGGTTGGGTAGCCGGAACTCTCCTCCAGGGCGATTCCTTTGAGTTTTCCGTCGCGGAGAATCGTGAAGCGCGCCCGAGCACCGGTGCCAATGGGTACCGGCGGCTTGTACCAACGGCTTTCGATCAGGGCGAGCATTCGATCGATGTAATAGGTGAACTGGAAATCTGAGGGGATGCCGGGTTCCGCCTCCCCGTCGCCAGTGCCCCCGAGACTCAACCCGCCTCTGCCGGTTCCCGCGGGGGAAGCTGGTTGGGGAGGGGGTGTCGGAGCAGGCGTGTTCTTCGCTCCAATGACCGGCATGGCGTCTTCGCTGGCTTGAGGCTCGATGTCTTCCGGCGGTCTGACTGGAGCAGCCGTCGGCTGGGGGGCCGGAGTCGCTGCCGGCAGAGGGGTGGTCTCAGGCATCGGTGTTGCCACAGACTGAGGACGAGCGGCCGGTACGGACGGTCGTCGGCGGGGCGCCCGTTCCCGAACCAGTCGGACCGACACCGTGGGGAGGTGAGCGGCCCGTGGGCCGGGCTTGTAAATGCCAATCAAGACCACCGCCGTGACGAGTCCGGCGTGGAGGGCCAGGGCCAGGACCATGAATGGCAAGAGTCGCGGTCGATGCCGCTCAATCTCGGCCAGGGTCCTGGATACAGGGTCCACTCACTGACCCTCCGGCCTTGTGACCATTCCGATCTGTTCAACCCCAACCGAATGCAGAACCGCCATCACTCGAATGACTTCCCCGTAGGCAACCGTCTCATCCACCTTGAGGTACACCGGTCGAGCCTGACCTCCGAGGAGGGCGCCGATGCGATCCGCCAGTAGTTGAAGGTGGACCGGTTCATCACCGATCAGAATCACACGGTCGGAGGTGATTGTCAGAACCAGCGGTTCCGGGCCATCCTCGGCAAGACCCGGGGCGTTCTGCTTCGGCAGGTTGACCTTGAGTCCCTGGGCCAGCATGGGTGCGGTGATGATGAAAATGATCAGCAGAACCAGCATCACGTCGACCAGTGGCGTGACGTTGATCTCCGCCATGTCCTCGAGGTTGGTAGAAGAGACCCGACCGGCCATCAGGTGAAGTTCCGTTCGACGAGATTGAGGAACTCCAACATAAAGTCGTCCATCATGCGGTCGAGCTTGCGGACCTTTGCCAGAAGGTGGTTATAGCCGACCACCGCTGGGATGGCGGCCAGCAGCCCAGCGGCGGTATTAACCAGCGCTTCCGCGATGCCCGGGGCCACCGTCATGATCGAGGTAGAGCCCGTGGCGCCGATCGCCATGAAGGTGTTCATGATGCCCCAGACCGTCCCGAAGAGGCCAATGAATGGAGTGGCACTGGCAGTGGTTGCCAGGATGGGGAGTGCGCGCTGGAGACGTTCCCTCTCGGCCCCGACCGCACGCTCGAGTGAACGCGATACGTTGTCAAGGCTTCGGATACGGTAGACGCCTTCGTTGCCCGCGGCCTTTTGTGCGGCCTTGATCTGGCTTTCGAGCTCCGTGTAGCCGGCTTGGAACATCGAAGCCAGGGGCGAGTCGCGGTGTGAGGCGATCGACTGAGCGACGTCGTTGAGCCTGGCGGCGTTTCGAAATCCCTTGAGAAAGCGCTCTGAGGCGCGTTTTGCGGCTGCGAGCTCTCGCCACTTTGCCAAGATGACGGACCATGAGCCTAAAGAAAAGATCACCAAGACGATCAGGACGATCTTGGCGATCCAGCCGGTCTGAAGAAAGAATTTGAGTATTTCCACGAGTGTATTGTAGCGAACCCCCGGCGGCGTCGGGGCACCCCTTGCTTTTCAAGGGCGACGATTTTGGTGAAACCGATCTTGTGGTCCGGGAGTGATGAATCGGTCGAGCCGAACGGTTGACAGGCGATGGGTCGTGAGCTATAAAACCCGGACCTGGAGTGCCCAGGTAGCTCAGTCGGTAGAGCAGTGGACTGAAAATCCGCGTGTCCGTGGTTCAATTCCGCGCCTGGGCACCACTTCAAAGAGATGAGGCCGCGCAAAAGCGCGGCTTCATTTTTTTAGAGGGGGACAATTTTGTAGAGGGGGGCAAAGGAACGATTCGCACGTTACAATTCCCTTATGACAGAAACGAGGAAACGACTCGGTATTTTGATTTCCGGCAGGGGCTCCAACATGAAGGCCATCGTCGAGGCCTGCGAGTCGGGGGAACTGCCGGCTACGGTTGAACGGGTGATCAGCAACCGGCAGGATGCGCCCGGGATTGACTGGGCTCGTGACCGGGGCCTTGAATGTCGGGTCCTGCCTCACCGGGATTTCGAGAGCCGGGAAGCCCACGACCGAGCGGTTGTGGGCGACTTGAAGGAGGCGGGGATCCAGTGGGTCTGTCTTGCAGGCTACATGCGCTTGCTGTCCCCCTGGTTCGTAGAGACATTTCCTCAGCGGATCCTCAACATTCACCCGTCGTTGCTCCCCGCGTTCCCTGGATTGAACGCTCAGAGGCAGGCGTGGGACTACGGTGTCGGATGGACAGGATGCACGGTTCACCTGGTCGATGCTGAACTGGACCATGGGCCTATCGTCGGCCAGCAGGCAGTTCCGGTCAAGCCCTGTGCGTCGGTTGAGGAACTCCAGGGTATGATTCTGGAACAGGAACATCGCCTTTACGTACGAGCCCTACGAAGACTCCTTTCCCAGGAGTGGCGGGTCGAAGGCAGGCGGATTGTCTTTCGGTAGTTCCCATGACCGAATCAGGTTGATACTGGCTAAATCCTGTTGATTCAATGCCTCGGGACGTCTCTGTCGTTACTGATTGAATATATTTGAAAAAAAGAGGGAAATGGGACTTGACAGTCGAGGAAGGCTTCCGTATCTTAGCGCTCCTTGTGGAAACACGAGGGGGCGAAAAGGCCCGGCAGGAAATTCCAAATTGGACTTGACAGTCGGAAATAGAAGCCCTATGCTAATAGGCCCGACACGGGAAGAGGCTCTTTGAAAACTGAATCGAGACGATAGACGGACCACCGTCAATGATGCAAATCAATGATGGAATAAGCTAGTGAGATTTTTTGAAAAAATACTGTTCCTCGGAACGGTATTTAAGGTTCAAACTGGAGAGTTTGATCCTGGCTCAGAATGAACGCTGGCGGCGTGCCTAACACATGCAAGTCGAGCGGTAAGGCCCCTTCGGGGGTACACGAGCGGCGAACGGGTGAGTAACG
>JAUXDC010000200.1 GCA_030618605.1 Holophagae bacterium | reverse complement strand
GCATTGGATCCTCCTGTTCTTCAACCCTGGTATGCAGGAACAAACGGGAGAGTTACGGGAGGCAGGGAGAGTGTAAGGCTGGGAGGCAATACAAGAGGAAAATTGAACCGCAAAGAGCGCAAAGAACGCCAAGACAAGAAAAGTGAAAACGGAAATAGTCTCTTTGTGCTACTCCCGGGTCAAGATCGTTCCATTATTACAAGAACTCTATCTCCCCCTTGTTTTAACTCCGTTATTTCTATCTATTTACGCTGCGTCTGAGAGAAGAAAGAAAACAGAAAACGCAGAGACGCGAAGACGCAGAGTTTCGGAGACTCGAGGCCCGAAGCGATGCCGAACATGTCACCGTATGCGCGAAGCAAAAGAACCCGAAACTGAGTTCTTCGATTTGGATCAGGACCCGCAAATTCAAGGCCGCCACAGGATTTACAGTCCACCTCCTGTGTTTTTTCTCTGCGTCTCCGCGTCTCTGCGTTAATTTCTTCATCTGACACAATCCATCTCTGGAGATTGTTGAGGCTATCATCCCCGCTTTGGTTGCGGCCAAGGGGCCGCGCTGGGTCTTCGTGGTTCAATATCCTTCTCTTTGCGCCTCCTTCGCGTCCTTTGCGCTCTTTGCGGTTCAATTGCCTCTTATAGGCCCTCATACACCGCCTCCAACCGGGGTGCCAGGACTCGGCGGCAAAAACGTTCACCAACCATCGCCCTGCCGGCCTCACCCAGAGCAAAGGCAGCTTCCGGATCCTCCGCAAGGTGAGAGATTGCGTCACTGAACGCCGGAACATCCCCGGGTTCAACCCTGATGCAACCGGCATCGACCCAGTCATCCATTCCGCCACTGGGTGCAGCAATCACCGGCGTCCCCTGGGCGAGCGCCTCTATGCCCAGCATCCCGAAGGGCTCCTGCCAGAAGGAGGGAAAGAACAGGGCCCTCGCGCTTGATATCTCGGCCTGACACCGTTGCTGGTCCAACCAGCCCAGATATTCCGCCCCATCGAACTTCTGAGCCAGGGTTCCCTCCCCCACAATCTTCATCTGCAAGGGCCGCCCAGCCTCGGTCCATGCCTGCCAGGAGTCGAGCACGCCCTTGTGACGGACCATTCGACCGGCAAGAACGAAGGTCTTTCCAATAGTTTTCCTCTTGGGCCCTGCCTCCACCCAAGGAGGAATCACCACGGCATCCCCCAGGCCGACGGCAGCCAGCTCCTCGGCCATGTAGTGGGACAAAACGACCACCGCAGCACCACGAAGCGCCTCGAGACGTTCTGCGGTCAGTGCTTCAAGCTGCTGCCGATAGGCCTCGTCTGCCAGGCAGACCGAACAGTCGGCGTTCTCAAAAGCAATGAGGCACCTTGTCCCGTCGGGAAGAGTCTTGCCCATTCCAGGACAAAAAACCCTGTGATCTTGAACCGTAACCACGGCTTTCCCCGTGCTGACGATTCGCCGCAGGGCTTCTGGATTCATGATGTTCTGAGCGTGAATGACATCAGCGGACTCAATCAAGGGTCCCAGGCTCTCGAGCCGGGAGCCTGTTGCCGTTGAGGCGGCCAGACCTCGAACCCGGATGAGTTCAACAGCCTCGGGAACCTGAACTTCAGGATCGATACGGCCGACGGCAAGATTGACCCACCAACCCATCCCATGAGCCCACTCGATGATCTGTCGAAAATGGAGGTCAGCACCCCCTCGAGTGGAGAGCCTATCGGCCAGGTAGAGTACCTTCACACTCACTCCCGGATGACGATGACTCGATCAACGAAGAGGACGGCTTCCTTGCGCCCTGACCACCTGATTGAGAGGCGGTGGCGACCGGGGTCCGAGGGGCCGGGAATGGTGATGATTTCATGCCCAGGTCCACGCCTGACTTTGAGTTCGGAGGGTGCCCCATCGTTCCACATGACCTCCAGGCTCCCCGACCAGCCGGGAGGAACAACCCGGATTTCAAGATCGACTCTTTCGCCTCCCCGCAGGTTGAGCGGGACCGTCAATCCATCGCCCCCACCCAAGAGCCAACCGTTGGCATGGGAAAACCGCGTCGGCGTGCCTATCGGGGGCGCCGGCGCTCCACCATGTCGCCTGATCTGAGCGCTTTCCGCCTCGACAACGGTATCCGCCCTGAGGTCGACCGCAAGAACCAGACCCAGAGCCGCAACCAGCCACACTGCCGGCCCCACCCTTGCCAACCACCAGGCCCTGCACGGCCGACGGCTAATCCACCAAAGGACCCCGCCCAACCCGATCAGCACCAGAGGCACGATCAGAGTTGCCGCGCCAGGTGTCAGGAACGAGGGAAACAGCGCTCGCGCATCGGCAGCAAAACGCCTGGACAGGGCGTTCGTCAACCACCACCGGCCGTCGCCTGGATTGATTGAAAAATGAGGCCGGGTGATGAGAATCCACCACGGCGCCAACGCCACCGGGAACAAGAATGCAATGATTCGCCTGCGTCCGTCCGGCCGTGCGATCAGCAGTCCCAAGGCCAGGAGGACGGCCGGCAGCATCGGGACCAGATATCGGCCAGGTGGCGAACCGCCGGCATACCACTCGATCGAGTGCAACAGGGCCAGCACAGTCGCCCCTCCTCCCAGCAGAAGCGCCCGCTCGCCATCGCCGCCACGACGCCACAGTAGGGGCGTAGCCACCAATGCCACCAGCCACAGAGGTGCGGTCCAGGCTAATCCACCGGCGACATCGAACAACAATCCACCGACCACATGGAAGGCCAGAACCGGATCGGTCGGGAGAATGTGATGGAGGCGCCGGTAGATCCCGAAAGGGTGTCCCATCGTCATCCATCCGATCAAGAGAGCGCCCAAAGCCGCCGCTCCGACCACGGTCACTCCCGTCAGCCGTGTCCTCCCGCTGCCCCGCCACCAGCCCGCCAGGGCCACCGGAAGCGTGACCAAAGCCAAACGGGTTTTGGCCGCTACGGCTACCAGAGCCAGTGCAACTGCAACCAACCGCGCCCATCGACCCCGAGAAACCAGCAGGAGCATGGCTGCAATTACCAAAGCCCCCAGCAAGCCCGGCCAAATCTGGGTCGAAAACGTCACCAACGGATAACTCAAGCACGCAATCAAGACCAGGATGACAGCAGCTCTGTCCGGTGGCGAGCGCAACTGTCGGAAGCGCTTGATGACCATAGCCACCAAACCGGCTCCGGCCAGGGCAAGCAGCATCAGAGCACCGGTTCTTCCGGCAACCAGGAATCCCGGCAGGAGGATCCCCGCCAGAACAGGAGAGTGAAAGAGCCGGTCAGAGGACACAATGGCATCCCTCACCGCGCCGCCGCCCTCCAGGTTATTTTCCAGATCGAGGTCCTGGTCCTCGAACACAGATTCCATCAGTGCCATGTGATAGGGCTCGTCACCCCACAATGAAGGCGTCAGATGAGGCGTGGCCAGGGCCATCGGCACCAGGAAGATTCCAACCGCAAGAAAAACACGACCACGTTTCACCCACCCGACGGCTGCAGGCACCCAGGCCAAGAGTAAGGCCGCCAGACAAAGGTCGACGGCGTGGCGTTCGACCAGGAGATGCAACGGCTCGACGGCCGCCCGAGAGATCATCAAACCTGCCGCGAGGAGCATCCACGGCGGCCACGCATCGTTCCTCCTCCAAAGCCCCGATATCAACTGCAACAATGCGACTGCGGCAGCCGTCAACCAGAAGCAGCGTTCGGCCTCAAGATCTCGGGGCGAGGTCGGCTTCGAAGGTCCTGATGACACGAGGCGAACAACGACCTCCTCCGCAAGACCTATCCGCCTCTGAATGACCGGGGTAACACCTTCGGGAACGTCAAGGACGATACGATCAGCACGCTGCCAGGTACGGTCCGGCCTCCACACCCCCAGGTTCGATGCCCCATTGACCTCGTTCGCCTGAGAATTGATAACGCGCGCTCTGCCATCAGATCCGCGATGCATCCTCAAAGCCACCCTCTTCGACCCGATAAAGATCGTTGCTACCTTGGAGCCCTCGCGAACCTGTTCGAGATTGTCGACGATGACGTCAACGACGTAGGACGTTCCACTCCCCGCCCGTAGCGGAGTTTCCAAATCATTCTGATCAAGCCGCAATCCGCCACCTTCGGGTGTCGGAGTCAGGGAAGGTCCAATGAACAGACAGGCCAATACGATGCACGCTCCGGCGATCGCGGGAGGCATTCTGAGGGATGCCCCAAGGATGACGATGAAGATCACCCCACCAATCCAATTGAGTCCGGGCAGGATCTCACCCGTGGCAGGCAGTCCCCAAGTTCCAAGCGACATGACAACCAGGGCCACAGCGCCAAGGCCCGGATACCAGCCGACCAAAGCCTGAAAAAGCCGATCGACCTTTCCCGTTTCCCCTTCCTTGAATGCTCGACTGAAAACCAACGCCACCCCGATGGCGATTCCAGTCATTAGCCAAACCATGGTCGGCCCTGCATGCATCGTCACCGCCATGGTCACGAAGACCGCGATCATCCCCAAGGGAGGACTCACCGCCGCCAGGGCACCTGGGACAACTGCCGAGGCGACAATGACACCGCCGGCGCCAAGCCAACCAGAAGATACCGTCGCAAGACCAATGACTATGCGAACGGCCACACCGAAAAATGCAGTCAGTACGACCCGCTCCGATCGACCGGGCGCCTTTCGAACAGCCGCAAACCAGGCTGCCCAGGCAGCCAGGAACACCAACGGAGCCACCATCATCTGGCGCATCACCGCCGAGGGGACCATGGTGATGGCAACTGCAGCCGGCAGGAGGAGTGCTTCGGCCGCACGACGTTGCCACCCACCGGGCGCCAGCCACCCCGAGGGCACAAAAGCTGCCAAAACGGCGAGAGCAATCCACAAGCCCTCGGTTGATCCAATCAAACCCAGCACCGTCATCGCTCCCACCAGAAGCGTGTACGCTCCCGGCGTCGCCCAGGCAGCCCACCGTGATGCCCTCATGGTCAGAGAGTATACGGAAGCCATCAACTCTCAGCTATCAGCTCTCAGCAAGCGGCCAAGAGCGCTGCCCTCCAAGCGAACCCAAAAACACAATTTCTCGCAAAGGTCGCCAAGACGCATAGGGGGTTTCTTTGGACGGCACCCCGCATCCGCATGTGCCCCTACCGGCTTCGCCGGAACGGCTCCAACCGCTCGGTCGGCTCTTGGTTCGGCAAGCAAGGCTGCCTCGCCTTTCGATTTATTGGGGCGGAAGTTACTGAGCGTCCCTGACCCTCACAGGGACGCCACTGAAGGCCGCGTTGCCGGTCAGGGGATCAACCTGGAGTTCGTCGGTCAGGTCGTTGATGCTGACGCCGGGATGCTGCTGTGCCGTCGCCAGATGAACACCCTTCAGATTGTGGCCCCAGCCGTGTGGGAGACTGACAACGCCCGGCATCATCTCGTCGGTGACCTCAAGCTCCACGGTCACCCGACCGACACGGGAACTGACCTCGACCAACTGTCCGCTTTTCAGTCCCTTGCGGCAAGCATCCTCCGAGTGCATCAGGAGGGTGCAGCGATCCTTGCCGCCCATCAGCCGGCCATAGTTGTGCATCCACGAGTTGTTGCTGCGCAGATGGCGCCGGCCGATCAGAGTCATTCCGCGTTCGCTGACCACATCGTTGGGTTCGAGTTCCTGGCGAAGTCGCGCCAGATCCTGCACGTAAGGCGTCGGCGCCAGATCGATCTTCCTGTTCGGCGTTTGCAGACGCCGCTCGATGCACGGCCGGAGAGGTCCCAAATCCACCCCGTGAACCGCCTCTTCCAGTCGGGCCAGGCTCAGACCCCTGCCGGGAAGCAACGAACCGTAGGGGCCCCGCCGTAGTCCCAAATCGACCAGTCGGCGTGGGCCGAGTCGAGAGAGAAGAGTGCGCCGCAGTTGTGTGCCGAAGCCACCGCGATCGAGACGACGGTGCAGTTCCGACAGAATCTGCCACTCGTGGAGGACACCCTTTGCAGCCTTGAAAACCGGCTTGGAATAGCGCGCAACATTACGAACGGCCAGGATATTGAAGACCAGGTCGTAGTGGTCACGCTCGAGAGCAGGCGTCGGCGGCAGAATTAAATCTGCATGCCGGGTCGTTTCGTTGATGTAGAAATCGATGGCCACCATGCTCTCGAGCTGTCCGAGCGCTCTGTCAAGTTGTCGGCCGTTCGGGGTCGACAGCACCGGGTTGCCGGCGATGGTCAACAATGCGCGGACCTGACCGTCTCCCTCGCTCAAGATTTCTTCGGCCAGCGTTGATACCGGAAGCTCACCTCCAAACTCCGGTAGACCCCGGACCCGGCTGCTCCACCGCCCGAGGCGCCCACGACCGACCGAGGAAAGAAGATCAATCGCGGGCTCCGGAAACATCGCTCCGCCTGCCCGGTCGAAATTACCGGTGACGATGTTCAAGAGGTTGATCATCCACAGACAGAGGCCTCCGAATCCTTGCGTCGAAACGCCCATGCGCCCGTAGCAGACAGCCGACTTGGCCTCGGCAAATTCCAGTGCCAGGTGCCTGATGCTTTCAGCATCGACCGCCGTAATCGGCGCGACTCGCTCCGGAGTGATGTCCTCGAAAATCTCACCCAGCCCTGAAATCGGGCTACACAGGCCCTCCAGATGGCCCAGGTCGACCAGACCCTCGGCAAAAAGGACGTGAAGCAGGGATGCCAACAGGAAGGCGTCGGTCCCGGGCCGAATGAAGAGGTGTTTCTGGGCGATCTCGGCGGTCTCGGTGCGCCTCGGATCGACCACGACGACTTTCCCTCCCCGCCTGACAATGGCCAGCAGGCGGTCCTTGACACCGGGGGCGGTCATCATGCTGCCGTTCGAGACCACAGGATTGGCGCCGAGGATGAGCATGAAACAGGTCCGATCAATATCCGGCACCGGCAGCAGAAGCTGGTGACCGAACATCAGCGCCGCCGCCAGGTGGTGGGGCAGCTGATCCACTGAGGTCGCCGAATAGGTATTCTTCGACCTTAAAGAACGGAGAAGAGGCGGGGCAAAGAGCAGGGATCCGTAGTTGTGGGAATTCGGATTGCCGAGATAAATAGCCAGGGCGTCTCGACCGTATGTGTTCTGAATG
>JAUXDC010000059.1 GCA_030618605.1 Holophagae bacterium | reverse complement strand
GGGGGGTAGGCCTCATATCAATTTTGAATTTTGAATTCTCAATTTTTAATTATCATCGCAAGGGGACCGTACTCTCGAAGCGCGGGAACGCCAACAGTCGTCTTATTCCCAAATCCGCGCGTTCCCCAATTATGAATTAAGAATTCAAAATTGAGAATTAATCTCCCCCTCTCCCCTGCTCCCCCTCATTCTCTTCCCGGCAATGGCCGTCCGGGGGTCCAGGGAACCCCGGCGTCTTCAATTCTGGCTTCGAATGCAGGGAGTTTGATTTCCAGCAACTGGTGGAGGCCCTGGAGGAGTGGAGCGAACTCTGCCTGAGCAATCTTGAGACTCCGCCGATGCGTAGGAGTCGGCCCATATGTCGAGAAGCGGTTTCCCATCTTGATGACCTCGAGACGCCGGAGAATGGTAGCCGGCATGGCCTCACCGACTCCAGTCCGGCTCCGGTTGCCCCGGAGGGCCTGATCCAGCTCGTGCAGCCGGGTTTTCAGGGCGCCCAGTTCGACGTCGAGTTCAGTCGGTTCGGCGGTCGATCGTGTCAGTGCTCCTTGAATCAGGGCCAGGTGCTCGAAGGCCTCGGAAATGGCAAGACCGGCGGCGCTGACGGATCCCTCGAACTTAGCCACAGAATTAAGAAAGACCTCGGTCTCGGCCGTCGTGCTGCCCTCGAGAACCCCCTTCCTCAATGGTTTGACTTCGAAGGACTGTGGTTCACCGAGTTCGGTGATCGTATTCGTGAGCTTCTTCGAGAGGGTCACTGAGTACGACCCTGGCGGAGCCAGCCACCCGATGTTCCGCCGAGGATCGTCATCGGCTTTCGCCTCCACGGATGAAGCTCGAGCCACCGGGCTCGGGTAGCGGAGGTCCCATGCAACGCGGTGGAAACCTTTGCCGGACGGGCCATCGAGTCGCCGGACGATTTTTCCTGCCTGATTTCGAACGGTCAGAACGAGAGTCGGTTTCTCTTCTCTTCGTTCCTGTTCCAATTGATCCCAGTCAGGGCGAGGTGTGTCGTCGCCACTTTTCTCGAGCTTTTTCTCTGCCTCCCGTCGCTCCGTCTCCTGAGATTGCAGGGCTTCCGCAAGGTGGTATGTGAAGACGGCGCCGAAGGGTGGGTTTGGAGCAATGTAATGAGCGGCCCCTTGGGAGGCAACTCCTGAGCCACCAAGAGGACTTCGTTGGATGTACCACCAGGCGTCTCGGACCGAGAAGAGGAGGGCCTCTTGAGTCAGTCCTTCGTTCGAAACCTCTCTGAGACACGAATAATCATCCAGAACGAAGAATCCCCGTCCGAAGGTGGCGCCGACCAGATCGTTCTCACGCCGCTGGATCGCCAAATCCCGAAAGGGGATGGTCGGGACATTGCCGCCCATTTTGTCCCAGTGGCCCCCACCGTTTGTGGTGACGAAGAGTCCGAACTCGGTGCCTGCAAACAGAAGGTCGGCCTTGATGTGGTCCTGGACGATTCGCCACACCAGGTGGCGGCCCGGGAGGTCCCCGGCAATCGATGACCAGGTGCGCCCGCGGTCGGTACTCTTGAACAGGAACGGCTTGAAGTTCCCTGATTTGTGATCATCCAGGGCAACATAGACCGTGTCCGCGTCGAAGAGGTCGGCCTTGATATCGTTGACGAAGCTCCTGGCCGGAACTCCGGGGAGGCTCCCGACTTCGACAGCCCTCCAGTTGCCGCCGCCATTCTCGGAGACCTGGATCAGCCCGTCGTCGGTCCCGACGTAAAGAAGGCCTTCGGCGATCGGTGATTCAGCCAACGAGGTGATCGTGTTGAACTTGGACATCGCGTCGACATCCCAGGGCGAGTCGTAGCTCCACACACGGCCCATCAACGGTAAATGCCACCGGTCCTGATCACGGGTCAGGTCGGCGCTGATGGGGATCCATCTGTCTCCCCGGTCGTCCGAGCGCCATACTCTCTGACTGGCGTAGAAAAGGCGAGTCGGTGAGTGAGGGCTGATCAATATCGGAGCATCCCAGTTGAAGCGTTCCGCAGGGTCCCCGGGGTCGGGTTGGGGCTGGATGTAGACGATCTCTCCGGTGGTCCGGTCGGTTCGAACCAAATTTCCCTGCTGCCATTCGGAGTAGACGATGTCAGGGTTGCCGGGTTCGACTGCAGGCTGGTGTCCATCGGCAAAGAGGGTGATAAACCAGTCCCGGTTCCGGATGCCGCTGGTGGTGTCGGTCCGAGAGGGCCCGCCTTGTGTGGAGTTGTCCTGGGTCCCACCGTAGATGGTGTAAAAGGGCGAACGATCGTCCAAAGCGAGTTTGTAGAACTGTGTCACCGGCAGATTGGCGATGTAGCGCCAGGTCGCAGCGGAATCGTGGCTTTCGTACAGCCCGCCGTCAGTCCCCGCGAGCAGGTAATCGGGATCGTCGGAGACAAAGGCCAGGGCGTGGTTGTCGCTGTGTTTGAGTTTTTCGGGCAGGCGGCTGAAGGTTTTTCCACCGTCATTCGAGATCTGTATCCGAACATCCATCAGGTAGATACGGTCGAATTGATGCGGGCTGGCGACCAGTTCCTGATAATAGTGTGGACCGGTTGCGCCGGAAACGGCATCAGATTGTTTCTTCCAACTTTCCCCCTGGTCTTCGGAACGCCAGACACCTCCCGTACGCCGTTTGAGTTCGATCGCCGCATAGATGACATCGGGATTCTGCGGTGAGACCGCCAGCCCGATCTTCCCCATCGTTTCTTTCGGCAGGCCGGTCTTCAGGGATCGCCAGGTCTTTCCACCGTCAGTGCTTTTGTGCAGGCCGGTCTCCGGACCCCCGTCCATCAAGGCTGCAACACTTCGCTGCCGCTGCCACGTGGCCGCATAGAGAGTGTCGGGATCGCGTGGATCCATTGCAAAATCGGTGACACCGGTCCATTCTCCTCCTCCAAGGACCTTGGTCCATGTTGCTCCATTGTCGTTCGTCAAATAGAGGCCTCGGTCGCCTCCGGATGACCATAAGGGTCCCTGTGCAGCCACAAAGACCCGATCTGAGTCTCGGGGATCGACGATGATCTTTGAAATGTGTTGGCTGTTTTCCAGGCCGAGTTTCTCCCATGATGCACCGGCGTCCTGGCTGCGATACACACCATCCCCAAAGCCCACGTGCCGGCCGCTGACGTTTTCGCCGGTGCCGACCCACACTGTGTTGCGATTGTTGGGGTCGAGGGTCACACACCCGATCGAATACACCGCCTGATCGTCGAAGATGGGTGTCCAGGTCGTGCCGGCGTTGATCGTTTTCCAGACCCCGCCTGAACCGACAGCAACGTACCAGGTCGAGGTGTTTTCAGGGTCGATGGCAATATCGGCGATCCTGCCGGACATGAAAGCCGGCCCGATCGGACGGAGTTCCAGTCCAGAGAAGGGCTCTGGTTGGGTTTCGGAATCGGGGGCCGGCAACGCTGCCGTTGACGACATCGAGGCCAGGAATAGCGTTACGACGAGAAAGATGGACTTCAGGGGCATGGGAACCTCCGGAGACCATGATACCGAAGCCCTCAGGTGAGGCACTTGAATAATTCGGAAATACAGTGAGTCTGTTGCGTTAGCCCGACCCTTGGCGTTCTTTGCTGTTTGGCGGTTCGATAATTTTCTTCGTTTTACTGCGTTCAGTCTTCTTCTGAGGGGATGTCAATTTCAGCCAGGGAGGACTCCAGGTCTTCCAATCTCTTTCGGAGCAGGCCCATTTCCTCCCGGGCTCTTCGAACCGGTCCGATACGATCGATCGATGCTTGGACCAGCCTGTCAACCGAGGTCGAAAGGTGCTCAACTGAGCTGGTAACCGCCTGCTCGCCCATGCGAATGATGTCGTGCAGCATTTCATTGGGCAGCATTGATTTTCCCCGGCGACCCTCCTCGGAAATGATCTGGGTCAGGGTCTGAGAGGTGACGTCATCCTGACTCTTGTTGTCAACGACACGAATTTCCTGCCCGTGCCGTATCCAACCCGCAAGCTCTTCCAACGAAACATAACGACTCTCTTCGGTGTCGTAGAGCTTTCGGCTGCCGTATCGCTTGATCAATCGAATCATGATGCACTCCCATTCCGCCACCGGGGTCCTGAGTCGCGAGCCGTTCTGCACATCAACGCTCTCCGGTTTCTGTATCGAATACCGTTAGAAAGCCGATGTTAGCTTCCTTGGTGAGATTACCGCGGTGCGGCATTCGTGTCAAGAATGAGCAAAGGGTCAACCATTCAATTCAATCCGTAAATGGTCAAAGAAAATGCGTTGCGGCCTTTGCCTTAAAGGAGGTCTCTTGAGATGATTGAGGGGACTTCCGGTCGAGAATTGCCGCATAGCGGCAGATCGGAAGTTGGGACAAAAAAGACGCCCTGAAGATCGTTGTGTATTGCGCCTTGCAGCCGGACACTGGTGAGAAGTGTGGGCTATATCGGAGAGGGACGCTCCAGCCAATAGCCCTGAACGTAGTCGAGGCCGATGTCCTTGAGGATTTCCAACGAGGCTTCGGTCTCCACCCACTCCGCGATCGTACTCAGACCCATCGCCAATCCGATCTGGCGGATGGCACCCACCATTTCACGCTGGACTGGATCATCCGCGACGTTCCTGACCAGGCTGCCGTCAATCTTGAGGTAGTCGACCTGAAGGTTTTTGAGGTAGCGGAAGGAACTGAGTCCGCTCCCGAAGTCGTCGAGAGAAAACGAACACCCTCTTTCCCTCAAGACACCCATGAAGGCTTGAGCCGAGGCCAGATGGGAAATGGCGGCTGTTTCGGTGATTTCGAAACAGAGACGAGAGGGATCAACATCCTCTTGGTCAATTCCGGTCAGGATGGCATCGAGGACCGTACGGTCGGCAAGGGACTGGCCGCTGAGGTTGATGGCATACAGCTGACGACTATCAATATTCGTTGCCGTATCTTGTCGGATGTACTCAAAGGCCCTCCGGATGACCCAGAGATCGAGAGACGGCATCATCCGATACCGTTCAGCCGCCGGGATGAACCTCCCGGGCAGGATGACCTCGCCATTGTCGGAAAGCCGTAGCAGAAGTTCGATAATCTTCGGTTTGTTCCCATCCTGGAGGGGCACGATCGATTGACGGTAGAGAAGGAAATCATCACCTTCGATTGCACGGTTGAGGCGCTCCACCCATCGGGCTTCGTGGTGTCGCGCCGAAACCTCGACATCCTCGGGGTGAGAGATGTGAATCCGGTTTCTCCCACGCTCCTTGGCGACAAAACAAGCGGCGTCCGCCGCGCTGAGAAGTTCGTTGAATCTCGGACTGTCTTTGGTGACCGGGACGATGCCGATGCTGACTCCGACCTCGAATATTTTGCCCTGCCACAAGAATCGATAGTCCCTGACAGTCTGGAGGAATGCTCCGGCACGCCCCTCCGCCTCGACCATGGTGCAGTCGGTCAAGAGAAGCCCGAATTCGTCGCCGCCGATTCGGGCCAGGATGTCCGTACCTCGCGCTGTTGCCTCAAGGACTGCAGAGAGCTGCTGCAGCATTTGGTCCCCGACCGAGTGTCCACAGGTATCGTTGACGACCTTGAAGGCGTCGAGGTCGAGGTAACACAATGCGTGGTTCCGTCCGGTGAAGGTGGCGTTGGCCAAAGCCTCGCCGACCCTGGATTCGAATTCCCGCCTATTGAGCAACCCGGTCAGTGTGTCGTGCGAGGCATGGAAGGCCATTTCCCTTTCGAGTCCGCGGATGTGGGTGACATCCTTGACGATCAGGATAGCGCCGAGCACGTCTCCCTGGTCATTGCGAATGGGCGAAGCCGAGTCCCTGACTGCGAACTCCGAACCTCCTCGGTGAAAGAGCGAGCACCACTCCGGCGAAGAAACCGTACGGTTTTGGCGGAGGCATTCGGTCAGGGGGTCTTCCCTGAGCTTGCCCGTTCCGTCCTCCATTGCCCGGTAGACCTCGTCAAGCCGTCGACCCCTGGCCTCCTCGTTGGACCAGCCGGTCAGTTCTTCCGCTGCGGGGTTGAGGTAGTCGACCCTGCCGGCGGCATCACTCCGGATCACGCCGTCTCCGATTGATTTCAGGGTGACCTCGGCTCGTTCCCGTTCTTCCTTGAGCGCCTGTTCAGCCATCTTGAGCTCAGTGATGTCAGCCGAGATTCCGATGATCTTTTCGATGTTACCTTCTGAGTCGAACACCGCCTGGCCCCGGGCCGAAATCCAGACAATCCCGCCGTCGCCGGGAAGGTCGTAGCGATGTTCCACGGAATAGAGATGGCCTGTACTCAAGGTGTGGCGAAGGGCGGCGGCTACTCGTGGTCGATCCTCCTCCAGGACTCGTCGGTTCAATTCCCTGCCGGTTTTGGGGATTACCTCGTCCCCGAAGCCGTAGAGATTCGCTGCCAAGACTGGCATCAAGACCTCGTCGGTCGTGGGATTCCACTCCCAGGCCATGCTGCGTCCGGCCATCTGAGCCAACTCGAAGCGATCGTGGCTCCTGAGGAGTTCTCGTTCGATCTTGACGCGCTCGATAGCAGTGCTGAGAATCTCACCGCCAACCCGGAGAAAGCGCAAATCATCGTTGTCGATTGGTGGTGGACTTGTGGCCCAGGTATGGCCGAGGACGCCGATGAGACGGTCTTCGGAGACCAGAGGAATGGCGGCGAACGACTTGCCGGGCTCGAGACCCGAGCACTGGCACCCGGTTTTCAGGGTGGATTGAGCGGCGTCCGAAATCATCAAAACCTCGTGATTGATGAGGTCATCCCGGACGAGACCGTATTCCTTGAGAGTTCGACCGCACGTCTTCTCATGTGAAAATTTGTCCTGGTTGCGCCAGAATTCTTCGGTGATCGTCCATTGGTCGTCATCGACCAGGATGATGAAGGTGCAGAGGGTGTCGGCCGCTGATCCCAGAGTTTTCAGGGCGAGATTGACGGCGTCATCTAGATCCTCTGCTCCGAGGGCCAGGAAATGGTGAGAAAGCCCGGTCAGGGAGTTTTCCAACGCCAGTCGGCGATCGGCGATCCCCTCGGCCTTTTTTCGTTGTGTGATGTTGACGGCTGTCCCAATACTGATGGTCATGCCATCTTTGAGGGCGTGGGCATTGGTCAGGGAAATCCAACGGGTGGCGCCATCCTTGGTTCGGAAGGGGATCTCGATCGGGTGGTCAAAGGGTGGGTAAATACCTGACTGATGGTCGAATGTTGGGAGCATTGCGGAGGTTGTGGGATCGAACAGATCGGAGATATTCGTCGAGGCCAGTTCCTCCTGGCTATAGCCGGAGATTTCCGAGGCTGCGACGTTGGTGTAGATGAACCGATTATTGCTGCACGCAAAGACCGCAAAAGCAACAGATTCGCCAAGCGTCCGGAACCAGTCTGTTCCGGGTTGGATGGGGGACTGGTTAATTTCCTTCATAGGGTTCCGGGTTGATGGAGTTCTCCTTCGACCAGTATAGTAGAGCTATCAGCTCAGCCTCTTGCAATAAGCCACAAGAAGAGCAGCCACAAAAAGGCACGAAAAAGCACAAAAAAGGAAACGAAAAGAAGTTAACCTATTTCTTTATAAAGAAATATGACCAATTGCTTTGCCTTAATCATATTTTTCTTCGTGCCTTTTTTGTGCTTTTTCGTGGCTATTTTCTCCTCTTTGTGGCATTCCCTTCGATTATTGCAAGCGCCTGAGCTATTCAGCCCGGCCTCTGGCCTCCCTGGTACCATCTTGCAGAGAATCGCGCCGGTTGAATGGAGCTCCGGATGGAATTTCCTAATCTCGGGTCATTTTTGGAGGCGCTGCGCCGGAGTGGCCAGCTTGCCGTCGTTGAGTGTCCGGTCTCAGCGCACCTTGAGGTGGCGGAGGTCCACCGGAGGGTCATCGCCGCAGATGGGCCGGCACTGCTGTTTACCTCGGTTGAGGGTGCCGACATTCCCGTGGCTACCAATCTTTTCGGAACCGCGCGCAGGGCGGAGTTGGCGTTCGGTCGTCGCCCCGGGGAGCTGGTCCGGCGGGTTGTTGATGTGGTCCAGACCGCCATGCCCCCGAGTCTCGGTAATATCTGGCAGTCGAGGGATCTTTTGGGCGCAGCCTTGAGGACTGGGTTGCGCTCGGTTCGAACGGGCCCCGTTCTGGATGTTGTCGACCGTCGGCCCGATCTGAGCCGATTACCGGCCTTGACATCGTGGTCCGAGGATGGAGGGCCGTTTGTGACTCTGCCCCTGGTCTACACCGAGCACCCGGAGACCGGCGGCTCGAATCTCGGGATGTACAGACTCCAGATTCACGACCGGGCGACGACGGGTATGCACTGGCAGATCGGTAAGGGAGGGGGATTCCACCACCACGTAGCCGAGGCCGAGGGTGAAGCACTCCCCGTGACGGTCTTTCTGGGAGGGCCGCCAGCGCTGATTCTCTCTGCGATCGCACCTTTGCCGGAGAACGTGCCCGAACTGATCCTGGCATCGCTGCTGGCCGGTGGCCGCCTGCGCAGGTGTCCGGGTCCGGGCGCCCACGCCCTGATTGCCGAGGCTGAAATCGCTTTGATCGGTCGGGTCCCTGTCGGCAAGCGGAGACCGGAAGGGCCCTTTGGAGACCACTACGGCTACTACTCGCTGCAGCACCCCTATCCGATCTTCGAGGTCGAGGCCATCACCCGACGAAGGGATGCAGTCTTCCCCGCCACCGTCGTCGGCAAGCCGCGGCAGGAGGATTTTTTCATTGGTGACCAACTGCAGGAACTGTTGTCTCCGCTGTTTCCCTTGGTGATGCCCGGAGTTCGAAACCTGTGGTCCTACGGTGAGACCGGCTACCACGCTTTGGGTGCCGCCGTCGTCAACGAACGATACCGTAGAGAGGCCATGACCTCGGCCTTCAGGATACTCGGTGAGGGTCAACTCAGTCTGACCAAATTCCTGCTCCTGACGGACCGGCCTGTCGACCTCAGGGACTTCAAGGCGACCCTGGAGTGTGTGCTGGAGAGGACCCGTCCCGAGACTGATCTTTTCATCATCTCCAACCTCTCGATGGACACGCTGGATTATTCGGGTCCCGAGGTCAACCTGGGGTCCAAGGGTGTGTGGCTCGGGGTCGGTGAGAAGGTCCGGGACCTGCCTTTCGAGTTTCAGGCGTCTGAGGTACCGAAGGGGATGAGCGAAGCCCGAGTGTTCTGCGGCGGGTGCCTGGTGATTGCCGGCCCGTGCCACGAGGACGACCCTGAGTTCGCCTCCAGGGCCGCGGAACATCCTGCGTTCGAACAGTGGCCGCTGGTTGTCGTCGTCGACGACGCCGCAAAGGCGACAGCGACGACAGCGGCGTTCTTATGGACGACATTCACCCGATTCGAACCGGCCGCCGATATCCACGCACGCTACCGGGTCTTCCGTCACCACCTGAGCTATCAGGCGCCGATCGTCATCGATGCGCGTATGAAGGGCACCTATCCCGCCGAGCTTTTCTGTGACCCCGAGACAGCAAGCACCGTAAGCCGCCGCTGGAATGAGTACTTCCCGGATGGGGGAGTCGAGATGGGAGATTCCGATGTGGGGCATTTGAATCGGTAAGAAGCTGGGACGCTGGGAAGCCAGGAAGCTGGGACGCTGGGAAGCATGATGCTGGGACGCTGGAATGCAGGCCTCAGGTCACGGATCTCGGCCAATATTACCGTTACTTGTAGGCGTCTTTACGGTGGCCAATACGGAGCACCAGCACGATCAGCTTGTCATCTTCGATCGTGCAAATCATGCGGTAATTACGAACGCGATAGCACCATAATCCGGCAAGTTCACCCGAAAGCGGTTTGCCGAATCGGCGAGGATCTTCGCCCGTGACAATCCTCTCCCTGAAATAGCTCAGAATGATCTGTTGGGCTTGCCGGTCCAGGCGGCGAAGCTCTTTCGCGGCGGCATCGTCAAACTCAACGGACCAGATCAAGATCCTGCTCCAACTCGCCCAGCGTCCAACGTCTTCCTCGGTTCTCCAGCCGGTCGATTGCCAAATATCTGTCTTCCATCTCGTCGAGATATTCGAGAATCGCCTCGCGGGCATAAAACGTCTTGGTTCTGCCGGTCTTGGCGGCAAGGTCAGCCAGACGACTTTCTATCTCCTCAGACAATCGAATTGCAAGCATGGCAACCTCCACTGCATTACATGTATAGCACAGAATCTGATCCAATAGTGCATTGATAAAAAGCAGGAGTTCATCCAGCTTCCCAGCCTCCCAGCTTCCCAGCCTCCCAGCCTCCCAGCCTCCCAGCATTCATGTACCATCCCCAACCATGTGGAATCTTGGCGATCGCGTGTGGAGTCGATTCAATATGGAGATGGGTCCGGGCTGGGTGGTCGAGAGCGACGATCGCTACGTCATGGTCCAGTTCCTCGAGGGGGGTGAGCGTCTCCGTTTTGCGGCTTCGACGGATGCCCTGGTTCCCCTGATCGTTACCGAGGGCGTGGCGGCGTGGTTGGAGGACGATGGGTCGAGTGTGGTGGTTGAGGCTCTCCTCGACGGCGACCGATGCCGACTGGACGACGGTCGGACATTTCCGACCGTCGCGGTGTGGCCCCTGCCCGAACGGGAGAACCCGGTCGAGGGGCTTGCACGTGGGGATATCGACAGCGGAGCGCATTTCCTCAACCGTCTCGACGCCCTTCGCCTGGAAAGGGTACGCGAGGCCGAGGGGTTGGGTTCTTTCCTAGGGGGGAGGATCCGGCTTTATCCTCACCAGCTCTATGCCGCCGAGAGAGCCTGTGCGACAGATCCGGTCAGGTGGCTCCTGGCTGACGGCGTTGGGCTGGGCAAGACCGTTGAGGCTTGTCTGATCATGAACCGCCTGATCCATACGGGGAGGGCCGAGCGGACCGTGGTCGTCGCTCCCGATGCCTTGACGGTCCAGTGGCTCGGGGAACTCTGGCGAAAGCATCACCATGCTTTCGTGCTGCTGGATGAGAAGCGTATCTCAGATGTCGAACGCGAGCAGGCGGGAGCTTTCAACCCCTTCGAGGTCCACCGACAGGTCGTCATTGCGATCGAAACCCTGTGTGCCGATCCACGGCTTGTCACCATGGCGGCTGAGGCCGGGATCGACCTGTTGGTCGTTGACGAGGCCCATCATCTGCAGCGCCCACTGGGTCACCCAGGAAACCCGGCCTACCGGGCGATCGAAAGCATTGCCTCACAGGGGAAGAACGTCCTGTTATTGACAGCGACGCCCCTGGAAGACGATGCTCTGGGCTTTCTTCGTCTGGTGGAGTTGCTGCGGCCCGACGAATTCGGGCCGGAGGCGCAATTGATGGGCCGCCTGGAGGATCGAATTCCGTTGCCGCCGTGTACCAGCGCCACACGGGCCGTGGACATCGGAGGTTGGCCACCCCGAACGCCGCAACCGATTCCGATTGGGGAAGCCGAGTGGCAACCGTTCGAGCGCCTTGAACAGGCTGTGCGGGGGATAGCCGCGGATACTCCGGTGGCCAAGGCATCCAAGGTCCGATTGATATTCGAGGCGTCGGCCGCTCCGATGATGGTGCCCAAGCTCATGAAAGCGGCCGACCCCGAGATTGAGGCTCTCGCGATCGAAGCCGGCCGAAACGATCCCCGTCTGGCCTACCTGGTCAAACACGCACCCGAGTGGAGGAAACAGGGTGACAAGACCCTGATTTTTGTAGCCCGTCGGGAGAGCCTGGAGCTGATCAAGACAGCGCTGGAACGCCGTGCCCATCTTCGAGTCGCCCTCTTTCACGAGGACATGCCGACCCGAAGGCGGGATGTTGAGGTTGCCCAATTCTCGTTGCCAACAGGCCCGTCCATCCTGCTGACGACCGAGTGTGGAGGGGAGGGCCGAAACTTTCAGATGTGTCGGCGCCTGGTCTTGTTCGACCTGCCGTGGCAACCCGGGGTCGTCGAACAGCGAATCGGGCGTCTGGACCGGATCGGCCGGGATCGTCCGACCGAGATTGTCTACTTCCGGCCCCCGTCCGGAGTGGCGGGGGCGGTCGTCAGGCTGTACGAAGCCATGGGTCTGTTTGAGCAGAGCCTCGGAGGCATCGACCGCGAGTTGAGGCACATCGGCCGGGAGGTCGAGCGGGTCGCAGTCGATGGCCCCAAGGTGCTCGAGATCGACATTTTTGAGGCAGTGCTCAAGACTGCAGAAGCGGCCCGAACCCGGGTTCAGGAGGCGGCATTTCACCAGCTCCATCGCGATCCATTCCGGCAGAGTATGGCCGATGAGATTCTGGCCCGGGTTCCTCAAAATCTGGAAAGCCTGACCAAGGAGGTCATTCTCGAAGCGGCCGCTGCTTTTGGGTTCGACGTTGAGCAGCAGCGGGGAGAGGATCGGTGGTTCATCGCCCTTGGGGGCGAGGCCCTGGTGGAGAATCTGCCCGGGGTGCCGGACGAAAGCCGGTTCCTGGGTACCTTCAATCGGGAAGAGGCCGTCACCAACGAGTCGCTGGATTTCTTTTCCTCCGGCCATCCGCTGGTCGAGGGCGTATTGGAAGAGCTGCATCAGGGCACTCGAGGTCGAACCGCCTGTTTTGTGGCGGCCGGTGACGAAGAGGTGTTCGGTCTGTTGGCGCTTTTTAAGCGGGAGGGTGAGATCGAGGCTGTTGCGGTCGATGCCCTGGGCCGGCTCCGGCCGGACCTCGCCGAGGCGTTGACTGCGCCCGACTGTGACCTCAAGCCGGCTGACGGCCGCCGCTGGGCCTCGTTGCCCGGATGGAGCGACGCCACTCGTCGAATGGCTGCTGCGCTCCCGGACCATGGTGTGCCCCAGGCACTGGCAGCCTTTCGAATCAATGCTGAGGACCGGAAAGGAGACCGTGATGCCGGTCAATGAAAGTATTTTCAAGCAATTTCCTGCCATGGCGACCTGTCGGCTGCTCCTGGGTCCATTCGAGCCAGCTGATGCTCCCGAAGTCTTCCGGTTCTACTCCTCGGAGGAGTCACTCCGGTTTGTTCCGCGAAATTTCTTCGAAGATCCCCAGGATGGAGTGGAGAAGGTGCGGGGGTTTGCCAAGGCCTTTGAAGAGCATTCGGCGGTCTGGTGGGCATTTCGGGTGCAGGCGACCGGGGAGTTTGTCGGTTACGGCGGCCTGTTCGAGATCAGCACGGAGGATCACAACGCTGAAGTCGGCTACGGCTTCCATCCTGAATACTGGGGGCAGGGATTCGCCTCCGAAGCCGTGCGGTCGATCGTCGACTTCGGTTTCGACAATCTCCGACTTCACAGGATCTACGGTTTGATCGATCCTGAAAACGGCGCCTCAATGAGGGTCCTGGAAAAACTGGGATTTGAGAAGGAAGGTATCCTTCGGGACAACGCCTTCGCACGAGGATGCTATTGGGATCATTGTCTCTACGCGCGGGTTGTCGAGTAGCGAATACGTCCAGGCTGACGCTATACCTGCAGACTGACGCTGTACCTGAGGCTGAACCCGTCCCGGTCGCTGCCATCTGTCCCTGACCCTGGATTTAGACCCCGGCGTTGGCTGTTTCGGTTGCCGGCGACCGTTCATGCCACCGCCGTATCACGTTGGGATATTGAACGTGACCGATGCTATGGACACGGGCACGGCGTGCCGTGCCCGTTTCAGTTTCACGCCTTTTGGTTCCGTCTTTTCCACTTGCTGTGTCTCAGATGATAGGTCGTCATCACAGAACAGCGCGGCCGGAGAGGATGCATCATGAATACACATCGTTTTGGTCTGAGTCTTATCATTGTCCTGGGGTTGCTGATCCTTCCATTGTCGGCTTCGGCTGGATGGTTCGGACAGGGTGATCGTACGATCGAATTGAGGCACGGGGGCGGTACGCTCGAGGTGCAACTCATTCCGGATGGTGGCAAGGCTCTGAGCCTGAAACAGAATGGGAGTCACCGCTGGGCCTTCGACGGTTCGACTGCGGATCTGGTCGGCGGGTCGTATTCGATCGTTGTACGGAACCGGAGTTCGGAAAGGCTCAAGGTCGTCGTCGGTGTCGATGGGCTCAATGTCTATGGCAAGGAAACAATCGTCGGCCGTGCCAACGGTGATACCGGGTCGATCCTCTCTCCGGGAGAGATCCGGACTTTGCAGGGTTGGCAGATGAACCATTCAACCGCCCAGCGCTTCGTCTTCAGCCCTCCGGAGTGGAGTGAGGGAGAAGGTCGAACCGAATCCCATATCGGTCTGATCGTCGTTCAGGTCTACCGGGAACGCCGTCGGGGGTGGTTCGGGCTGCGTGACCAGGCTGAAGAGCGCGCTCCGGAAGAGGGTCGATTGGAAGCGATGAGCCGAAAGGCCGCTCCCCGTCCGCAAATTGGAACGACCTCGGGCGACGACGTTGCCAGCCGAGTTCGCACGGTTCATTTCGATAGCCTGACGACCTATCCGGAAGTCTGGGCGGAGATCGACTACGGCCGGAATGTCGGGCGGGCCTATCCTCGCCGTTCGGGAGAGTTGGGCCTGACCATCACCTGGACCGATCTCGGCAGTCTCATCGTCGACATTCGGCCGGGTTCGGTCGCCGAAGCCGCCGGGTTGCAAGCCGGTGACGTCATCGTTCGCGTCGACACCGAGAACCGCCCCAGTCCGGGCACGGTCAAAGATATCGTCAATGCCAAGCGTCGGGGTGATTATGTATTCGTGCGAGTGCAGAGGGGTCGCCATGAGCTGAGCCTGAAGATTCGGTGCAATTCGTAGGTAATTTGAATGCCTTCCTTGCGCCACATTTTGGACTGCCTTTGCCATAGACACGCCGTGTTTTCGACTGAAATCAGCGTCAGGGTGGTGCTGTTGGAGGTGGTGCCATGACACAGAACACGGGAGAAATCGGTCTGAGTCTGATCTCGAGGTGGAGTCGTCCGGCACGGTTGATCGGTGTTGGTGTCCTTGCCTTGATTCTCTTGATTCCGCTGCAGATGGTCCGGTCGGTGATAGGGGAGCGGTATCAGACGTATCGAGGAGTTGTTCAGGAGATTGCGGGTGCATGGAGTGGTGAGCAAAGGGTTGCGGGACCGATCCTGGTCATACCCTTTACGGAGAAGATCTCGATTCAGGATCAGTTCATCACACCCCAGGGTGAGAAGAAGGGAGGCCAAAGGTGGGAGATCCGTCAGCGGCGCGCCGTCATCCTGCCGAACACCCTGTCGTACGACGGGAGTTTGGCGCCTGAAATTCGTCAGCGAGGCATTTACCGAGTCCAGGTCTACAGCGCTGATCTCGAAATCTCCGCCGCATTTCGGAATCTCCGGGCAACGGTCGAGGCCTTGACTTCCACGGGTCAGCTCGAGGAGATTCGGTGGTCGGAAGCGGTGGTCGGCTTCGGCTTGTCGGAGCCCCGAGGCATCGTTGAGGTCGAGGGCTTCGAGATCAACGGTCATACGGTTCAGGTGCGACCGGGAACGACGGTGAGCGATGTGTTTCCCCGGGGATTCCACGCCGGAGTCGGAAATATCGCCGGTGACAGCCTCGACATCCGACTTCCGATCAGTCTTCGAGGCAGCGGGAGCCTCCGGTTTCTGCCGCTGGGTGCGACGACCCGGGCTTCCTTTCACTCCGGCTGGCCGCATCCCAGTTTTATCGGGAATATTCTCCCGTCCGTTCGGGAGATCACAGACGAAGGATTCTCGGCCGAGTGGACGATCCCCCTGTTGAACCGTTCCTACCCTCAGGCGTGGCTCGGCTGCACGACGGTCGATGTCAACGAAATCGAGGCGGGAGTTCGCCTCTTTGAACCGGTGGCTCTGTATGACCTGGTCACGAGGGCCGTCAAGTACGGACTGCTTTTCATTACTTTGACCTTCCTGACCCTGGGTCTGATCGAATTTGTCACGGATACCAGATTGAGTCTGGTGCAGTACCTGCTGATCGGTGTCGCTCTTGCCATGTTCTTCCTGATTCTGATCGCCCTTGCGGAACACATCGGGTTCGCGCTCGCCTATGTATTGGCTTCGGCCGCCGTGGTTGTGATCAATACGCTCTATTGTGCAGCGATCCTGCCGAGGCGCTTGTTAGCGGTGGCCGTTGGTGCCGTCCTGACGGCAATCTACGGAATTCTCTACACGATTCTCAAAGCCGAAGATTTTGCCCTGCTCGGGGGGACACTGCTACTGGTTCTTGCACTGACGATCACGATGTATTTCACAAAGGGGATGCACAGGGATGGCATTAGCGGTCTCTGACCGTGTTTGCCGGCGCGGTTGCGGGTCCTGTCCCGGAGGGGCGACGGTTCAGAAATCGGAAGTTAACCGCCCCTTTGGGAAACGACCTCGGTGGTC
>JAUXDC010000124.1 GCA_030618605.1 Holophagae bacterium | reverse complement strand
GGTCCCGAACTGGAACAGGAACAGTGCCGCGATCAAGGTCGTCATATTGGCGTCGAGGATGGTCCCGAAGGCTCGTGCGAATCCGGTGTCGATGGCCGCGCGAACGGTCTTGCCCACCTTGAGTTCTTCACGAATTCTCTCGAAAATCAGCACGTTGGCGTCAACGGCCATGCCGATGGTCAAGACCACGCCGGCGATGCCGGGAAGGGTCAAGGTGGCTCCGAAATAGGCCATTGCACCCATCAACAGCAACAGGTTGAGAATCAGGGCCAAGACGGCATTGATGCCGCTCAGCTTGTAGTAGATCACCATAAACAGCATGACCAGGATCAGTCCGGCCACGATTGCCCGGAGTCCGCGGACCACCGAATCATGTCCCAACGACGGGCCGACCGTCCGCTCTTCCAAATAGATCAGCCTAGCCGGCAACGCGCCTGCCCGCAAGACCAAGGCGAGGTCTTCGGCTTCCTCGATTGAGTAGTTGCCCTCGATCACACCGGAATCTGTGATGCGGGCCCGGATGACCGGGGCCGACATGACTCGATCGTCCAGAACAATCGCCATCGGCGTACCGATGTGACTCTCCGTAAAGGCACCAAACTTGTCGGCAGCGGACGGTTGCAGGTCAAAACGCACATTTGCCTGGCCGAATTCGTCCTGGCTTCGGCGTGCGGTCCGCAACTCACGACCCGTCACCACGGCAACTTTTTTGACAAGGTAGAAATCTCGTCCGACGACCTCTCCCTCGAAGCCGGTCCGGTTGCCCGGGAGGATCTCGTTTTCGGGCGACAAGGACCCGCCGGTCGCCTGCAGAAGGCTTGCACGATCCGGCGCCGGCCCACCCAGGACCTCTTTGAACTGCAGGAACGCGGTCTTGGAGATGATGTCCTTGACCCGCCCGGGATCATCGACGCCGGGCAACTGCACCAGGATGCGGTCGCCATCCATGCCCTGGCGGTTGATTCGGGGCTCTGCCACACCGAATTCGTCGATCCGGTTGTTGATCGTTTCCAGCCCCTTGCGCACCGCCTGATCTCTGATCATCTTCTCGGTATTGGCCTTGAACTTCAAAGTCCACGAGTCGGCGCCACGCTGAACGTCGTAGTCACCGAAGTAGTCGAGGACGATCTCATGGAGGACCGCTCGATCGGCGCCTGCGGGAACATCAAAGGTCAGACTTTGATTTTCGGGGTCCGTCAGTACGGTCCCCAAAGTGATGCCCTGCTCGTTGGCCAACGAGCCCACCCGCAGCGATGCGTCGTCCAACTCGGCCTTGATGGCGTCATCGGTCTGGACCTGGAGCACCAGGTGAACCCCGCCTGAGAGGTCGAGTCCATAATTAATGCGCTCCGAGGGCGGATAGATCGACCATGCGGCCAGACCCACCACAATCAGAATGAGCACGATTCTATAAATAATTTTTTTGTCCACTCTCGCCTCCACTCAAGGCCTGTTCAAACCGAACCACTGCCGGCCGATCACGGCACGAGCATACTCACTGTTTCTTCAAGACCCGCCTTCGCCGTCGACCAATCCGACCACGGCACTCTTGCTGATTCTGAGTTTCTGGTTTTCTGAAACCTTGACCATCACCGTATCGTTTTCGACGTTGGCCACCGTTCCATGGAGACCACCGGATGTCACCACCCGGTCGCCCTTCTTGAGGGATGAAATCATCGAATCCTTCTTCTTCTGCTGTTTCTTGGCCGGCAGGATGACAATGAAATAAAACACCGCCAACACCAGCAGCAGCGGCATCATCATTCCGAATGGGCTTCCGCCCGCTGCTTCTGCTCCCATGTTCACCTCCGTGGGGCTTAATCACCAAGCCCCATATTCCGGTTCGACTGAATACGATCCCGGTACTCGCCGTAGCGGCCCGCCATAATAGCCTCCCGAGCCCCTCGCATCAAGGAAAGAAAGAAGTAAAGGTTGTGAATCGTCAATAAAACGACCGACGTTGCTTCTTTTGAGATGAAAAAGTGCCGTAATGCACCCTTGGAGTACCGGCTACAGGTCGGACAGCCGCAATCTGGATCCAAAGGCGTGTCATCGTCCGCCCACCTGGCATTTTTGATCACCACCTCGCCCCGTGACGTAAATGCTTTGCCCGTACGGGCCGACCGAGTCGGCAAAACACAGTCAAAGAGGTCCACACCGCAGGCCACCGCATGCAGCAGGTCTTCCGGATAGCCGACACCCATCAGGTATCGAGGACGCTCACGCGGGAGCATCGGCGCACAGAAATCAACCGCCTCGTGAAGAACCTCGGACGGCTCACCAACCGCCAGGCCCCCGATCGCATAGCCGTCAAATGCCATCGCCGCCAGTTGATCACTGCACCGGCGTCGGATATCGGGATCCACTGAGCCCTGCTGAATGCCGAAGAGCCCACCGGCCCATCCACCGGCCTCCCGTCGTTCCTCCGCCCGACTCAAAGCCCTGCGGGCCCATCTGAGGGTCCTGTCGACAGAAGGATCAACGGCCGACGGTTCCACCGGGAAGGGTAGACACTCGTCAAGAACCATGGCCACATCGACACCAAAATCAGCCTGGGCATCGACGACCGACTCCGGCGAAAAAGAGTGCATACTGCCGTCGATGTGTGATTGGAACACGACGCCGTCTTCAGTCAGCGCTCGACGAGCCGCCAGGGAAAAGACCTGATAGCCGCCCGAGTCGGTCAGAATCGGACCTTCCCAGCCCATAAGGCGGTGAATGCCGCCAAGCTGTACCATTCGCTCGACTCCTGGGCGCAAGACCAGATGGTAGGTATTCGACAGGACCATCTGAGGCCCCAAACGGTCCAACTCCCAACCGGCGACACCCTTGACCGTCCCGCAGGTCCCGACCGGCATGAAAGCCGGAGTCTCGACCACACCATGAGGCGTCGTCAGGGAAGCGGCCCGTGCCGAGGTGGCCGGGTCTTTATGGGTTACCGTGAAGGGGAGAAGGGCCGCCACAGTCAGTCGGGAAGGTTGATGTCGTTGACGCGAACGGCGTCGCCCAGTACCAGTTCGAAGACTTCATCCGGGATCTCGGTATTGGCCTTGAGATCAGTGAACTCGTAGCGGGTCGAATCCCCGTCCGCTTCCTGGTATTCGACGACAACGGGCAGCAACAGGTTACGGTCGATTTCCAGCCGCACCTGGGCCAGTTTTCGCTTGAGAGTTCGGTGAATGGGCTTCAGTGTCAGAACAAAGGGCTTGGGCGCACCTCGATCCGACAGCGTCATACTGAACTGAACCTTGAGTTCATCCAAAGGCTGCGTCCCGGCAAGGACCCTGACGAATCGACTGTGCTTCTTGGGCACCGTGATCCTCTCTGCAACACCGTCATCGGGTCTGAATGTTGTCAGCGTCTCCCCGGCAAAGACCACGATCATCTCGTCCGGTTCGTCGTAGTCCCAGCGAACCCTGTCCGGGGCCTTGAACCGGAAAAGACCTCTCGAGGTCACCGGTTCTAAGAACAGCTCCGAACTCTTGTCCTGGACAAAGGCGGACTTGAGGCTTGTCAGTGCCCGCTGGCGCTCGACGACGAGATCGACCAACGCATCGACCTTGGCGCCGCCACGCAGCCCGTCCAAGGCCTCGATACCCCGGAGTTCATCGTCCGCAAATGCGGCAGAACTCACTCCATAACAGAGAGATACGACAACGATAGAGACCAATAAATGGCGCACGGCGGGCACTCTATCACAGAGGCGAGTCCGGCGACGACCTCTTAGCGTCCCGCACCAAATGCCGCAGTTTTCCCGGAATCTTCCAGCCCTCCGGGTTGTCCTGCACTTTCCAGCGTTTATGAAGCCAGAGCCACTGGCCGGGATCCTTGCGGATCCAACCTTCGATGATGGCATTGAGACGCTCTGTGTTGTGACGAATGTCCAGTTCCAGCTCACCGTGAGGCCGCTCCATCTCAAAAGGTTCGACCGTCATGTCAAAATGACTGGTGTTACCACGCCTGTACATGACGGCTGTCACCACCGGAGCCCCGGTTTCGAAATGGAAGCGCGCCGGCGCCGGTGAGGTCGATGCCAACATGCCGAAAAATTCACAAACAATGCCTCGATAGCGGTTCGCATGCTGGTCGATGATCATCGCGACGATCTCGTTGTTGGCCAGGGTCTGCCGGATGACGTCCCTGGACCCTCGTGGTGAGATCATCCCGAGACCTGTATGCTCTCGAACTGCCCGGACAAAGGCCTGGGCAGGCTTCCATTGGATGTTCTTGACAACCCCGTGAATCGGAAAACCAAGAATGGTCTGACTGTAGGCCATAAGGTCGATACTTCCGACATGGGAGGTAACTACGATGCACCCTTTGCCCTGTTCGAGAGCTCGGTCGACATGCTCCATGCCAGTCTGGTGAATATATTTCAGGCTCTGCTCTCGGGTGTACTCTACGGCTCGCAACAGCTCCACCCCCCCGATCGCCTGAATATCCATGCAGCGGCGCACGATCCGACGACGCTGGAAACGGTTGAGCTCACCTCGATAGGCATTTCGGAGATTGCGATCAGCTGCCGCCCTTCCCACAGGGAGAATCCAGTACCAAAACCATCCAAAGAAGCGGCCAACGGCAAGAGCCAGGCCGGCGGGCATGGCGCACAACAGGCGGCTGAGTAGGAGAATCATGCTGAGAGTTCCTTTTCACCTGAGGTTGGCGCCTTGTCATTTGTTCCGGACGTTCGCTGCCCTGAACGGCGCCAATTCATTGTGTCACATGATCACTGAAGCTGGTCCGCGCATCATGGCAACTTGAACTTCTGAATCCGACCCTGCTCGCTGACCCTCTCTTGCACCAGATCTCTCGAAAAGGCCTCGAACACGCACCATGCCCGACCCGGACCAGCTTCCCTGTACAATCACTCCCGGAGGCCATCATGAGCGATCAGCCCAAATTACCGCAAAAACCACAACTGACCATCGAACCTTCGATATCGATGGGCCAGTACACCAATTTCGTCAGCATTGCCCACAACTACACCGAGGTTTTATTCGACTTCGGCAGGACCCTCCCGGGACGCAAAGACATCCCCATCGTCTCCCGCCTGATCATGACGCCGTTCCACGCCAAACAGCTGATCAAGGCCTTGAGCCATAACATCAGGCTCTATGAGCAGAAATTCGGTGCGATCACAGATCCTCCGGCGGGCCAGGAAATGCCGCCGATCGGTGACGGAAACGCCAACTAAAAGCCTCACTCAAAGCCTGAAGTGCAGAGGCCGGTTGTTTGACGACAATCTGGAAAGTGTCCGGGCCTCTGCCCTCCAGCCTCTGAGAAAGAGGCGCTGCGCGCATCGAACACAGAAAAACACAAAAGGCGGGCCTTGACGGCCCGCCTGTCTGTTGATTGATCGGGGCTCTTACTCTCCGAGCTCCAGAATGGAGAAGAAGGAACGCTCCGCCCGGGGACGCAAGACATAGAGCCGGAGATAACCACCCTCTTTGACGTCACGCACCTGGCCGAGCAAATCTTCGGGACTTTTGACTTTCCGGCCGTTGGCCTCGAGGATAATATCTCCCCGGACAAGACCTTCAAGACCGGCAGGAGAATCAGGTCGAACACGCGTGATCATGACACCGGTGACTTCGTCATCGATGCCGGCCATCTGCCGAACACGCTCATCCACGGCTGTGACCGCTACACCGATCCTCTCGGCGGCGGCATCCGCATCGTCGTCATCACCCTTGTCGACGGGAGACGTCTCAGCATCCGCGTCACGTTCGCCAAGGGTGACCTTGAACTCCTGCCGTTTGCCGTCGCGGATCACGTCCAACGTCACGACGCGTCCCGGCGGGAGTGCGGCCACGGTGTCGATCAACGTTCGGGTATCTTCCATTGTCTGGCCGTCAACCCCGATGATCACATCACCGTGAGTCAGGCCCGCCTCCTCCGCCGGTGAATCCTCGGTCACCGAAACCACCATCGCACCCTCTCTGGACTCAAGGCCGAAGGCGCCCTGGGCCTTCTGGTCGATGTTGTTGATTGAAACGCCAAGATAACCGCGGATCACCTTGCCGTGCTCCCGTAACTGCGGAACGATCCTGGCGGCCGTATTGATCGGAATGGCAAATCCGAGGTTTTGGCCCCTGGAATTGATCGCGGCGTTGATCCCGATGACCTCACCCCGAAGGTTGACCAGCGGTCCCCCGGAGTTCCCGAAATTGATGGCGGCATCGGTCTGGATGTAGTTTTCGAACGAACGGTCCGAGAGGCCGAGCGCCCGGCCTTTGGCAGAGACGACTCCGACCGTAATCGTATGGTCCATATTCAACGGGTTTCCGGCTGCCATCACCCACTCACCAACACGCAAGGTTTCCGAATCCCCCAACGGCAGATGTGGAAAATTCCCACTGCCCTTCTTGACACGGATCAATGCCAAATCGGTCGCCGGATCAGAGCCGACAACCTCGGCCGCGTAGGTTGTGCCGTCGACCAATTCGACCTCAATCTTATCGGCATCCTCGACGACGTGATTGTTGGTGATGATCTCGCCTGTCGCGGTAATGAAGAAACCCGAACCTTCAGAACGTCGCGGCATCGGCTCTTCATCATCCGGAGTCGGTTGCTGGCGGAAGAAGAAGTGAAAACGATCCTGTGGAGCCTGTTCACGGGCCGACCGGAAGTCGATCACCCGGACGGAAACGACAGAGGGTATGACCCGGTCGGAAAGGGCAACAAAGTCAGGTGCCAGGAAATTGACCGCCGCCGGAGTTGCCTGCTCACTGCTGTCGGAACGATCGGCCCCAACAGTCTGGGTCATGTCCAAGCCGCCCGAGAGCATCATTCCAAAGAGAACCGCCACCACCACAACGGCAGCGAGGGAAAGTACATTATTCGAACCAATTTTCATCAAGACCTCCTGTGGGCATCGAGCCCTAAGTATCGTAGAGACTTCGCCTCTTAGTAACCAAGCAAAGGGCATGCCAAATTCCCAACCTGCACGAGCCGGAACCAAAAGGGGAGCTTTTAGCCGTTAGCTTTCAGCGGTTAGCTCAGGAACCCGTCGATCTGAAAGACGCGAGGTTGCCTTGCTAATAGCTAACGGCTCATGGCAAATAGCTCTCTTACCATCTTGCGGAGAACCTCACCGGCTCGTTCCACCGTTTCAGTCTGCCAATTTGGCGTTCGATGCATTGATCTCGCTGGAAAATCGGTTGAACAAATGCCCTCTTACGATGACACTACCGGCGCGACGACAACACGGTCCTTGCCTTCTTCCTTGGCCCGGTACATCGCCAGGTCGGCGGCTCGCATCAGCAGGTTTTTCTTCAGATCGGTCGATCCCGACCGAGGGAGGTGCAGAGGATAAACGGCAACACCAACGGACACGGTCAAGACCGAACGGAGGCTGACTGGTCCGTCAGCCCAGGTGAAACTCCCCCGGAGGAAGGTCGCCCCTCGGAGCGATTCACAGATCCTCTCTCCAACCTTCGCTGCCTCATCGGCATCAAACCCCGGCAGGATGACCACGAATTCATCACCACCGTAGCGTGCCAGAGTCGCCTCGGGCACATCGACCGCCTGAGACAACAAGACCGCAAACTCTTTCAAGACCTGTGAGCCCGCCAAATGGCCCAGGGTGTCGTTGACCGCCTTGAAGTTGTCAAGATCCAGGAAGAGCAAGGCGACTTCAGCCCCTGCGACATCGGCTCGCACGAGATCCTCGGTCAATCGATGGTGGAAGAACCGATCGTTGTAGAGGCCGCTGAGGTCGTCCCTTCGGGCCATCTCACCTGCTCGCCGCGCATCGAGAAGATTCTCGAGAAAGGCGGAGGTGTAGGCTCCAAAGACCTCCAGAATACCTACGTCCTGCGAGGTGTAGGTCCCACTCCTCCGATTGACCAATTCGAGGACCCCACAGACCGCATGTTCAATCCTGATCGGAACGGCAACGACACCGGAGGTCTTGAAATCCGAAGCCGCATCAAAACGGTCACAGAAGTGACGATCTGCCGGAGGATCAACCATCAAATAGGGCTCGCCGGTCCTAAAGACCCGTCCGACGACCCCGTCACTCGAATGGAGCGTACGCCCCAGCACGGTCTCGGCCGATGGCCCGAAGGCCGCCAGAAAATAAAGGTCCGGTCCATCTCCGCCGACCCGGTCGCCCGGACGGTCCATCAAAAAAGAACCGGCCTCCGAGGGCACAAAGTCGTTGGCTTTGCTCAGAATCTCCACCAGAAAGGGCCCCAGGTCCAGGCGAGGGATGGTCAAAGCCGTGTAACGCTGGCGCTCGAGGTGTGGCTCCAGGGCCTTTTGAGCAAGCGTCTTGACATCAGGCGTGAGGTTCATCGGAACCAGTGTACTCGGGAATATGGCTGGGAGGCCAGGAAGCTGGGACGCTGGGAGGCTGGGAGGCTGGGAAGCAAGACGGGAGCGCGTAACTCGGATTGCGCATCGTGAACTCAGTCGGTACCGCAACACAGGGCTAGGTTCTTTGCGACTGAATGCAACCCCGACACCCGTAGGGGCGGACCCCCGTGTCCGCCCTGTCACGGTCGATCACGGCGTTGACCCCTCAGTTTATGAGTCTGGGCGTGACCGTGGATCCAGATTGGGCGGACACGGGGGTCCGCCCCTACAATCCCAGTCCCCACCACCTTCGCGCCCCAGCGGACAGCTTATCTCACCAAAGCACGCAGTCGCTTCTCAAGGTCACGGGCGGTTTCACTATGATCTGCTCGCCCAGGAGCAAAACGAATGGCCTCGAGGGCCTTTCGAACGGCTTTCATCTCGGCCTCTCTGGCGCCGAACTTCTGGTCCTCGGGCAAAGCAACCCACCACTGCTCCATCGACAACTGCAAGTCACGCGCCCTCTCAGCAGGCGTCTGCCCGGCCTTTCGGGCCGGAATCAATCCGCCGCGCCGCCGGGTGACCAACCAAGCCAGGAGTCCTCCACCGAAGACACCAATCAGCAGGGCACTGCCGATGATGACCCAGATCGGCACATCAGACGGATCTCCTCGTCCCGACTCGAACTCCGGTTGATCCCCCAGACCGTCGTCGTGTCCGTCGGCAACCCCTGCGGCAGGAACATGCCTGACCGGAGTCGGCGTAGGGATGGGCGCCTCGACCATCAAGGTCAAGGGGCCGAGGCGTTGGTTCTCATAAGCACCGGAGGCGGGATTGAAAACCGCCAGCGTGACCGGCTCGAGAATGAGCTCACCCGACGTCCCTGGCAGCAAGGTCATACTCCAACTCCGAGAGCCGCGAATGCCTGACCGGTCGATCGTTACCGCACTTCCTTCTTCCGGAGGATAGGTCTCGCAATCTTCGCATGCAGGCCACAGGGCCGGCGCCTGCACCAGAGGCAGATTTCCTCTGCCCTCCAGGGTGATCGTGACGACCGCAGAGGCCCCAAAAGGAATCACGTCGGGTGTGATTGCGGCCGAATACCGGAGGTCTCCCACCGCACCGGAGAACCAGGGAGGCGCGGCCGGCCTCGGCGTAACGACGACGTCCACCGTCCGGGTCGAGCGTTCGACAACCGTATGGGGCGCAAAGACACTCTGACCCCGGAACCCGATTCGGGCCTTGGCCGCAGGAATTTGAAGGGTCCCAGGCTTGAGGGGTATCAGGACGAAGCGAGCCAGAATGAAACGATTAAAGCTCTCTCCGTTGACCTCGACGACCTCGGCCTCAACTTTTTCGGGATTCTCCAGCCGCTGAACCCACCACCCGGGATATTTGGGTACGTCAACCCACTCGAAACCGTCAACGCCACCACCGGTCGTATCCAGGACAACACTTGCCACCAGCGGTCGTCCATCGGCGACCTTCGACCGAGAGAGGATGTGTCGCATTTCGACCTTCGCCTCGCGAGCGGGTCGTCGGGAATTGCCGAAGAACTCGGCGAAGGGATCGACCCCACCAAACGGCCCCGTGCGTCTGGTTCTTCGCTGCTGGTGCACCGAGCCGGGCACGATCTCCGCCGTCACCGCCCCACCCGCAAGTTCACGGGCGCCGAGCCTGACGGTGATCGGACCAACCACAGCCGAACCCACTCCAAGGGGTCGCAGAATCCAGCTGAGACTCAAGGATGACGTTGACTGCCCGTTGACCCAGCTGAAATGGGTCTCGGTTGACGGTCCCTGAACGACCTCGAAATTGACCAGTTGTCCAAGATTGGGCTCTGGGCGGTCGTTCCCCGGTTCGACGACTTGCACGGTCAATCGGGTCAGATCTTCACTACCGAGACGCTGCGGCTCCAGACCCACCCGGAGCGAAGGCTCCGCGGCCAGGGCCGTCGCCCCTACCGCCAGGCAGACCAGGAAGGCCGCGCCCCTGGCTGCATACCCCCGACAGATGAGTGGGAGAGGGGGAGAGGGAGAGGTGAGAAATTTTGAATTTTGAATTTTGAATTTTGAATTACCAACCCCTGACTTCCTAACCCCTAACCCCTTACCTGTAACGGGGGGAGAGAACACCGAAGCTTGAACGTGCAACATGCAACGTCGAATGCTCTGACTGATGCGCCCCGGAACTCTCACCAGTCCTTCTCCACATTCCCGCTTTGGGGTACGGGCGTCTGCATGGCCTCGCGGGCTTCGGCCTCGGCCCGATCCAACGCGTCGAAAAGACCACCGCTGGGATCAGGGGTCGGGGTCGGCTGCGGGCCCTGTTCGCCCGAAGGATTGGGTGTCGGCGTCGGCTGCTGTTGATCCTCATCCCCTTCCTGTTGCTCTTGCTCTTCTTGCTCTTCCTCGTCTTCCTGATCTTCGTTTTGTTCCTGGTTCTCCTGCTCCTGCTGTTCCTGCTGCATCTTGAG
>JAUXDC010000305.1 GCA_030618605.1 Holophagae bacterium | reverse complement strand
GGGATGAGCAAGAGGGGGAGAGGGGGGGAGGTGGAGGAAGGGTGAAGTTTGAAGTTTGAAAAGGCCTCCTGGCGTCCCAGCTTCCTAACTTAACCTCTTGCAGACCTCTTTGAGCAGGTTCAGAAGAAAGGAGCCGTCCTGGATTTGGTCCCAACTCAGGTAGCGTCCCAACTCAGGCAGAAGAACGTCGCATCCCGGATCGGTGGCGGCGCTGGCGCCGACGGTGATTCGTCCGGCGACGGAGGCGCCTCGGTACATGTTGCGAAGGTTGTTGATGCGCTCCACCAGTGGTCCGTCTTCGCTCCAGAGGTGACCGGATTCCAGATCGGAAAAAAGAAGAAATAGATGGCAGTCCTGCACCAAAGGGGCGCAGAAATCGGGTTCGAATGCATCGAACCGAAAGGCCAGAACTTCAACGGCTTTCCCACCATTCAGTTTGATTTCATCAAAGATCACCTGAAATTGAGCGAGGCCTTCAATGTCTTCCGGAGGATTTCCGGTTCGTCCGAAAAGGGCATCGACCGCCCGGAAGGAAGTGGCCGAAGACCAGGAGAGAACGGTTATCTTCAACCTGTGTCCGGTGCTGCTCCCGTCCTGGAGCTTCTTGAGAAGATCGGTGACCGCCTCTTCGAGAGCGCCGGTATCCGCAAAGGTCATTTCCTCAGGGAGGTCAAGTCGCAGGTCGCCGGCGTCGATCAGCCGTGTGATTGTCTCCAGTACCACGTGTTCGTCAATTTGTGTCCGGCGGGCCAGGTCTTGAAGTTTTGCCGGGCCGGAGGCGATGTGGGCGAAGATAACGGCTTCGACCATGTCCTGCCGGTCGTGATCTCCAGGTGTGCCGACCGTGACCGTAACCTGGTCCCAGGGGCCCGGAAGTACGCCGACGCATTTTTCCCATGATCGCTTTCGGGCCTCCCCGGCCAGTGTCAGTCCCTCGAGAGTGCCCAACTGCTTTCGATGGTTGGCGCGGACGTTTCCCGGTTGCGAGACGGTAATGCTGAAGCGACCGTTGGCCCAGCCGAGGGCGTCGAGCAAGATCTGGCGAGATCGATAGCCTTCGTCATCAGGGAGAAGGTCCCGTGGGATGCCGGTCCCGACGGCGAGGACAGGCTCGCCCTGTTCCATGTGGAGTGTTACCACACGGCGGGGCGGCCCCGAGGACACCAGGCTCAAGCGCCCGGAGAATGATCGATCGCCCAGGCGCGCCAGCAGCTCCAAGGGAGAGAAGAAGGAGAGACTCCCCTGTGCCCAGAGTTCAGACGACGATTGATCACCCATCGATGGAATTGTCTCAATTCCGCTCAGCTTATTCAAGAGCGGAAAGCTGATCGCCTCCCTCAGTTCGGGGGGAAGCCCTTCAGCAACTTGCTCATGACATCCTCGACACGTTGTCCGGAGGGATTATCGTATTTGGCGTCACCCTCAATGACACCGGTCCAGACCAGGGTCTTGGTGCGCCGGTCGATGATGTCCAGCACCAGCGTGCCTGTGGAGTACTCTCTGACCTTGCTGACTCCGCCGCCTCCGCCGTAGCCTCCGTAGCCGGCTCCATAGCCATAACCCGACCAGCCGCCGTAACCGTAGCCTCCGTAATACCCGGCATAGACGGTGTAGTCGACGCGCGTTTCCTTCGTGGTGTTGATGTAATAGGCGAAGAGAAGGTCAGCCTGGGGTGGGGCGACAACCCGGTTGATGCCCTTGGTGTCCATCATGATGTCGTCGACCACCCTGCGGAGCCTGATATCCAGGTGTTCCGGCAATTGCTGTTCGCCCGAGGGCCCCTCGTTCTGGGGGATCCAGGCGAAGGAGGAGTATTGGCTGAAATCTATAGCGTGATCCCACTCGTGATCGATGCTGAGAGACGAACATCCGGGAAGCAGCAGGGCTAAGGCCAAGGCGAGGACGACTGAAATTCGAGTGTGCATATTCATCGGTGGAGCATACCTGAGCCAAGTAGGCTCGGTCGAGCCTTGTTTCATTGAAAACGATCCGGAGGTAATCATGCTCATCGGCCAAAACCCACGCCCGGCTATCGACCAAACAGAAACTTTCCATCCAGATGCTTCTGAATATTGCGCTCCAGGAGACTCTCGTGGTCGAACGTCTGCAGGCCCAGGTAGTACTCCGCCGCCCGGATCAGGACGACCTCTGGGATCAGGCCGGTGATCTCGGTACGCCTGATTTTCACACCGAACCGTCGGCCTTCAAGCCGGATGTTCTCCACAACACGATAAAGAGGAGTCGTCAGGTAGTTGGTAATGGCCACCGAGAGGTAGACATAGCCCTTGTCATGGTCCTGGCCAGGGACGGCCCTGATGTGCCCGCCCGAGGTGTCGGCCACCAGATGGCCAATCTCTTTGGCTGTCTGTAAATCGTGGGTCGAAAGGTAGGCCTTGAACGAGATCAGAGGCTGGCGGGCGCCGATGATCGTGACGCCTTTGTCCGCGGGAAAATCGTTGGGCCCGAGGTCGGGTTTCCATCGGACATCATTCATTTTCTCCGCGAAACCCTCGTATTCACCCTGCCGGATGTTCTGCACGTCTCTCCGGTAGCGGTACCTGGCCGAGGCGGCGAAGAGATAGACCGGGAGTGAGAATCGTTGGGCAACGATCTCGGCGAATTCATCCGCCCACATCTTGGCGACCTTGATGTCGGCACCCTTGAGCGGGACGAAGGGGAAGACGTCTACGGCGCCGACCCTGGGGTAATCGCCTTCGTGCCGCCGCATGTCGATCTTCTTCAGTGAGAGATCGTAGAGCAGCAGGCCGCCTTCGAAGATGGCCTCCTTGGTGCCGGTGAAGGAGAGGACCGTTCGATTCTGGTCATGGTCGACTGCGACATCCAGCATGATCAATCCGTCGATGCCCTCCAAACGGGCGATCAGGTCGTCGATGAACCGCTGGTCACGGCCTTCGGAAATGTTGGGTACGCAGGCAATGATCTGACTCATGAGAACTCCTTGTTCCGGGTCTCAAAAAATGCCGAGAAACACGCCGGCCGCGATGGCCGACCCGATGACGCCGGCGACGTTCGGGCCCATGGCGTGCTGCAGAAGATAATTGGTCGGATCCTCTTCCTGGCCGACGTGGTGCACGACCCTGGCGGAATCGGGTACGGCGGAGACGCCGGCGGCGCCGATCAACGGGTTAATCTTGGTCTTGCTGACAAGATTGAGAAACTTGGCGAACAGCACCCCGCCGGCGGTGGCGATGGCAAAGGCCGCACACCCCAGGACGAAGATCAGAATGGACTGCCGGGTCAAGAAGACCTGTGCCGAGGTCGAGGCGCCGACGGCGACACCCAGCAGGATGGTGCAGATATCCAGAAGTGAGGAAGAAGCGGTCTTGGACAGTCTTCCGGTCACCCCAGATTCTTTGAGCAGGTTGCCGAAGAAGAGCATGCCCAGGAGAGGCAGACCTCCTGGGGCAACCAGTGCTGTCAGGATCATCCCGGCGATGGGGAAGAGAATTCGTTCTCTCTTGCCCACAACTCGTCCGGGTTTCATTCGAATCAGGCGTTCTTCGCGAGTCGTCAGTAATTTCATGATCGGTGGCTGGATGATCGGCACCATGGCCATGTAGGAGTAGGCGGCGATGGCGATGGGACCGATCAAGGACGGGGCCAGTCGGGACGCCAGGAAGATCGCCGTCGGCCCGTCGGCGCCTCCGATGATGCCGATGGCGGCGGCGTTTGCCGGCGAGAATCCCAGCCAGAGGGCGCCAAGGAAGGTCGAGAAGATCCCGACCTGGGCGGCGGCGCCGAGGAGAACAGATTTTGGATTTGAAAGGAGGGCGCTGAAGTCGGTCAGGGCCCCGATCCCGAGGAAGATCAGCGGAGGCAGCAGGCCTGACCTCACTCCGAAATAGATCAAACCCATGACCGAGTTGCCGGTGGTATTGAAGGTGTACTGGTGGGTCACCGGGTCGACCATATAGACAGAAATCGCATCGAAGATCTGCATCGGGAGGGGGATGTTCCCGATCAGGACGCCGAAACCGATCGGCACCAACAGCAAGGGTTCGAACTCCTTGTGGATTCCCAGATAGATGAAGAGGCACCCGATGGCCAACATCACCAGGTTGAGCCAGTGGATGTTGGCGAAGCCGGTTCCGGCCACGACCTGGTCGACATAGCTTCGGAAACGCCCCGTTCGAAGATCCTTGTTGAATATGCCCCGGGCGTAGTCGTTAATGCGGCCCAGGCTCTCAGTAGGGCCGACGGCAACTACGGTGAACAGGGCGCCGATCTCGCCGGAGTCGGTCATCAGTACGCCTTTGGCGCCGTGTCGCAACTCGGCGGA
>JAUXDC010000130.1 GCA_030618605.1 Holophagae bacterium | reverse complement strand
GGACGCCATGACCTGCTCGACGCCCGTGCTGCCGATCCGGCGCACCTTGCCCGCGTCGGTCAGGGGAACGATCTTGCCGCCGGTGGTATCAAGCCCACCCACTCCGGTCCCGATGATGGCGCCGGTGTCCCAGTTGACCGCATCATCGTCGCTTGCGGGGCGCTCGAATCCGGCGTCGGTCCAGGCGTCGACGGAGGCGATCGGTGCCATGCGATGGCCTGAGTTCATGGCCAGCAATATCTCCTGGTCGAAATACCGCTCAGCCAGTTCGTCGACGCCGATGGGGACCGCCGCCACATGGCAGCCGAAGCGATACTCGACCATGGCCGGGTGCACCTGTGCGCCCGAGATCCCCTCCCGAAGGGAGGCGGTGAATTCATCCATCGTGTTGCCGATTGACGACACCACACCGAGACCCGTGACGACGACTCGTCTGCTCATCGTGTTACTCCCATTCCGGATACTGTGCCGGAGGCCACCGTCGTGCCGTCGGCAAGCTTCATCTCCACTTTGGAACGCAACTTGAGCCGACGGAAGAACTGCTTGTACCCGGTGATCGTCACCTCGTCACCGGGCCGTACGACACCGGTGAAATCCATCGCCACGTCTGAAAACATGGCGACCACGTTTCCCACCTCCTCGGGTTTTTCCTTGGACAGCAAATAGATGCCCAAAGCCACCACACCGACCTGGGCCATGGACTCGATCAGGATCACCCCCGGGGTCACGGGATTGCCGGGGAAGTGGCCGCGATAGAAGTCGGCTTCAGGCCGAAAACGGTAGGTGGCAACAATATGGTCGTCGTCGACCTCCAGGATCCGGTCGACGAATCTGAAGGGCTCCTGCTGCGGCAGATGTTCGAGGATCGTGGCGGCGTCGAAGCCACTAACCCTCATATCCCACCAACTTTCGTTGCGAGGACGGCGAGGGGCCGTGCCCAGTGGCGTTTTCGACCCGAGGGGCGCGGAGGCGTACCCAAAGGTACGTTGAGCACCCCGAGGCGAGAAAACGCCGCTGGGTGGGGATGCATCGTCGGCCGCAGTAGGAAGCTGGTGGGATATGAGGGTTTATCATGATTCCATCTTCCCGCCTGTGGAGTTGGCCGAACGCAGGGGATAGTCGGGATACTGGATGTCACGGAAGAGGCCAACCTTGGCCCGTTTGATGGTGTAGATCGGCTCGCCATCGACGCTGACCACGGCGTCTCCGATGGCAATGGAGGAACCCGAGGCCGGCAGGTCAGCAAAGCGAACGATGTCGATGGCATAGGTCACCGTGCCGTCGTAGGGTCGAATCTGGCCCGTGAACTCCACCTCTCCGCAGCCGAGGGCCCGGCCGGCGCCGAGGCCGCCCTTCCAGGCGCAGTAGAAACCGATCAGCTGCCACACGGCATCAACACCGAGACAGCCGGGCTGAACCGGATCGCCGATGAAGTGGCACTGGAAGAACCAGTCATCGAGGCGCACGTCTCGCTCGGCGACGATACGGCCACGCTTGCCGTGAGTCTCGATGCTGGTGATGCGATCGACCATCAGCATCGGTGGGATAGGGAAACGTGCTGCGAAACCCTCAGGCGCATCTTCGAGCAGTGTCCCATGCCCGAAGGCCAGGATCTCCTCCAGGCTGAAAGAGGTCTGACTGCAAAAGTCCTGGTATTTCAAATCTCTTCTCCAAAACGAATCATGAAACCACCCCATGTCAGGCCTGAACCGACTCCGATCACAGCGATGTCGTCACCGCCGGTCCACGAATCCCAGCGCTGGGAGATCACTGACGGCGATCCTGCGGCGGCGGTGTTGCCGAAATATTCGACGTTCGTATGGTGGCGGTCTTCCGGAAGCCCAGTCAAGCGACATACCGAATCCAGCATGCCGCGATTGGCCTGGTGACCGATGAAATGCAATCGGCGTTCGGCATCCGAATATTCGCCGATCATTTCCTTGAGAATCTTGGTCGTGCGCTTGATGGCAAAGGTCTGAACCGTACGCCCCTCCTGGCGGAAATGGCCGGTGCGCGGCAAAACCACCTTGTCGCAGCCGGCTGGGCTTGACGCCAGACGAGTGCCGCCCAGCGCTGCTGGGCCCGGGATGGTTGCCGACACCACGACGGCGGCACTGCCGTCACCCCACAGTATTGAACCGGCTCGATCGTTGTAGTCAACCGAGCAGGTCGGGCGCTCGGAAGCCACGACCAGCACATAAGGCGGAAGGGCCTCGGGGCGCATCCCGGCAAGTAAATGCATGGCGGCGATCAGGCTGGTGCATGCCGAGTTGACATCGAAGGCCGGCACCTCGAGTTCCAGTTCATTGGCAATGTTGCAGCTTTCGGCTGGAGATACTGTGTCCGGGGCGACACCACCTGCGATAACCAGGCCAATATCGTCCATGTTGATCCCCGCCCGGCCCACAGCCATTCGGGCGGCATGTGCACCGGCCTCAGCATTGGTCAAGACCGCGGCCTCGTTGGAGGCCCGGGTGTCGGAGTTTCGGGTGTGGCGAATATAGTCGAGGGGCAGCACCGTCCGCCGTGAGCGGATGCCCACGCGCTCCATGATCCACTCGTCGTTGGTACCGATATCCAGTTCTTCGAAGAACTGATTGGTGATCTCGGTCTCGGGATGATAGTGGCCGAAGCCGTGCAGATAGAGGCTCATTGGCGTACTCCTGACACATGCTCACCGCCGTCCACCCGAATCAGGGCGCCGTTGACCCACGCCGCTTCGGGCTGGGCCATCAGGTAGACCATGTCGGCCACGTCCTCAGGCTGGGTCAGGCGGCCGAAGGGGTTCTTGGACCGGGCCTCGGCCTTGAGATGGGCGTTGCCGGGAATCAGGCGCAGGGCCGGGGTTTCGGTGACTCCGGGCTGGAGCACGTTGCAGCGGATACCGTACGGAGCAAACTCCACGGCAATGGAACGGGCAACCGACTCCAGGGCGACCTTGGCGGCGGCCACGGCAGCGTAGCCCTTCCAGGCAATGGTATTGCCCTCACTGGTCAGGCCGAGCACCCGGGCGTCGGCGGCGAAGAGACCGCGCCCGTGAATAGCCTGAACCCAACCGAGCAGACTGGTGCCCATCGCATGGATGGTCCGGGCGAGGTCCTCCTCTTCCAGGAAGAGCGAGGCCGAGTACTGCGGTGGAGTCGCCAGGAGTTGCAGTCGATCGGCGCCGCCTGAAAAGAGCTCATCGGCCGCGCTCTGCAACTGCTCAACTTCGATGCCGAGGCGTTCGGCCAAGGCGCAGACGGCAGAGTCATCAGCCGGTTTCTCGGCCACCGACAACTTGAGGTTCCCGAAGGCAATGGAGTGAAGCAGAAGGTGAATGCGGTCGTCACCGAGGTGTTCAGCAACCTCGTCCAGCTTTTGATTTCGGACGTCAGGATTCAAGGCATCGACGTTGAAGCTCAGAACCTCGACACCCTCGCTCATCAGTGCAGCGAAGTCCTCCTCGATTCTGGCCATGGCGCCGCGCCGGTCACGGTGGAAGATCACCAGGTTCATGCCGTTGGCCGCAAGTTTGGTAGCCGTCGCCAGACCGAAGCCGCTCGAACCTCCGAGAATCAGGGCCCAGCTTGTCGAATCGAAACCACGGGACATGCTCAGTCCTTTCAGCCGGTCCAACCCTCAAAGACTTCTGAGTTTCTCGATCACAATCGGTACCAGGTACCGCGAAGAGTCCAGAGAGCAGCGGCCAATCCGAAAACTAGCACGAAGACAGCCCCCAAATTGTCAGAATTCTTGTTTCTGACGAAGTCCTGACAGTTGCCTGACTCAAACCTGACGAATTGTCGCTACCCGTCGTTAAATGACGCAACGAGACGACTTTCCTCCAAGACAAAACTCAAAAACTTGACCCCGGGAAGCCGAAAGCTCGAGGATAACTCCACTCAAAACGACCCTGGAGGTAACCGGGGTACGAAAAACGGGGGCGAACATCGTGACGCGAGTCTCATCGGCCCAGACACAACAAAAAAGGCCGCCCGAAAGGGCGACCTCAAAAAAATGGCGGGGCCGACGAGACTCGAACTCGCGACCTCCGGCGTGACAGGCCGGCGTTCTAACCAGCTGAACTACGACCCCGCGTAATGTCTTTCAAAGACCCAAAAGGGCTGGTGGGAGATGAGGGACTCGAACCCACGACCCCCTGGGTGTAAACCAGGTGCTCTAACCAGCTGAGCTAACCTCCCAACTCAATCCGTTGGGAGGGTGAATATAAACAGGTCCTGTCCAACTGTCAAGCTATAGGCCACCACACTCAATAGAGGTACCATGATGAAGGTGAAAGGCGGTTTCGATGTCATCAACAACCTACTCGCTCTCCGACCTCAAGATCCGGCATCTCCTGCCAGGAACCGAAGCTCGTTTCGTGCATTCCGAAAGCATGACCATGGCTTTCTGGTCGTTCGATCCGGGCACCGACCTCCCAGAACACAGCCATCCCCACGAGCAGATCACCACGGTGATCGAGGGCGTATTCGAACTGAACATCGACGGTGAGACCTCACGGCTGGAGGCAGGCGACGTCGCGGTGACCCCCTCGGGCGCCGTGCATTCCGGTCGGTCGGTCACCCGTTGCCGGGTAATCGACGCCTTTCATCCGGTTCGGGAGGATCTTCGGTAGATCCGACTCCTCCGGCTCGCAGTTTCAAGTGCCCAGTTCCGAGTATCAAATGCCGGAGTCTCCGCAGCGGCACTCCCGGGTCAGTCGATGTACCCCAACTCCCGGAGCATGGCCTTCTCCCCATCGGTCATGCCGACATCGATAATATCCAGTTGGGGCGGGAGCAAGTGCTCGGTTCGGTCCCACTGGGCAGCCAATGAGGACACGACACCCGGGAACCTGAGGATGACATTGACCATTTCTATTGGATCCGCCCCGAGATCGTAGAGCTCGTCCAGTCGGCCGTCACGATTGGCTATCAATTTCCATCGATCCGTCCGAAAACCGAAGAGATTCCCCCCGGTCCAGCTTCGATGCAAAATATCGGTCCGTATCGGCCCCTTTAGAAAATCGATCCCTGTCGAACGATTTGAGGGCCTGCTACCGGCAAGCCCCAGCAGGGTCGGCGTCAGATCCTCGAGACTGATCAGTCGCGAGGAATCAATCGATTGAGCTTGTAAAAACGGTGGTAGCCGGACTATCAGCGGCACCTGCAGCATCTCGTCGTAGACCGTCGTATTGTGGTCAAGGCGCCCGTGCTCAAAGAATGCCTCGCCATGGTCCGAGGTGATGACGACGACGGCCCTATCCAATCTGCCCACACCTTCCAACGCCTCCAGGATCCGCCCAACGGCAGCATCCGAAAACCTTAAATTCCCGTCATACAAGGCCACCAGCTCGTCGAGATCGGCCGATGAAACGGCTTGACGATTCCCACGAATGGTCTTGAGGTACTTGTTCGTACCATCGCAGGGACCGTCGTACTCCGGATCGGACCAATGGCGGAAATCCAGAGGAGGGGTGTAGGGCGAATGGGGCGGCACAAGGTGTAGCATCAAGAAGAGAGGTTTCTCGTCCAGGCCTCCCTGCAAAAGGGCTTCCAATCGTTCCACCGCAAACATCGGGTCGATCGATGTCCGCCAATCAGTCCCCTCCCAGAGTTGAACGAATTCGTCGAATCCCTGGGCCATGCCCAAACGCTCCGAATTGTTCGGGGTCGCCGTGATGCCGATGGTTTTGTAGCCGGATGCCTGCAGGGACTCGGCCAGTGTTTCCTCATCCTCCGACAATCGATCCCGTCCCTCGACCACACCGTGCGCTCCCCAACCCAAGCCGGTGAACATCGTCGGGACCGAGCAGGTTGTATAGGGCGCCTGGGCAAAAACCCTCTCAAAGACCATCGCGCCCTCGGCGAGTTGGGCGATATTCGGCATGGTGTCCCTTGAATAGCCGTAGGTGGACCCACTGTGGTCGGCCCGGGTCGCGTCGAGCACAATGACGACAATGTCGGGACGTGAGGCAGGCCCCGCCGTCTCTATTGGCTCCTTTGCAGCTGCTCTTGAGGCTCTTCGCCGAACTCTGGCCTCCAGTCGGTCGATCTCCAAGCCGCCTTCACCGACGTCGATCAGCATCTGAAAGGCACCCTCAAGGCCTCCAGCGTTCAAATCCACTCCACCATCAACGGCTGATCGGCGATCGAAGACATTGTGAGCAAGTTGGGTATCGCTTTGGGGATGGAACAGGGTCAGCTGCACTGGAGCCCCTCCCTCGACCTGAGACCGAAGACCGATCTCGACCCCTTCGACATTCTTTTCGGATCTGAAATTGAGATACAACCGGCCGGCCCGCCGAACGCGCAATCCGTTGGGGGTCCGCACGACCGCCGACGACCAGTCCCGTTTGTTGGGCTTTTTCGGGCCACGGGTCAGGGCCAAACGGCGCACCATTACGGCTAGCGGCCTGGCCTCCCCGACTGATGCCTCCCTTTCGCCCAAGCGGACCTGACTGAAGAGAAGCTCAATGTGTCTGGTCCCCGCCACCTTCATCCGGGCCAATTCGACCTGGTACCACTTGAATCTCCCGGGCTCAGGCCGAAACTCTCCTGCAATCTCACCATCGGCCACGACGGTAACGATCTGTGGTCCGTCAAGCTGGTGATGGGGACGGCACTCGATCCACAACCGGTAGGCCCTGGGCGCCGCAAGCACGTCCACTTCAGCAGAGCGCCCGACTGCCCACTTTCCGCCGGCGCCGGTCCGTGCCCAACCACGGGTGAACCGGCACCCCTCGAACGATCGACCGCCGGGACCGGGACCGGAGCGCACATCAAACAGAAGATCATCGGCGATGAAATCGACCCGCCCCAGTTCAACAGAGACAGTATCGACACCGACCCGTCCGCACGCCGAAAGAACCAGGAACCCGAGGATTGAACCCAGAACCAACGGCCACCGATTCATCAAGCTTCGTCTACCCCACCGGGCCGAAGCCCTTCGAGCAGGCGATCTACCCTGAAACCGGAAGCGTCGGCTGCGACCTTGACCTCACCAAGGAAACGATCAACCTCGATCAACGCCTGTTCACCTCCTGTGGATTCTTCGCCAATCCAATGCCGTGCGGCGGTGTCCATCCACCCGAGAAAGGTCTCGAGAGACTCCTGCCGGAACCACTGATGACCGTCCCAAGGATTGATACCGAGAAAATCGTGAACAGCGGTGATCACCAACAGATCCTCGAATACCAGGTCGGGGGCCAGACCGGCCACAAGGTCTCGCGGCCAGTCCTCGATCGCCAACAGGAGAGCCACAGCCGCGACGTCTACCTCGGACGCCTGTTCGTCGGTCCCGGTCTCGATGGCTACCTCGAGCATTTCACGACCCAACAGCCACCGGTTCCAACGGTTCGTAGTCCCCTCATCACCCAATAAAATACCCAACGCCCGAACCATGGTCCAGGCGCCCAATACCAGAGAACAGCATTCATCCTCGTCCAGACGATCCTCGGCCGCTTCGCGACCCAACGCCACCTCGAAAGCCTCCACAGCCTCCACAACCGCACCCGCAGCAGAACCCGAGAGACCGTCCCATTTCATGCAGGCGACAAACCACACCAGAAGTGCCTCTTCCAGGGTCTCGGACTCACCCCCTGCGGCCATCAATTCGAGGACTCGACGCCAGGGTCCCAGCACCGGCGCAAACTCCAGCTGCCGACGGGCGATCTCAATGTCCCCCACACCGTGTCCTTGCAAGGCCTTGACCAACGGCGCCCACGAGACTCCTTCGTCGTCACTGACTTCCCGAAGTTGCCAGAAGACATGCAACTGATAGGCATTCAGCTGGACGAAGAGACCACGGTCACGGATTTCACGCGAGGACCGGATGTACTCCAGACCACTGATGAGATCTCTGAAGACGACGAAAATATCTTCACTGTCCGTCAGGCCCAGACTCTCTCCAAGTCGATGATGAACCGGAGTTTGTTCCCCGCCACGCCAGGGTTCCAGCATCGGCGCCGCGTTGTTGATATTTCCTGCCGTGTCCCCGAACCGGTTGTGGAAGATGACAAGACTTCGCTCGCCCTCGAACTCGTTGGAGTAGGCGAAGACGTTCTCGTCCACAGCTCCGTCTCCGGTGATGAGATCGAACAATCGAAAACTTTCGACTCCGGAGAAAAGGCGTCGCCGGCGCAAGAGCGGGAAGATTTGGCTTTCATGCCTTTGGCGCAGACCCTCATCCGGTTGTTCGTCCCACCGGGGAGTCCGGAACTCCATGCCGTATTTCTCTCTGTAGCCCTCGATCTGACCGTGGCCGAACATCGGCAGACCGGGCAGGGTCGCCATCAGGGTGCAAATCCCGAAGTACTTGTCACCCCGCCCAAACTGCTCCTCGGCGGTCTCCTCGTCCGGGTTGGACATGAAGTTGACATACCTCGAGAGAATGCGCGGGTCGTACTCAAGGGTGTTCCGGATCAGTTTCCTGTACTCGTCGTTGGCCTCGTCACGCAGCATGTTCATGAAGGCCGAGTTGTAGACCCGGTGCATGCCGAGAGTCCTAACGAAGTAGCCTTCGAGCATCCAGAATGCCTCTGCCAACAGAAGCGTATCGGAGGCCTCGACGCCCACCCGGTCGACGACCTCCCGCCAAAACTCCTCAGGCATCATCCGTTCGAAGTCGGCCCGAGAGATCCCGAAACCTGAACGCGACGGGATGTCGCCGCCGCTCCCCGGCTCCGGAAACCAAAGACGTTGGAAGTTTTTCCGGGTCAAGGTCATCGCCGCGTCGAACCGGATGATCGGAGAGAGCCGGGCGACATGGAGGATTGTCCGGATCACAGCCTCCCGAACCTCGGGCTTGCGATAATCCAGCTGTGCCGTATCGTTCCACGGCATCGAGGTGCCGTCGTTGCCGTGATAGATGTAACGCACCTCGCCGGTCCAGTGGTCGACTCGCTTGAAGACCACCGCAGCATCGCTCTTGTCCCAGTAGCCGTCTTCGATGTAGATCCCCACCCTTTCGTCGGCACACAGGTCGGCGCCGGTGAAGCTGTAGTCCGGATAGGGACAGTCCGGAAGGCCGATGAACCAGTCCGGGTGCTCGATCACCCATCGACCGTCGATCCCGACGTGGTTGGGAACCATGTCGGTCGTCATTCGAATACGCCGCTCCCAGGCACGAGCCTTGAGATCGTCGAAAGCCTGCTGACCGCCGAGATCGGAGGCAACGATGTAGTCGTGGAGCGAATAGGCCGAAGCCACCGCGTCCTCATCGCCCATCCACCTTTTGATCGTCGCAGAGGCACGACTGCGTTCCCACAGGCCGATCAGCCACAGGCCGGTGATACCTTGGCTTTGCAGGCTATCCAACGCCTCGTCAGGAATCTGATCCAGTCGTGTGACCTCCCTTTCGAATTCTCGGGACAACTGTGTCAACCACACGTAGATGTTCTTTGCGATCAGGACAACCCTGGGCATCCACTCGAGGTCGGCGCTGAAAGCCTCGAATTCCTCTTCAGACCAGGGTTCGTAGGTCGGCGCCACGATGGGTCCCGGTCCCGGCGGAAAGACCGGACGATGTTCTTCGGCAAGAAGGTCCAGACCCCCGAGCAGACGAATCATCATCGTCTCGAGCCACACGCCCCAACGATTTCGAATGAATTCCAACTGCTGCTGGAGAGAATGCGGCGAAGCTGCGGCCGGCTCACGGAGGAGGTCAATCAAGGTCGCCCCCCCACGCTCGAGGCCCGGCCGGCCCGCGAAAAAGGCCTGAAGACGGTTGACCACAGCCGAATAGGCAGTGGTCCGAACCAACTCGGCATCATCAAAGAGGTCCCGAAGTGGCGCAAGGGCCGGGTTGGCATTGGCCAGCCACAGAAGGACGATCTCTTCGACCACCACCTGCCGGTTGGCGATGCCGTCCGTGGAACCCTCCAAATAATCGAGGGGCGAGATTTCATCATCCCGAACGGTACGGGGAGGGAAGGACTCGACAAAGGCCTCCAGTGTGGTTTCCACAGCGGTTACCCCGAGGTCGATCTCCAGTTCCTTCAGTGCACGGGCGAAGACATCGGGGTCGACCGTTTCACGGTAGATGCCGATCAGGCGATGCATCATCTCGTGCAGCAGGCCCGCAGCGTTGATGTCCGAAGCACTGACCGACCGATCGGCGTCTCCGGATGCCCGGCGGATGGCGTTAATCGCCGAAGCCGCCTCTCGAGCGGCCCGTAGATCGGCCAGAATGACGTTGCCATCAAGGGCAAACAGGCTGTCGGACAACCCGAAGTGCATGCGCGCACGCCGGGAAACCAGCATTTCGAACGACACATCGGGCCACTGTCTCTTCATGGTCATAGATGATAGCGGGTTCTTGCGACTTATCCCCGAACTGATTCGAAAAAACGAGGTAAATCTGGGG
>JAUXDC010000156.1 GCA_030618605.1 Holophagae bacterium | reverse complement strand
AATGCGAGGAATCTCGCTTTAGAGACAGTAACGCCGGATCCGCCGTGCGGACCCTTCCAGTACCATCGCGAGTACGGAACCGTCTCCAACCCAATTCAGTTGCCGTCCGGCTCGTATCGGTTGTCGGCTGCAGTTAAGATCGACGGACACCAACGGAAACTCACCGTCGGGTTCGATGTCAGCACATGCGACTTCAATCCGACTATCGTAGTGGACTTCGCTGACTAGAAACGGAGGTATTTGAGGGTATTCGACCAGGGAGGCGGGTAACCACCTCGTCTCCCTGGTTTCCATTCCCGGCCTTCGGGAGTGCGCAGGGCGCACGCCCCGTCGAAGAGGGGTGCTTGCTGAAAGCTGACGGCTGAGAGCTGATAGCTCTTCTTACGCCCGCGTCAGTTTTCGGTAGGTGACCCTGTGGGGCCGGTCTGCCTGGTCACCGAGTCGCTTGCGGCGGTCGGCGACGTAGTCCGAGTAGGGACCGGGAAACCATTCGACGTGGGAGTCACCCTCAAAGGCCAGGATGTGTGTTGCAACCCGGTCAAGGAACCAGCGATCGTGCGAGATCACCAGGACGCACCCCGCGAAGGCCAGGATCGCCTCCTCGAGGGCTCTGAGGGTGTTGACGTCCAGATCGTTGGTCGGTTCGTCAAGCATCAGCACATTCGACCCTTCTTTCAATACGCGGGCCAGATGAACGCGGTTACGCTCGCCTCCTGACAGTAGGCCGACAGGCTTCTGCTGGTCCGAGCCGGTGAAGTTGAAGCGTCCGACGTAGGCTCGGGAATTGACCTCGACGCGGTCCAGCCAGATGGAATCTGAGCCTTCCGAGATCACCTCCCAGACTGATTTTTCCGGGTCGAGGGTTGATCTCTTCTGGTCGACGTAGCCAAGTTTGACGGTGTCTCCCAGTCGCAGACTGCCGGAGTCCGCCTCGACCTGGGTGGTGATCAGCTCAAACAGTGTGGTCTTTCCGGCACCGTTGCCTCCAACAATACCGACCACTGCCCCGGGTGGAATCGAAAACGTCATGTCCTCAAAGAGCAGCTTGTCCCCGTAGGCCTTGCTCAAGGCGTCGGCTTCGATGACGACTTCGCCCAGTCGCGGGCCTGGGGGAATCCAGATCTCCAAGTCTCTGACCATTTGCTCCGGTTCCTGGGAGAGCAAGTCCTGGTAGGCATTGATGCGCGCCTTGCCCTTGGCGTGGCGGGCCCGTGGCGCCATCTTGATCCACTCCAATTCCCGCTCCAATGTCTTCTGACGGCGGCCCTCGGATCGTTCTTCCTGGCGGAGCCGCTCTTCCTTCTGTTCCAGCCAGGACGAGTAGTTGCCCTTCCACGGGATGCCGTGGCCTCGATCCAGCTCGAGGATCCATCCGGCAACGTTGTCCAGGAAGTAGCGATCGTGGGTGACGGCGATGACGGTGCCGGGATAGTCCTTGAGGTGGCGCTCGAGCCAACCGACAGACTCGGCATCGAGGTGGTTGGTCGGTTCATCGAGGAGCAGAATGTCCGGTTGCTGGATCAGAAGCCGGCACAGGGCCACGCGGCGAAGCTCACCACCGGAAAGGTGATCGACGACGGTGTCGGCGGGGGGGCACCGGAGCGCGTCCATCGCCAATTCGAGACGAGAGTCCAGCTCCCAGGCGCCGGCAGCCTCGATCTTGTCCTGCACATCGGCCTGTCGGTCGAGAACCCGCTGCATTTCGTCGTCATCCATCGGTTCGGCGAACCTCTCGGCCAGTTGGTCGAATTCGTCCAAAAGGGCCTTGGATTCGGCCGCGCCTTCCTCGACAACTTCCAGCACTGTCTTGCCGGCCTCCATCGTCGGTTCTTGTTCGAGCATACCGACCGAATAGCCGGGCGCGCGGACGACCTGACCGTCCGAAGGCTCTTCGGTATCGGCCATGATCTTCAAAAGGGTGCTCTTGCCGGCGCCGTTGAGGCCGAGGACGCCGATCTTGGCGCCGTAGAAAAATCCCAAAGAGATGTCCCGCAAAACGGTTTTTGTACCGTGGACCTTGGACACCCGAACCATCGAAAAAATGACCTTTTGGTCGTCTACTGACATGAGCTCCTCCAAAGAGGCCCGGCCGGAAACTCCATCTCGGCTGCAAATTGCGAATGAGGCGTGATCTGCATTTCCGTAAGTCCTTGAAGTAGAGAGACTACGACTGCGGCCTTTCGGAAGCACATCTCACGCCTCCTCACAATTTTCGCTCAGAGAGGACTTACCGGCCGGGCCTCTAGAGCACAGGGTGGCGCTTGAACGCCTGAGAGTCAAGTGGCCCGATGGTGCCGGAACCTTTTTTCGTTCCGATTCTGCCGGGTTAGGTTACAGTAGGGCCATGCCGCAGAGTGAACTGGTTGTCTCCCTGAACTCGTTCGTCAAGGAATTGGCCTTGGCGTGGCAGAAACTTTCCATTTACCAGCCTGGTCACCCGGAACGGCAGCAAGCCCTCGATCGAGCCCATGCGGTTTTGGCCGGGCTGGTTGCTCCTACGGGCAGCCTGGCCCTGGGGGTCAGCAGAGATTCGCTCCTCGGACCCGATGAAAAGCTGAAATCGGCCCCGGCTGTGCGTCTGGCGGCCGCCCTTTATCTTCTTGAGGTTGCCGTCCTTCGCTTTTCGGAAGGTGTGGAGAGCGAAGAGCTCGAGCATCTTCTGGGACTTCTGCCGCGGGGTGAGGTTCGAGGTTCCGAACGCAGTCTGGGGACCGAATTGGAGGCGCACGGGGTACGACACATTGTGGTCGAGGCCGTCGACTTCACCGGCCTACTGGCGACCGAGACTCTTGATGCTCCCGAGGAGGGTAGCGGTGAGGATTCGTTGTGGGATCGCATCTTGCAGCGGCTGCTCAGCGACGGGCGATTGTTTATTGAGAGCCGTTCACTCGAAGAGTCGGGGCCGAGTCCTTTTGTTCAGATTCAGGCGGCCGTTGATCAGGTGCTGCAGCAGTACGGTGTCACGGACGGTGAGATGGTTTCGGTCGAGCCCGATCCAAAGAGGGCCGAGATTGAAACTGTGCTCGAGGGGATCGTGGGGCAGACCGCGGGTGAGGCGTTGGCTGAGATTGACGATGAAGGCGAAGAAGAGGGTGGTCAGCTATCGACCGCCCGGCACGTCTCAGAGTTGCTCTCGGCGATGCCGGACGGCATGAGGCAGGGCATCCTCGATGCTGCCGTTCGGGAACTGGTTGGCCGGGAGGATGCAGTGCCCGGGTTGAAGTCGCTGGGCAGTGCCGTTTCTGCAGCGAAGATGGTTGGGTCATTGCGCCGTCTCCGGGCGGATGATGTCATCTTTGCCCCGAGAGTCGTTTCGGTGGTCGATTCGCTGGTGATCGAGGCATCGCCTGAGCGCCTGGAATCTCGACAGCGCCAGGAGCCGGAGGCATTGGCAACCGAGTTGCGTTCGGTCTTCTCGGACGAAGACATTGATAGAGCGCCTTTATCGGGAGCACTCGACGATCGCGTCTTTGTCGAGTTGAGACGCCATGTGCCTGTGCATGCGATGTTTTCGGACCTCAGTCCCTATCTGGAGACCATCACCGATCAGCGGTTGGACGTCGATTTGTCCATGATGCTGATTGACCTCCTCCAGCGCCCGTTTCTTGACGACGAGCAGATCACGTCGGTGATTTCCCGGCAACAGGAGACCTTCAAGGCGATGTTGGCCGGGGGGCGGTTTGGTCCCGCGACGCGGATCGTCGAGGCCTTGCGCGAGATGACGACTTCCGGGGAGCAGATCAAACCGGTGAGGGAAGCTGCCGAGCGGTGTCTTGAAGGCCTGAGAGAACCCAACACCCTCTCGGGGATTGTTGATGTGCTCGGCGAGGTCAAAAAGTCCGACATCGGGCAGGTCCATCAGTTGATCGAATTGTTGGGGCCGACCTCAATTCACCAGTTGCTCTGTGTTCTGGGAGAGGAGTCCGAGCTGTCTCGGAGGCGTCATATTTTTGACTTACTGGTATCGCTGGGTTCCTCGGTCGTTCCGGCGTCGGTAGCCCTTCTCGATGATTCCCAGTGGTACATGATCCGCAATATCTTGTCCCTGCTTCGCCGGGTTGGTGAGGGTCTGACCCTGGAGGTGCTGCAGAAAGGATTGGCCCACGAAGATTCCCGGGTGCGGATTGAAGCCGTCAAATGCATACCGGACCTGGGCGGGGACATCACGCCGGAATTGGTGGAAAAGGTTCTCTCAGACGATGATCTCAAAGTTTCTGAGATGGCGGTGGGAGTGTTCGGCAGTGCCGGAATCGGTGCGGCCACCGCACCACTGGTCGACCTGCTTCGGCGGCCTGATCCCATCGGCCGACAACGTCGTCTTCGCCTCAGGGCACTTCAGACTCTGGGTCAGATTGGGGATGCCGGAGTGTTGCCGGAAATTGCTCAGTTCTTCCGCAGCTGGTTTGCGTTGGTCAGTACCGAAGAACGCCACGCCGCCTTCCGGTCTCTCGGATTGTACCCGGAAAATGAGCGCCGACCATGGGTGAAGAAGGGACGCTTGTCTCCGGATGCCACGGTCCGGGCGATCTGTCGAGACCTGGAAAACGGCACACAATCGGGGACCGGGAGATAGAAAATGGTCAGGAACGATCCCGCACAGGCGCTTCCGGTGCTCCGAGCCCTTTCGACCGCGGTCAATTATCGTGCTCTCTACCCACAGAGTCACCCCAAGGTTGTCGAGGGTGTCGGCGCCGTCGTCGGTTCGCTCGAATCGTGCCTGAACGAGCGAGGCTGCGACTCGATGACGTTCCTGGTAATCGACGACGAGCTTCTTGTTGATGATCGTCCGATCCGGTCCGGTCAGATGTACCTGGGTCCTCTGATTCGGACCATGAAGAGATTGGGTATCGAGCGTTTGACCCTGGCCCGTGGGTTGGATAAAGAGGAGTGTTACAGCCTGATCGAGGGTCTGGCCTCGGTTGATGAACCGGCTTCAACGGCGCACGTCATTCTCGGCAGGGTTCAACTGAATCTGTCTGATGAAGGTCCCGGAAGCGATGTCGGCCTGGCCTCGGTGCGGGGTTCTCAGTTCTCCGAACACGATGTTGACATGGCTCAGGAGGGTTTTCTCCGATACCGGGAGGATCGAAGCGGGAGTGTCGAACAGCTCGATCGCATGTTGTGGCACTTTGTCGAGGGCATGGACCAGAATACTCGTGCCCTGTTGCTTTTGGGGCCGATGAAAAGTCTCGACCAGAAGCTTTTTGTCCACGCCATCAACGTGGCCATGCTGGTGGTAGCCCAGGCTCGATCCCTGGGAATCACAGGCCAAAGCCTCCAGTCGATCGGCCTGGCGGCACTTTTGCATGATATCGGTAAGCTCAGTCTGCCGGCAGCCCTGCTGGACAGGGACGAGGACCTGAGTGACGTGGAGTGGGAGATCCTCAAGATGCACACGGTGTTGGGCGCCGCCCAGTTGTGCGGCCTTCCGGAGGCGCCACCGTTGGCCGTATTAGTCGCCTACGAGCACCATATGAGGTGGGACGGAAAGCCCAGTTATCCCGTTCCATCAGTGCCGAGACGGCCCAATCTTGCCAGCCAGTTGACGGCGATTGCCGATACCTACGACGTGATGGTTGAGTCCAGGGGGTTCACGGGTGGCGTTCACGGTGAGGCGGCGACAAGGGTCTGGCGGGACCGTTCCGAGACCTTTCTCGACCCCTTCCTCGTCGGCAACTTTGTCTTGATGCTTGCCGGCGCCGAGGGCGAGGTGAAGAATTAGCCCGCACTTCGCCAGAGATTAACTACCGCGCGAAATACGCAGCGATCTTCGGTTTGCTTGACTTCTCTCCGATGGGTTACGGTTCCGTGGCAGACAATTGATCAAAGCCACGGAAGCTTGTATCGAAACGGCCCGGTTGCAGGAGGGAGTAGCTGTCGTGTTCGGTGGCCGTCTGCCGTATCGAATCTCGGATGATCCGGTTCCCCCGTGAGAACACGTTGGGCGTGGAATTGTGCAGAACGACCGAGAACGAGCCCGATACGAGTTGCTTTTGATATTCGCTCCGGGGGAGGGCGACGAAAAGGGTAGGGTGGTCCGGGTCATAGCTGCAGTAGGACACGAAGCCATAGGTATTGGCCAGACCCAGGATTCCATGGGGTCGGCGATAGACCCACTTGTAGGTCTCGGGCATGAACCAGGGCCTCGGCTTGAAGAGAGAGTTGGCAATGTCGAGGTTCTTGGTCCTCATGAAGACGGTCATCACGTCCGGGGCCTGGTCAAGGAAGGGAACGATCTCAGCCTCGAACGACGCTGCCGCTCGTCGATGCAGCTCTCCGATTTGGGCGGTGTCCTGCTCCTCGTTTTGGATTCCTGAGATGAAGAAAGCTGCGAGCAGCGCTGTGGCGGAGAACAAAAGAAACTGTCCGGCTCGATGATCCGTGGGAGATCTGTCAAGCCGTGCATACACGCGGGACCAGACGAGACCAAAGACCAAGGCGATACCGACCAGAGGAACGTAGTGATAGCGGGAGCTCTGGAACGGAACCGCGAGGGTTGGGAGCATGGTGATGCAGGTCCACACGACGCCCAGACGTACCAGTCTGGGAAGCCACCACAGCAAGAAGCCGAAGGGTACGAATAGACCGAATGCCAACCAGATGGGGACCAGGGTCTGGCCACCTCCGAGAACCACCTCTCGGAGCCAGGTCGAATCGGGTCCGAGATAGGTGATCCAACTCTCCCAAAACCTCGCTACGAAGGCGAGGTCGGGCGAGAGGTAGCTACCTGACCGACTCCCCAGGATCTCGAGAAGCGCGAAGGCGCCGGCCAGGACCCAGAGGGGGCTGGTCAGGACACCAGCCCGGGTCCACCTGCGGACGAGTTGACGGAAACGGATTTTCATCTCGTCGCCGTCGGTGGAGAAAACCAGAATGGTTGCCAGGAGCGGAAAAAGGACGGCGTTTTCTTTGGCGAAGAGGGAGGGAATCAGCAGCAAAGCAGCAAAAACAACCCGTCTCTTCATTATCAGGAGAATCGAGGCAAGGCCGAAGAGCAGAGCGGCCGAGTCCGCGACAGCATAGGGTCTGAGAACGACTTCGGCGTGTTTGTAACACAAGGCCCAAGCGAGGCATCCGACGACTCCGGCAAGTCGGTTGCCGCTGACTCTGAGAATCAGCGACGACACCAGGATCGCGTTGAGGGCGTGAATCACTACCAGAATGAGAAAGAACGGCAAGGGGGAACGCCCGAAGAGCAGGGTCGTGGCCAAAAAGTACAGAGATTCTGTTTGTCGGTAGAAGTTATTGACCGGCAATAAAAAAGTCTCGGGGTTGTGGATCGTCTTCAACGTATGAAAGAACCAGCTGAAGTCGTCTCCGGCAAAGAAATTGTCCAGGGACGGGCTGAAACATACGAAGACGATGCCGAAAATTCCCAATGCTGCCGGAAGACCGATCCAAGGCTCATGCTCGTGGATTGGCTCGGATATCGATGGTTTCGCGTTCGTGTCCGGCACGATTTGAGTCTACAGTGACCGGAAGCGAATCGAAGGAGAATGTATCAGATGGAAATCTTGTTAGAATCGGTACTGGTGACTGAGCTGAACTGCTCTTTCCATGTTTGAGAACAAGGAGAAATGATGTATTTCGATCCAATGTACCTGCTGTTTATCGCGCCGACCTTTCTATTGTCGTTGGTGGCGAGTTTTATGACCAAGAGCGCGTTCAAGAAGTACTCGAAGGTGCCGGTGACTACAGGACTGACCGGCGCCCAGGCGGCGGGGGAGATGCTGAAGCGGGCCGGTATCAGTGATGTGTCCATCGTTCCGACCCGGGGCTTTCTGTCGGATCACTACAACCCGGCTACGAAGAAGTTGGCCCTGTCCGAGACGGTCTATGGTTCAAAAACGGTTGCTGCAGTCGGTGTTGCCTGTCACGAAGCAGGGCACGCCATCCAGCATGCGACGGCCTATGGACCGTTGAAGCTCCGATCGGCCCTCGTGCCGACCGTGGGTATCGGAAGCAAAATCGGCTACATGCTGATGCTTATCGGTTTGTTCATGTCATCGACGCAGATGGTCGGTCTCGGGGCCCTTTTATTTTCGGCCGTGGTTTTCTTCCAACTGGTCACCTTGCCGGTGGAATTTGACGCGTCTGCCCGGGCCAAGAAGCGTGTGGTCGAGTATGCCCTGGTTGGGCCGGGTCAGGAAAAAGGGGTTGCGAAGGTCCTCAATGCAGCTGCATTGACATACGTCGCTGCGGCCGCTTCCTCGATCATGACTTTGCTGTATTTTCTCTTGAGGGCGGGGCTTCTCGGCAGCCGGGATTAGTTACCTATCCCTCTTTGCGTTCTTTGCGAGAGAATGTGTTTTCCCTTTACTCCGAAAGCCTGCCCGCAATCTTTCGAAACTTCGGTCCCAGCATATCCGCGACCTTGCGATCGACGGTCAGCTGCGTATATCCGATCGGCCCGTGAATGCCGGGCCCGAGCTTCCTGCCATCGAGCAGATCGTGAGCTACCAGATGAAGCCTGGCCTGAAACTCTCGGTCGTATCGGCCCAGGTAGTTCAATTCCCGGTCTCCGGTGTAGTCCGCCCGAACGACAATCAGGAAGCGTGCGTGGGGCCTGAGGAGGTCCATCAGAGACGGACCGCCATCGGCGGCACTTTCTGTGACGGCCGCAACTCCGGGGACCGCCATGGCATCAAAGACATCGACCCCTCGGCGTTCCAGGGTCTGCCGGACAAAGTCCTCGGCGACGCCGGCCAGCAGCGTCTCGCCGACACTGATCAGTGCCACGCCGGTGCCGATGGTTGGTGGGGGAGGGGCTGGTGCTTGAGCGGATATGCTGTGACTGGAAGGAGCGCGCGGCCAAGTCGGAGGCCAAGCGGTCTTA
>JAUXDC010000368.1 GCA_030618605.1 Holophagae bacterium | reverse complement strand
CGTTCCGTTGGACCGTCGACCCGGACCGTCATCGGCGTAAACCGAAGACCGAACCGTTCCATCACCTCGGTCCTCAATCTCATGCCCTGGTTGTCCGGCGACCGCATGTTCTGAATGTCGTCGTCGAATTCGAGATGCCAAGCGCCCCACGCGAAGACCATGGTCAACAAAACCGTCCCGACGATGACGAGCCTGGGACCCCTCATTGCTGCTGCACAGAGCCAGTCGGCGCCGAAACTCTGAATGACGTGAAGCGCATCTCTCCGACTCCGGTGCTGCAACGTGGTCAGCAGTGCCGGGAGCAACAGAAAGACCGTCACCACCAGCAGAAGGATGCCCGTTCCTGTCAGTAGACCCAATTCGGTCAGTCCTCGAAAGTCGGTGGCCAAAAAAGCGAAAAATGTCGCTGCAGTAGTCACAGCACCCAGGAGGACACCCACTCCGGTATGACGCGCCATGGCGTCGATCGCCTCATCGTGATCCGTGCCCGCCTGACGCTCCTCGACATAACGGCCGTACAAGACGATGATGAAGTCGATGCCCAGGCCGACCAAGAGACCACCGAAGGCCGATGTCAGAGAGTTCATCCGGCCCAGGACCACGACACCGAAGGCAAAGGTCAGACCCAACCCTGTTGCCAGAGGCACGAATGCGTAGACCAGCGCTGCCTTCCGCCTGAAGGCCAACATAAACAGGAGCATGACTCCGACCAGGGCGGAGGCCAGTCCCAGGACAGCATCCGACACGATCAACTCGCTGTCGTCCAAGGTGACGACATAACCACCGGTGAATTCGACGGCAGGCGGCTCACCGTCCCACCCTTCGGTCTCCCAATTTTTGCGGGCTTCATCCAACTTGAGGTCAAGCCCCGACACCAACTCCCGATTGAAGGCCAGATCCTGGGCCGGCTTGATCGGACGAGCGAGCATCAAGAGCATTTGACCGGAGGAATCGACCAACACACCGGTCTCCGGGTCGGCCGAGACCTCGATGCCGCCCAGCCGAACTCGTGACAGCAACCGCGGCAGCAGGCCGAAGGGATCGGCCCGAATGGCGTCCTTGGTCATCAGGCCCTGAGGGGCCATCAGATCGGCGTATACCGTCTGAGCCCGCTCTTCGAGCCCTGGATCATCGAGCTCGGCGAGCATCGCCTCGACTTCGTCGGGATCCATGAACAACACGGCTCGCCCAAGAAGTGGCTGGATGATCTCTATCGAATTGTCGACCCGGTATTCGACCCATTCGATCAGATCCCATGACTGAAGGCCGGCGGCCAGATGATCGGCGAACGCCAACTCCCGCTCCCGATATTCTTCGGGGCCCAACCGCACAACAACCAGCAGCGTATCTACCGTTCCAAAACGCTCGATCGTACTCTTAAAGTTCTGGACGGCCAGATTATGTTGGGGGACCAGCGAGAGGATGTCGGTTTCGACGTTGATGCGTGTCGCCAACAGGCCCGCCACAACCCACGTAGCCAACGACACGGCGATGACCGAACGGGGAAACCGCCTCCCAACCCGAACCAAAAACAGGGGCAATCGGCGGGGCAGCAACCGCCCACTCACTCGTTGACTCCACCCGGCCGGGCCTCGGACATCATGCTTCTTCGCCGGCCAGCAACGACCGGTTCTGCCAGAAGTACACGACCATCGACACGACGGTCAGCACCAATGCCGCCCACAGTGAAACGTGGCCGAGCACGATCCAACTCCCCAGTTTCTTCCCCAAAATCAAGATCGCAACGGCAATCACCTGCGCGACCATCTTGGCCTTACCCCACGAGTTGGCGGCAATGGGCAATCCGCGCTCCAAGGCAATCAGGCGGAGAGCCGTCACGGCAAATTCCCGCCCGACGATGATGGTCACCATCCACGCCGGCGCCAGGTCGAGTTCCACCAATGAAATGAATGCCGCAGTGATCAGAAGTTTGTCGGCAATCGGATCGATCAGACTCCCCATCACCGTCACGGCGCCGGTGCGGCGGGCTATGAACCCGTCGAAGTAGTCGGTCACGGTCGCCACGACGAAGATCCCAAGGCCCCAATATTCTCGATCCGGAAACTCGGTCAACAAAACGGCCACGAGAACCGGCACCAGGACGATTCTAAAGGCAGTTAGACTGTTCGGAATATTCCACATGATTTCCCTCTCACCTGGGGGCTCGAAACCCTTCGCGCTGCGAGAGTCTACCCGATCTGACCCGGCTTCGCCGAGTCAGATAAAGGATGAAGAAGGAAGGATGAAGTCGGAAGGATGAAATTTTCTCCCTGCACCCTGCTCCCTGTTTCCTTTCAGCCTTCATCCTTCCGTCGGCTTCTCAGCGTATAATCCCCCGGCACCGCCCAATCGTATCGATTCGGCTTCGAAAACATGCTCACTACCGGCCACTGCACCGTTCACCCCTCCCGAGAGGCGCAACGCCGCTGCCGATCCTGCGGTTGTTGGCTCTGTGACAGGTGCGTCCAGACCACATCTCAGGGGATTTTCTGCAGCGGACGATGCCGGAGGCTCTTCCGCCTCCGGTCAACCGGCCGATCCACGAGGCAGTTCTTCATGTCCCCATTGGAAGGCCCGTGGGTCGTCGGTCTTGTTGGAGGCATGGTCGCCTTGGTCATCTGGGGAGTTGCTCTGCTTGCGGCCCAGCTTGCCGAGGTCTCCCGATCGACCCCTCCGCAAACGCCTATTCAGACTTTTCGTCTGGTCGCATCCCCCAGGGGCCTGGACGTTGCACTTGAGGGCGTTCCGGGAAGACACGCCATCGTCATTGATACCGCCGGACGGTCCAATACCATGACACTTGATGTCGAGGGGAAGGCCCTCCTGCAAGGGGTCCACACCTCGACGCCCCTGCATACTGAACCGCCGCCACCGGTTGAACACCAACAACCCCACAGCCCCGGCCCATCTCCAGTGCCGACCAGGATTCCCCCGACACCGACTACCACGCCGCCCCGAATACAGACGCCGGCTCAACCTCTCTTGCCCCGTCCGACGACACCCCCGGGTGCGCCTCCGATCCTCCACCTTGTGACGGACAGCGGTCCGTCGATCGCCATTACTTTCGACGGGGGCGCCTCGAGCAACCGCACGGCGGAGCTTCTGGATCTCCTCGAGGAACTGAACATCAAGGCAACTCTGTTCCTGACCGGCCAGTTCATCGAGAA
>JAUXDC010000139.1 GCA_030618605.1 Holophagae bacterium | reverse complement strand
CGTCGGGGTCATGGTGCCTCCAGATGGATACTTTGCCTCGCCGGGCGAGGGGGAGTGAAATGTACGCAAGAAAGGCGCAAGAGGCAAGGGGGAAGAAGGTCAAAGGGTCGAAGAGGTCTGTAGGGGCGGACCCCTGTGTCCGCCCGTGTCGGGCCGAAGAGCTCAATGGTCAGAAAGGGTCAAAGGGTCAAGGAGGTCGAAAAGAGAACAAGTTCAAGAGTTCAAGAGGGGGATGGCTGGAGGTTGAGGCCTGACGGAAAGATTGGGAGGCTTTCGGCTGGCGTTCGGGAACTCTTGTACTTTTTCACTCTTGAACTCTTCAACCCGTGGACACCGTTCAATCTCCTCGACACCTTCGACCTACCTTCTCAGCGTACTCGTTACACTAGGCATCATGCCGTGGCCCGAGATTCTTTCAGTCGTTTTTCCGACCCCCTGGCATTTCCTTATAGCGTGTGCCGCGCTGTTTGTGGCCGAGTTGGTTTATGTCTTGCTGGGGTTTGGGGCCGGGCTGATCGCCGTCGGTATCCTCGCCCTGGTTCTGCCGGAAATCAGGGACGTTGTCGTCATAGTTCTTCTGGTCAATCTGCCGGCAGAGATCTTCGTCGTGTGGACCTCGAGACGGGAGATTCGGAAACAGGGAGTTCTTCTCCTGGCGATCGGCGTCGCCATCGGCATTCCAATCGGCAGCTGGATTTTGACCTTTGGAGAACCGACCTTCCTGCTGGGCATTCTAGGGCTGGTCCTGGTGGCTGTCGGCGCTGTTTTTCTCTCAGTGCCTGACAGTGCCGGTGTCGAAATGCCCTCGGGGGCCGGGCCGATATTCGGTGTGGTTTCGGGGCTCCTGACCGGTCTCTTCGGAACCGGAGGGCCGCCATTGGTCCTGTTTTTCAGACTTCAAGGCCTGACCAAGGCGGCATTCAGGGGCAATCTGATGGTGCTTTTCTTGATGATGGGCCTCATTCGATTGCCGTCCTATATGGGCTTGGGCCTGATCACTCCGGGCCGGCTGGTTGCCGGAGCTGCCGTGTTGCCGGCGGTATTGGCTGGTGGTGTTGTCGGCCATCTGATCCACCTCGACCTGTCCGAGCGGATCTTTCGTCGCATCGTCAGTGCGGTTCTGGTTGTTCTCGGTCTACTGCTCTTGGTGCGCTAACCCGAGCCCGTGCCCGACTTCGTTTCGTTACAGTCCTACGAGTTTTTGCTTTCTTCGCCATCATTGACTCAGACTCTTGACATTGGTGACCATATGCCCACAATGAAGTGATGGCAAAAGACGAAAAGACACGTGGCCGGGGACGCCCAAAAAGGCGGCGGAGGGTGCAGAGCCTTCCGCCGGCGGGGCGTTTCGAGCCCGTAGGTTCTTCGAGAGGCTCGGGGCAGGAGGTCAAGCTCAGTCTGGATGAGGTCGAAGCTCTCCGCCTGGCGGACCTCGAAGCGATCTACCACGAGGAAGCCGCCACGGCGATGGGCGTCTCCCGCTCGACCTACGGCCGTGTGCTGGAATCGGCCCGCCACAAGGTGGCTTTGGCACTATGGGGTGGGTCCGCGCTGGTCATCGATGGAGGGCCCATCGATGTGCGGGACGACGGACACACTGGGCGTGGACGGGGCCTTGGGCGCGGCATGGGCCGGGGGGGCGGCAACCGGAGTGTCGAGGGCCGTCATTTGGATGGCGGCAGGGGCCGCAGCACAAACTCTGGCGGGGAAGGTGAAAGGGGAAGCCGCCGGGAGGAGGGTGGCCTGGGCTTCGGAGCTCATGGGGCATGTATTTGCCCGAAGTGTGGGCGGACACAGGAACACCAGCCGGGACGCCCCTGTAAGCGTGAACAGTGTCCCGAGTGCGGCGTAGCCCTCCTGAGAGAGGGTGGCGAACACCACCGGGCGGTGGTGGAGAGCCGGGAGAAGAAGAAGGGTTAACCCGGCTTCGGTGGATAGCCGGTAATGTCCTGGATTTTCCGGTAAAGCGGTTTGAGGCGGTCATACATCTTGAGGTAGACCTCGTGATAGAGGGCGTCGTAAAGGCGCTGATTCGCCGGATCAGGTTCGAAAACCTGACCCGCCCGGGTCATTTCGGTGACGGCGGTCGGGAAATCCTGATGGAGCCCCAGTGCGACAGCAACGTTGATTGCCGCACCGAGGCCCGAGGCTTCATACGTGTGAGGTCTGGTGGCCGTCAGGCCGAAGATGTCCGCGGTCAACTGCATCGCGGCATCGCTTTGCGATCCACCTCCTGCCACCCGAAGGTCCGTCATCGGCACCTTGCTGCGGCGCGCGGTGCGCTCGGCGCCTTCCCGCAGGCCGTAGGCCAGGCCCTCGAGGATGGAGCGGTAAAGGTGGCCACGGGTGTGGACGTCCCCAAAACCGATGACCGCACCCTTGGCCTCAGGCCCCGGCATCTTGACACCAGGAGACCAATAGGGCTGCAGCATCAGACCCATCGAACCCGGGGGTGCGGCCTCAACCAGTTCGTCGAACAGTGCTTCGGCTTCGATGCCGCGGTCGGCAGCCAGTTGGCGTTCTCTCAAGCCAAACTCTCGTTTGAACCAGGAGACCATCCAGTAGCCTCGGAATATCTGAACTTCCATCAGATGAGCATCGGGGACGGCTGCCGGGTATGGCGGCAGAAAGGGGAGGGGTTCGACGTAGCGCCTATGGGTTGTGTTAACCGTGGCCGTCGTGCCATAGCTCAGACAGCCGACGGAGGGCTCCAGACACCCGGAGCCCAGGACCTCACAGGCCTTGTCGGCAGCGGCTGCCACGACGGGAAGACCAGGTGGAAGTCCCATTTTTTCGGCGGCCGGCGCCACCAGTTCACCAAGAATCGAGCCTGGGGAGTGGAGGTCCGGGAGCATGTCCCTCTCAATGCCGAGAGTCTCCCACTTCCAATCCCGGGGAGAAGCCCACCGGAGTTTCTTATAGTCGAACGGCACATAACCGACCTGCGACCCGACTGAGTCGACGAAAAGGCCGGTCAGTCGATAATTGAGGAAGCCCGAGAGAAAGAGGTATTTGTGGGTCGCCGTCCAGATCTCCGGCTGGTGTCGCCTCAGCCAGTTCGATTCTGCCTCCGCCTGAAAGTAGCGAATGGTCTCGGCCATGCGGACCGCACGAAATGCCAGGCCCATCAATCCGCCAACCGGAGCCAAGCCCTCGGTGCGGCGTTGGTCCAGCCAGACGATCGCGGGGCGCAGTGGCCGGCCGTCCTCGTCGACACAGACCATCGTCGCCCGCTGGGTTGTGACGGTGATACCGGCTACCGCCTCGGGTCCAACGGGCGACTTCTCCCAAAGGAGTCGACACACAGCGCAGACCGTTTGCCAGGAATTTTCGGCGTCTCGTTCCGCCCATCCAGGCTGTGGGGAGGTGTAGGGCTCGATTTCGATCCGGGCCTTTGACACCAGGTTTCCCTGAAGATCGAAGAGAAGAGCTCTCACGCTCTGCGTTCCGTGATCGAGGGCCAGAAGGTGGTCAGCTTGGGTCATGGATCAGTTGTACCGCAGTTGTCGTCAACTGTCAGCTTGCCCACGCCGAACTCCTGGCCGGTCGTCCCGACCGGGCACCGTTGCGGTCGGCCCTGAGGATGAGTGCGCCGGTTACGCCCAGCGCTGCCGCAAAAGCCGGCGAATGGCTGAAGCCCCTGTGGCCCAGAGGATGACCGTAGGGGATATCCAAGAAGAACGCCGTGAAATCGAGGTCAGGGAGGGCGGCAAGAACTCCGAAGACGAGGGCATACCGAAGGTAGTGGCCCCGAGTGTTCGGGGAGATCTGGGAAACGGCCGCGCCGGCGATGAAATGGGTCAGGGGTGTTGGCACAGGGAGATCGTACAAGGCGATTGTGTCAGAAAGGTGGCTACCCCTTCTTCGGTCGCTGATTGGCCTTGAGAACTCTCTTGCGGATTCGGATGATCGAAGGGGTCACCTCAACCAACTCGTCGTTGTCGATCCACTCGAGGGCCAGGTCCAGAGTCATGCGCCGGGGCGGGGCCAGGCGCAGAGCTTCGTCGGCGCCGGAAGAACGCATGTTGGTCAGTTTCTTCTCTCGGGTGACGTTGACGTCGAGATCTCCGGTACGGGCGCTCTCGCCGACGATCATGCCCTCGTAGACTTCGGTGCCCGATGGCAGGAAAAGAGTGCCGCGCGGTTCGAGGTGAAAGAGTGCATAGGGTGTTGTCTTGCCCATCCGGTCGGAGATCAGGGTGCCGGTCGGTCGGCCGCCGATGGGACCCTGCCAGGGCGCCCAACCGTCAAAGAGATGGTTGAGGATGCCGGTGCCGCGGGTGTCGGTGAGGAATTCCGAACGAAAACCTATCAGGGCTCGAGAGGGGACCCGGAACTCAATGCGGACGCGACCGTGCCCAGGATTGTGCATCTCGGTCATTACGCCCTTGCGGCTGCCCAACTTCTGGGTGATGACGCCGACGTACTCGTCCGGGCAATCGACTTGTACCAACTCCATCGGCTCGTGTTTTGTGCCGTCGATCTCCCGGGTGACGACCTCGGGTTTGGAGACCGACAACTCGAAGCCTTCGCGCCGCATGGTCTCGATCAAGATCGCCAGTTGCAGTTCGCCGCGGCCCATCACCTTGAAGGAATCGGTGCCGGAGACTTCCAGGCGCATGGCGACGTTGTGGAGCATTTCTTTTTCCAGCCGTGCACGGATCTGCCGGGCTGTGACCTTCGTGCCATCCCGGCCGCCGAAGGGGGAGGTATTGGCGGAAAAAACCATCGACATTGTCGGTTCGTCGACTGCGATGCGCTTGAGGGGCCTTGGATCGTCAAAATCGACCAGGCTGTCGCCGATTGAGACCTCTTCGAGGCCTGAGATCGTTACGATGTCCCCTGCAATTGCCTCGTCGACCTCTTGGCGCTTGAGACCTTCTTGGGAGAAGACCGTGCCGATCTTTGCGGACACGACACCCTCTTCCCGCGCCAACCCGACGGTGCTTGCGGCCCTGAGGGTACCGTTAACAATGCGGCCCACCACCAGGCGCCCCAGATAGTCCGACCAGGCGAGGTTGGTGACCAGCATCTGCAGCGGGGCCGAAGGGTCGCCTTCGGGCTCGGGTAAATTTGTGACGATCTCCTCGAAAAGGGGTTTGAGGTCGCCGAACTCGCCGTCGAATCCGAGGCGGCACAGGCCCTTTCGGGCGTCGGTGCAGAAGACTGGGAAATTAAGCTGCTCCTCGGTGGCGTCCAGGTCGATGAAGAGATCGTAGACCTCGTCGAGAACCTCCTCAGCCCTGGCATCGTCCCGGTCGATTTTGTTGATCACCACAATCGGCGGCAGTCCCAATTGCAGGGCCTTGGCCAGGACGAAGCGTGTTTGGGGTAAGGGCCCCTCTGCGGCATCGACCAGCAGGAGCACACCATCGACCATCTGTAGTGTGCGCTCGACCTCGCCGCCGAAATCGGCGTGGCCGGGGGTGTCGACGATGTTGATTTTGACGTCACCGAATCGGACCGCGGTGTTCTTGGCGAGGATGGTGATGCCGCGTTCGCGCTCAATATCGCCGGAATCCATAACGCGTTCGGCAACCCGTTCGTGAGCGCCAAAGGTGCCTGATTGCCACAGCATCGCATCGACGAGAGTGGTTTTGCCGTGGTCGACGTGAGCAATGATGGCGATATTTCGAAATTTCTGATCTGACATGTTTTCTCCGGTTCCCGCGGACGCGGACGCGGAGTTGTAGCACTGGAGAGACGTGGTGTCAAAGAGGCTGGGACGCCGGGAGGCTGGAAAGCTGGGATGCTAGCGGCCGAGAAGACCAAGAGCGCCCCCCCCCCCCCCCCCCCGGGCGGGGCTGCGTTCGGTGGTTCTTGACAAAGTTCGGAGGACGACCGACATTGTAAAGTGCTGATATTTGTCAACTAGGTGACCGAAACTATGAGGGGGAGTCATGAGGCATCGGGCAGTTGTTGTGGCGATCATGGTGCTGGCATTTTCGGGTTTGGTGTCGGGTGGGGATATTGTTTTTTATGATGCCTTCGAATCGGGAGACACCTCGGGTTGGTGGGCGCCCGCGAGGGTTGGCGAGACAGGTCAGAAGACCTGTTATAACCAAGCGGGTACGGTAATCGAGTGCGCAGGCACGGGTCAGGACGGTGATATTCAGCCTGGGGTGGTGTGGCCGAACCCTCGATTTGTTGACAACAGTGACGGGACCGTCACCGACATGTTGACCGGCCTGATTTGGCTGAAGGATGCGCGCTGTGCAGATCTGGTGGGCACGGACGCGAGTGGTCAAGCTGTTTGGGTAGTGGCGTTGACGGCATCGGCGGCGTTGGCGAATGGTACCTGCGGCCTGAGTGACAGTTCGGGGGCGGGCGATTGGCGTTTGCCGAGTGTCAACGAGTTGCAGAGCCTGATCGACTATGAATATTTCTTCCCAGCGTTGTCGAACGCCGAGGGAACGGGTCAGTGGACCGAAGGCGACGTGTTTGAGAGCGTGCTGTCGGGGATGCTCTATTGGTCGTCTACAACCTTTTCTACTAGCTGGTCGACAGCGAGGACAGTAGTACTCGCCAGCGGCATCGTTTCCACAAAGGGAAAGGATAACCTCTACTATGTATGGCCGGTTCGAGGCGGACAGTGAGTGATCTGTTGCTTTGGTTCTTTGTGTTATTTGGAGCGGGGAGATACCAGTTGAGAAGAGCCGATAATTGTCAACTGGGTGACCGAAACATGGAGGGGTAGTCATGAGGCTTTGGGCAGTTGTTGTGGCGATCGTGGTGGTGGCGTTTCCGGGTCTTGCGAGGAGTGGGGATATTGTTTTTGATGACGCCTTCGAGTCGGGTGACACCCCAGGCTGGTGGGCGCCTGCGAGGGTTGGCGAGACAGGTCAGAAGACCTGTTATAACCAGGCGGGCACGATAATCGACTGTGCAGGTACGGGCCAGGACGGTGATATTCAGCCGGGAGTGGCGTGGCCGAACCCTCGATTTGTGGACAACAATGACGGGACCGTCACCGACATGTTGACGGGCTTGATCTGGTTAAAGGATGCGTGTTGTGTGGATCTTGAGGGTACCGACACGAGTTGTCGAGCCAGTTGGACAACGGCCTTGACGGCATCAGCGGCGTTGGAGAATGGTACGTGCGGCCTGAGTGACGGTTCGGGGGCGGGCGATTGGCGTCTGCCGAGTGTCAACGAGCTGTATAGCCTGATCGACTTTAGGTATCGCTTCCCACCGTTGTCGGATGCCGCGGGGACGGGTCATTGGAGTGAAGGTGACGCGTTTGAAAGGGTTGTGTCGGGCTCCTACTGGTCGTCGGCGACCTTCATGTACGCTCCGTCGGCCGCGTGGCGCGTGATCTTCGAAGATGCCTTCGTCACCTTCGCCGATAAGAACGCTACCCTCTTTGTGTGGCCGGTTCGAGGTGGACGTTGAGTGATCTGGCGCTGGGTCCACCCCGGCCATCTGCCGCTGAGGCTATCCACAGTCCCAGCCAATTTTAACAATACCGGAAGGCCTCAATTCCCCTCAGGGAATGGCGGATGTGCCACCGCCTCGATCGGTTCGCTCGTGATCTTCTCCATCAGAACCTCGATTGCCTTCTGGAGTTGGGCATCGTGGCCCTTGAGCATCTCGACGGGGTCGAGTTCGCTTTCGATATCCGGTGTGACGCCCTCGTTTTCGATGGTCCACCGGCTGTCGATGATCAGACCGTCCTTCATCACCCAAACAGCAGAGAGTAGCCACATCCGAAAACGGCGACATCGGCTAAAGCATGAGCCACCCATCCCGGCCAGATTGAGCGGTAGCGTACGTACATCCATGACCAGGTCGCCCCTCCGATGAAGATGCCGGCGGAGGCAAGAGTCACCAGGCCGGGGCTGAAGTAGGTTGCCATCGCGACCACATGGTGGATCGTGAAGATCGCTGCAGATGCTGCGATTGCGATCGGCCGGGACCAGAGGTTCTCGCAGCGGCTCTGGATGAACCACCGGAACACATACTCCTCGATGACCGAGTTGACTGCAATCCAGTAGAGGGCGCCGAGGATGTAGGCCAGGGGTGACGCCAGACCCATCTCGGTTACCTCGACGTGCAGTGCAGCCGGATCAACTCGGGGAATGGCGATCAACCAACAGGTGGCAACGATGACGGCGGCCGTGCCGAGGCCGATCAATAATCCGGCCCCAAGTCCGCCATTTTTTGGTGGAGACAAGCTCAATGTCCCCTTGTCGATGCGCAGATGCCAGACGACCGGCAAGAACAGAAGCCAGATTTTGGCTGCCGCGAACACCGTTCTGCCGACAGGCCCCGGCCAGAAGATCAGCGCTGCGGCGATGCCCAGGGTTGGGACGGGAGCGAGCAGAAGCAGTGCGACCAGGGATCGGCTACGGGATGTCATGGGGGCAGCGTACCGGAATTTTTGAACTCCTGGTGTTTTCACTGTGTTTCTCTTCATGCTTTGCCGGATTCGGTTTCGCCTGGCTATTCAATGACGACCCGTCGTTGCTCAGAGCGAAGTTGGCGGGCGATTCGGACGAGGAGAAATGCGGCTACGGCGCCGAGTCCAGCTACCAGACCCCACCACAGACCGGCCGGCCCGAGGTCGGTTTTAAACGCCAGTGCCAGGCTGATGGGCATCCCAAGGAGCCAGAAACCGAGGAGATTGATAACGACGGGGGCTCGGGTGTCGCCCATGCCGCGGAGGATGCCTGCGGAGACGACTTGGATACCGTCGAAGACCTGAAAGAAACCGGCGATAGGAATGAAGATGACGGCCAAGGCCAGAACCTCTGGGACCGAGGTGTAAGCTGATGCCAGGGGTCCGGCGGCGCCGATGAACAGTGCGCCGGTCAGGACCATGAACCCGGCCCCACAGATCAGGGCGGCAGAGGTCTCGCGACGAACGGCATCAACATTGCCGGCTCCAACGGCGAGGCCGACACGCACAGCGGCGGCGGCACCCACACCCAGGGGGACCATGAAGGTCAGGGAGGCCAGGTTGATGGCGACCTGGTGGGCCGCCATTTCGACGGTGCCGAAGCCGCCCATCAAAAGTGCGACGACGCCGAAAGCCGCAAATTCGAGCTGTATCTGTAGGCCGATCGGTGCCCCCAGCCGAATGGTTTGCCATAGGGGCTTCCAGCTGAGAATATTTTTTTCAATGGGCCACACAAGGGGGCCCAGTTCCTTACGGGCCATCAGGGCGAGGGTGATCAGGAGGAGCCAACGCCCAGCGGTCGTTGCCCACGCCGAACCAAGAGCCCCCATCGCGGGAATGGGTCCCCAGCCAAAAACCAGGACCCAATCGGCGCCCAGGTTGAAGATGTTCGCGACCAGGATAGTCACAACAATTGGTCGCATTTTTTCAAGGGCCTGGAGCGTCTGGCGAAGGACGACGAAGGCAAAGAAGGAGGGCAGGGCCAGGATGGCAATCCGCGCATATCCCGCTGCCACTGGGACGATCTCGGCGGGTTGTCGGAGGAGGGGGAGAATCCACTCCCCGGGAAGCAAGATCAGGCCGGATGGCACGCTGATCATTGCTGCGAGAACCATGCCGCGCTGCACCGACCGGCGGACAGTGCCGGTGTCGCCGGCGCCGACGGCCTGTGCAACCAGGGGGTCCAGAGCCATCAGCATTCCCATCCCGAAGGCGGCGACCGAAAGCACAGCTAAATTTCCCAGGGCGACTGCGGCCAGGGCCTCCGCCGAGAGCCGGCCGACGACCATTGTGTCGACCACACCCATCAGCATCAGGCCGACCTGGACCACCACGACCGGAGTGGCCAACCGAAGCATCGACTTGAGATCGTCTGACCGCGGAATGAGAAAGGTGCTGCTCAAGTGGGGAAGGGTATCAAATTCGATTGATGGAACCTCTCAAAAGGGTCAAAAATCTCGGGTTACTTTTTCAGGGAGCAGGGAAC
>JAUXDC010000193.1 GCA_030618605.1 Holophagae bacterium | reverse complement strand
TGGCAAGTTGCATGGCGCCACCACTTGACGGGTCGAGTCCGGAGGTCTCTTCTCCATCCCGAATCATCCTTTCCAGCAGGCCGATACCCCGAGGAAGCACTCCTCCCCCCGAGCCCAGGGGGTAACCAAAGCCCGCACGGCACCGGACCGAGGTCCCCTCCACGGAGAAAACGGCACCCCGAGCCAACTGGCTTGCGGCCAACTGGAGGAACGAACCCAGGGCCTCGTCGGCCTCGACCCCGTGCAAAAGCGTGTCCACCAGTTCGGTGACAGCCTGGGGTATCTCCACTTCGGCGCCGGTGCCACGATCACGAGAGAGCCACCGATCGACGATCGTTCCCAGGGCATGGAAGAAACGATGCCCCGCCTCGCCTCCCTCCGTCTGCACCGAAGGCAGAAGAAAATCGACACCGGCTTCAACCAATTGGCCGACCCAGACCGGGTCCCCCAACGGCCCGACCCAGATGACCGGAGTCCCCTCGGCGCCAGCCCGCCGGACCAACTCCAGCCAGTCTTCCTCCCGTCCGATTCTGTTGGTCGACAGTTGTTGATGGACCACCAGCGCATCGAGATCCCGAGGCGCCACATCGTCCGGCGCCCCAAAGAGTCGCACCTGCCAACCACGACGACGCCACTCCCGGTCGACACTGCCGCGCCACGGTCGGGGATCCTGGGAAACAACACCGACCTGCGCCAGGAGGAGTTCATCAGGGGCGGTCTCCGCAAGATCTTCCAACAGATCGTCCAGAGGATTCTCAACCGACACTTCGGACAAGACATGAATTGCCGGCTTCGCCGCACCGCCAGACACCTCGAGAACCTCCCCGGCGATCAGTGCATCCACATCAATCTCCGACGAAAAGGGGGTCCTTCTGTTCTTGGAAACCGTCTGGACCGCAGCCAGAAAGTCAGCAGCATCCAAGATGACGTCGGTCTCTCCGCCACCACCCACCAAAGGCGAAAAACGATAGGATCCATCGTGAGACTCAAGGATCTGAGCAACAATTCTCAAATCCCTCTCGGTGGCCATTCGGACCCCGCCATCGACAATGTCAATCTGAATGACTCCGGCATCGGTCACCAATTCCAGCGTCCCACTTGCTCCGGTTGCGGAGACCAGGCGAAGCAGAGCCGGTGGTGACAGGTGTTTCAGGCTGCCCGATAAACTTCGCGTCATCACTTCACCCTCCTCGCGCGATCTCTCCCCATGAGTTTACTGTAGCCTGTAGACCTGCCGGTCAGCTTTCAACCCGAGCCCGGGCTCGGGTTAGAGGTCCGGATTCAATCACAATCCTCATCATCGATTCTGACGGCGACGCTGTAATGCTCGCCATTGCCGAGATTAAGAGTCTGCCGCAACACAACGTCGGCGTCCCGCGTGACCTCGAGCCTCCACCGCCCCGGAAAGAGGCCTGAAAAACGTCCCTCTTTTTCTAGTTCAGTTCTCAATTCAACACCGGCATCGCCGCGCAGTACGGCCACCAAACGTCCCCCGCAGGGGCTGACGACTCGGCACACCAACTCCGAACCCCGATCCGGACGGGTCGGCACACCGTCGATGACTGGATAACGCGGCCGGTCCTTGGGTGGAGACACCATCTCGATGACCGGGAGGTCGGTCACGGTGTCCGAAAAAACCAAATGCCGAGGTGTCACAACCCAAAATCCGATCGTCGGATCCGTCGGAACCCACCCGGCCCCGGGCAAGCGGCACTCGAGCCATCGGTGGGGAACAACCCTGTCATCCGACACCAGGAGACCACTGACAGTTCGGGCCTCGAATCCCGCAGCTCTCAGGAGGGCAACCGTTGCGTTGGCCAGCCCGGAACACCGGCCGTTGCCTCGACGCAATACCGAAACCGCATCCTGATCACCAGTGCTTGAAGTGTTCAGAGAGAGCGAGCGGTCTACCCAGCGGAGTACCCGGGTTGCCCTCGTGAATGCGTCGAGGTCGGCGCTCAAGACCGAACCCAACCGCTCCGGCAATCCAAAACCCTCAGGAAGGCCCGCCAGAACTTGGGGGTCAGGCTCGAAGCCACCAGAGGCCGCACCGACTGCCACCGTGGGAACTCCCACCCGAACCAGGACCTCCCCATCACCCAGCACCTCGACGGACTGCGAATATCCGTTGACAGAGTGGCTGATCGGCAAATTCCCGGATCGAAGCCTGTAGGCTGCCTCGGTCCCGTCGGCCGGGGCTGCACCGAATAAGGCTACCACAAGGACCGACACGTACAGTCTGTGACCGGCCCGCCAGTGAGAATTGCTCATCTTAAGTTTTTTCTTGAGTCCTCTTAACAAAACCGTCGAGCACACCGTTGACAAACTTGGGGCTCTCTTCGGCGCCAAATTTCTTGGCAACCTCGATGGCTTCATCGATGACGACCGCGGGTGGCGTGTCCCGATTGTGCATCAGCTCAAACAAAGCCAATCGCAGGATGTTGCGATCGACTGCAGCCAACCGGTCGAAACGCCAATGGGCGGTCTGCTGCTCCAGTTGTTTGTCAATCTCTTCGCGGTGATCCAGGGTCCCCACCACCAGTTCGTCTGCAAATGCCTTCTCCGACTCCGACGCACCCCGCCATCCCTCGAAGTGAACCTTCATTTCCTCGAGCGAGGCCTGGGTCAACTCATGTTGGTAGAGTAACTGAAGGGCCAGTTCCCGAGCGTGCCGACGAGTACCCATCTACGATCCCACCTTCAGAGTCCGGCGCAACCGATTCCACCGCATTTTCAATCGTCCCATCAGGCCTCCAAAGTACCATTGTAACGCTCGCCGGTGAGAATGGGGTGCCTTCGGCTGAAACTGGAAACTGGATGCCGGAACATGGTGAATTCAGGGAGCAGGGATCAGGGTTCAGGGACCAAAATGGGGCGGCTCTTCAGGCCGCAGGTCCTGGAGATCGGCGGGAGCATTCAGCTTCTCGCCAGTTTCCAGTTTCCAGTGTTGAGTTTTGAGTTTCCAGTATCTATTCTGCCCTCTTTGACCCCTGGGTCACCAATTTGCGCTAAGATCTCATTACTGATGAGCATGCAATCGAACCCCTCTGGATTCGTGCGAACGGTCGCCAGCATCGGCGGCGCGTTTCGGCTGACCGGCCAAGCCCTGGTTCGCATGGTGACGCCACCGCTGGACTTCGGCGAGACGTTGCGCCAACTGGACCGGATCGGCGTGGGATCCCTCAACCTCACCAACATCACAGCTCTATTTACCGGCATGGTGCTCGCGGTTCAATCCGCCTACACCCTGTCGAAGTTTGGCGCCAGGTTCTACATCGGCGAGATCGTTACCTTGTCCCTGGTCCGAGAACTCGGCCCCGTTCTGACCGCCCTGATGGTTGGAGGGAGGGTCGGATCCGGAATCGCCGCTGAGTTGGGATCGATGAACGTCACCGAACAGGTCGATGCCATGCGGTCGATGGCCGCAGATCCAGTTCGCAAGCTGGTTGTCCCAAGACTCTGGGCAACCCTGTTGATGCTGCCGGCCCTGACGATCTTGGCAGACGGCATGGGCATCATCGGTGGTCTCTTCATCGCAGTCTTTCAGGAGGGTCTGACGGCCGATTTCTATTTTACCCGCGTTTTCAGGGCACTCCAGTTCAACGATCTCCTGCTGGGTCTGACAAAGCCGGCTGTATTCGCCTTCATCATCGCCATCATTGGGTGCTACAACGGACTGAACGCCCGCGGGGGCGCCGACGGGGTCGGACGAGCCGCCACCAACACCGTCTATGCCGCCTCGATCTGCATCCTGATCGCCGACTTCTTCTTTACCAAATTGATCATTGGACTTGCGCCATGACCGAACCCGTCATCGTGCTCGACCGGGTTTCCCGCGCTTTCGGCCCCAAGAAGGTCTTGGACGAGGCGTCACTGAAGATCAATGCCGGTGAGATCGTGGCCATCCTCGGTGCATCCGGCAGCGGGAAGTCGGTCACGTTGAAGATGATCAACGGCCTGATCCTTCCCGACAGCGGTAGCGTCAACGTTCTCGGTCACCACGTCAACGCATTGCGGGATCGTGACCTTGCCCCCCTGAGACGCAGAATCTCCTACCTTTTCCAGGGCGGCGCCCTCTTTGATTCCATGACCGTCTTCGACAACATCGCCTTCCCCATTCGGGAACACCTGAAAATGGACCCCGACCAACTGTCCGAACGAGTCACCGCCTTACTGGCAATGGTTCAGCTTGACGACGTCGAACACCTGGCGCCGTCGGAACTCTCCGGCGGCATGAGAAAACGAGTTGCGGTCGCCCGCGCCCTGGCCCTCGAACCGGAAATCATCCTCTACGACGAACCGACAACCGGGCTCGATCCGGTCACTGGAGAAGCGATCGCCAACCTGATCCTCGACCTCGACCGCCGCCTCGGCGTCACATCGCTGGTGGTCACTCACGACATTCCCCTGGTGCTCCGCGTCGCAGACCGCGTCGCTTTTCTCGAGTACGGCCATTTTGTCTTCGACGGCACTCTGGAGGCGGCCCGGACATCGGGCCCGGATACCGTCAAACGGTTTTTTCAGGCAGGAGTTATCCATGCGTAACGAATCAAAACGCAACCTGCGCGTCGGACTTCTGGTCATCGCAGCTTTGTTGCTGGTGGCCTTGACGATCTTGATGGTCGGAAATCGGCGACAACTTTTTGTCCGCCACACACGCTATTCGACAAGCTTCGTCAATGTCACCGGCCTCGAACACGGCTCACCAGTCAAACTCAACGGTGTGACGGTCGGGTTTATCGAGAACATCGAACTCCCTGCCGACGCCCTGCAGCCACGCATCGAGATTCGATTCACGCTGGACTCCCGCTACACGGAACGAGTCAGGGCGGATTCCGGAGTCTCCATCCGTTCGATGGGACTCCTCGGCGACAAATACCTTGAGATCACCAGCGGGTCTCCGGATGCAGAGCGCATCCTCGAGGGAGGCGCTGTGCCTGGGTTCGATCCTGCGGAACTGTCCCAGTTTGTCTCGACCGGGGGTGACCTGCTCCATAATCTGATCGCAATTTCGGTGTCACTCAAGACGATCCTAGGCCGGGTCGAGGCCGGAGAGGGCCTTCTGGGAGAGCTGACTCAAACCCCGGAATCCGGCTCTCACCTCGGTGAAAACCTGACGAAGACCGTCGCGACTCTGGGGTCGATTTTAGGCAAGATCGAACGAGGCGAAGGCCTGCTCGGTCGACTGGTCTCCGAAGAAAGCGGCTCCGGAGACATTCTCGACGAACTCAAGGCCAGCAGCCGGTCTATTCACCGCATCACAACACAGGTCGCAATCGACATGGAACGCCACGACACCGCCTACGCCGCCCTTTTGCGGGACCCGGACGGTCGCCGCCGCCTGACCAATGCGATCGATGCGCTCCAGAACGCTGCCGGCGCCATCGCCGCAGTCGCGCAAGAAATGGCGACCGGCGAGGGCACCCTTCCCCGGCTGATGCAGGACAAGGAGTTCGCCGACGATTTCCTTGATGATTTGCAGGGCCTGGTTTCCAGCCTGAACTCAGCCGCCGAGAAACTGGACCTCGGCGAAGGAACGGCCGGCGCCTTCATCAATGACGAACAGCTCTACCGGGACCTCGAAGACGTCGTCCGCGGCGTCAAGGATTCCAAGGTCGTCTCCTGGTTCATCCGAAGCAAGAGGGAGAAGGGCGAGGAGGCACGGTTGGAAGAGGAGGAAGCAGCGGAGCAGGCGGGGGTAGGCGGGTGAGAGGGAGTGAACGTTCAACGTCCAACGTCCAACTCTGAAGGAAGCCATCCAACGCGCCAATGAAGGTGGTTGTTGACACTGCCCGTCGCCGATGACTCTCGATCCTGGATTTTGGTTGACAACAGGTTGCGGTTGACATATGGTTGCATTGGAGGTTGCCATGATCACCGAGACAGCGAAGTTGCTCAACCTCGCGCCGAACGAGGCCGCCAGGATCCTGGTTCAGAGTGCGGACGAGGCGTGGATCTTCGAACTCCAACGGTCACTTGACCAGCACCGCACCCGCACCGATCTCGACCGCATTCTCGCCGTGTGGGATCTCAGGCAGAGCGACGCAGCCGAGTTATTCCATGTCTCCCGTCAGGCAATAGGCAAGTGGCGAACTCAGGGTGTGCCGAAAAACCGGATCGAGGCCATTTCAGATCTGTCGGCTTCCACGGATCTGTTGGTCCGTCATCTCAAGCGGGAACGGATCCCAGCGGTTGTCCGCCGTCCTTCGCCCCAGCTCGGCGGTCTATCGCTGCTCGACCTCTTGGCTGGCGGCCATACCAGAGAGATTCTCGTCACGTGCAGGAGTATGTTTCAATTCGGGGACGCGCACGCCTGATGCACGCCGAGACCCTGCCCGATGGCCACATTTGGCTTCGCATTGCCGATTCCGGCTGGGCGGATCCGCTGGACCCGACGTTCGCAGCAACCAAAGGTGGTCGCTGGAATCCGCCAGGAAGCCATCCAACCCTGTATCTCAACGAAGATCGGAAAACCGCCCGCCTCAACCTACGCCTTTTCATCGATGGGTGGCCGTACGAGCCTGAAGACCTTCGCAACGACACCGGCCCGGTCCTGGTCCATGCAACCCTTCCAAAAAACCAATCAGTAGCTGACGTGCATAGTCGAGAGGGAGTGGCGGCGGTCGGCCTGCCCACAACCTTCCCTCTCGACCAGACCGGCCGACTCGTTTCACACGCCGTATGCCGGCCGATCGGCCTTGAAGCGAAACAATTCGGGCTCCGTGGCGTCAGGGCCAAGTCCGCTCGCACACTTGACGGCGCAGGCCACGAGCTTGCATGGTTCCCCGCGACCCGGAGATCTCGCGCACGAGTTTGTGCCACCGAGTCCTTCGCGGCCTGGTACTGGGGGTAGTTGAATGTGCGGTCACTCCGTGACCCTGAATCCGACACGGAGGTGACTCTTGGGATTGGCCGTACTCCTTTGAATCACAGCAATCGTCACCACAAGTTCCACCGACTGGTAAAGTAGTCGCGGCCTGCCCCTCTTCGCCTCTTTCAGCCTGATCCTTACCTCGGGGTTCTCTGGTAGTGGCGGTAGGTCAGAAAACGAACGAGAGCGAATACGGGAACCATCGTCAGGAGGAACGCCGGAAATCTCCCGAAGGCCAGTTCCCATACGATCATCCCAATCCAGGTGAGACCCACCAGCATCAAGGTGAACCGGTTTGCCTTGAGCCAGGCCGACCGCTGGCGTTCGTCCATATCCATGATGTCCATCTCTGTGGTCATTTCCGAACCTCCTCATCGT
>JAUXDC010000187.1 GCA_030618605.1 Holophagae bacterium | reverse complement strand
GTTCCCTTGCCGGCACTCTCGCCCTCGGCCGTCTGGGCCACCGCCGTGATGGCGATGGCGGTGACCGCGGTGTCACCGGTGTTGAAGACCTTGCCGGAGACCTTCATCACAGGTCCGACTTGTTCGCGCCTGAGTTCCGAGACCATCAACGAGGTCGTTTGGCCGGCCTTCTCCGAGTCTCCGGCCTCAACATCCGCCTCAGCCTTCGCGGCGGCGGGTTTGACGTGGCCGACATCCTGGTCGGTGATCGTGATGCCCTCGGAGTCTCCGGAGCCTGAGGCAATGGCGCCGTGGAATTTGCCCTTGGGCGGCGCCGGCTCGGCCGGCACATCGACAGTTGCAACAACCCTCTCAACCAGGCCCGAGGCCTCGAGGTCGATATACTCGGCCTCGTATCGCTGAAGCGCCCCGTTGGGCATCTCGACCTCAACCCACGAACCGTTGAGGGTCAATGCTGTTACCGGCACCGTCGCGCCGTCCGAGAACACCAGTTCCCGGGCCTCATCGGCCCCGACACCGATACCCCAGCCACAGATCAGGACTACCACCGCGAACGTGAGAAGTGAGCGTTTCACCTATTCCTCCTTCCAGTTGACCATGCGCACCGGCGCGTCGAAGGAGGCGATCGGCTCTTCCAGCTCCAGATTATCCGTTGCCTGGATCACGTGGATCTTGCCGTCGGCGCCCAAATAGACCACCGGGTCGCTGACCATCGCAGTGTCACTCCCGAGATCCTCGAATCGGTCCTCCACACCCGGTTGGGGATTCGCATTGGCCAGGCCGACGACGTAGGTCCGGGCGCTGCCACCGCGCTCACAGGTCCCTTCTTCAGTCACCGTGATGTCCTCGACCGGATTGAATGTCGAGAAGATGACGAAATCATTGAGCACCAGGGCGTTGGTGTTGACCTTCTCCCAGCGGTTGGGATCGTCAGAATCGTAAAACTCCAGGTACCAGCCGTCAACGGTTTCGCTGACCAGGAAGTTCTCCGTCTGGTCGGCCGACCTGATGGCGAGGCCCTCAAGGTCGGTATCGGTCACGGTAGTGCCGCTGCCGGGCTCGTTGAAGACATAGAAGCGGTGTGGTGCTGCGTTGAGTTCGAAGATGTCGTCCCTATTCCCCGACCCGATAGCGATCGCGACATTGGCCGTGCCGTCGTTGTTGAAGCTGATCGGCACCAGGGCCGGCCGCATGAAGAAGGGCTGGTAGCCGTCGGCGTCGAAGATCTTCTCCGCCGTCCAGTTGTTCACCCTGCCCGTCGCGTCAATGGTCCCGGCAGTTGAGAAATCGATGCGATAGACATTGCCCTCAGTCGTCGCGAAGAAGAGCTTCTCTAAGAAACCGTCGAGGTCGATATCGAGACCCTGCACACCGCCGGGCACCATCCCGTCGACCTTTAATTTCATCAGGATCTCACCGGTTTCCATATCCAGGCCGTAGATCCAGTTGCCGGTGATTCGGTTGTTCGCCGCATTGACCCCGTACGCAGAGTATCCACCTCCGAAGAAGGCGACCATGCGATCACCGTCACTGACCTTGACGAAAGCAATCAGCGGCCGCGACCAGGTAAACCCTAGATCCGGCGCGCCTTCACCGGGATAAGGGGCGAGGGGATTACCAGAACTCGGCTCCTCGTCACTGGTATCGGTGAATTCCCAGCGGAATGCCGGCCACGCGCCGCTGCAGTCACCATCAGTGCCGTCGGCACATATTGCGTCCCGACCCGAATTTGGAAATATTTCATTCCCAACTTCATCCTTAGTCGTCAGACTTTCCCATGTGTAAAGAACGACCGTTACGGGAGGGTCACCCTGCTCCTCCGTTACCTCCCTGGTTTTGAAGGCAACCGTACCGCCACGATTTGTGTTGAATTGGCCGGTAGCGAAATCCTCTGTATAGGTGTCCGGCTGGGTAATATCCAGGGCGACGTAGGAACGCCCGCCCCGCCTCTGGCCCCACATCAAGAGCGTACGCCACTCACGGTCCGCCGCCACAGGATTTCCTGAATACACCCTGTCGATAAAGACGTCCGCCACGGTCCCCGTCCCATCGACGGTGAATTCCTGATCCACGCCATTTGTGAGAATTGGGAATCTGTCCATCACAGAGGCCGGCACCCAAGCGAACAGCTCGCGTCCGGTACCGGCATCGGTCTGAGGCTCAGCAGGCGGATCGAGGTTGGAATCCCCGTCCAAATCCCACAAACCGGCCTCGAAGGCATGCATTACGCCATCATTGGACCCGGCGAACATCACCGTGCGCCGCTGTCGATGGTTCGCCAGAAAACCACGATAATTCTGATAATCCGAGAGGTAACAGGCGAAACACGCCGGCGAGGACATGCGCTGAGGCACCGAGTGGAAGATGTCTCCCAATTTCTCAATTCCTATCACCGCCAGTCCACCCTCACAGGTGGATCCAGCATTAGTGTCATCCCCGGTGTTGTCGTCCCCTGATGGGCCACACCACTGGTAAGACGATGACCAGATTGGCTGGTCAAATTCGTCCAGAAGAACGTTCCGTAACGAAAGCGGTGGGTCAGGGGGGTTGTCCGCGTCGGGATTCTCGACCAAGTTGCCGTATCGTACGCCGCGCATGAAGTCGATCACATTGCGGAGATCGATCCGTTCGACGTCCAGCTCATCGGCAAATGTCACAGGCGGGTCGCTAGCGTCCGGCCACATCAATCCACGGAGTTCTTGACGAGCCTCGAAGGCCGCATCCGTTCCCGCGTGTCCGGGATAGCTGAAGCTCTTTCGGGTCGGCGTCCCGTTGACATCCTTACCATAGTAGATCTTCCGGGGATCAGTTGAGGTTCCGTACACGCTATCGATAAACTCGTCACCCCAGTCCCAGCGCTCGGCCAAGACATCGCCGACATCCCACAGGGCCGTAAAAACACTAGGGGTTCCCCTGTCGGTCAGATTGCCGACGACGCCGGTCACCGGATTGATCGGATAGGCCCGCAAATGACCCCGCCAGATCGAGCGTTCCTGGAGGGGGGTGAAGGTCGAAACGTACGCTGTCTGCTTGGTCGATGCCTCTACCGACGGTACCATTGGTGACGAAAATCCTCGGGTCCGCTCTTCGATGTCTCTTCCGATCGCCATGAAAGCGGCCAAAAGAGCGTCCTCGTCACTTGCATGAAATGGAACTCCGAAAGATCTTTCCGCCACACAATCCACCACGGTTAAATCCGGCTTGAGCGCATCATCCTCCCCTCCAAAATACACAACATAGGCCGAAACGCCAGGCGTGCCCTCACCGAAGGCGCCCTCCGTGTTCTTGTAAAGATTGTCCGCCGAACTACAGGGCGCATTGAGGTTGGAACAGGTTTCAACCCCGTCAGTGATAATGATGACGAAGTTCCTGCGGCATTGGGACAGGGAATCATTGAAATCGGCGACTTCATCCTTGAAGTAACCTTCGGCTCCGGTGAGCGAGTCCTTGATCGGCCTGCGACCAATCGCGGCAACCGTCTCGGTCATCGGAATGTAGTTTTCTCTGACGGCCGGCAGGAATTGCACCAATTCTCCGGGAAAATAGAAGATCGGCGTCGTCTGCGGTTCAAAAAAGGTCTTAATCCAATCCTTTTGCGTCTCCAGCGTGTCAAGGAATTCTTCGGTAGTGACGTCGCCAGGTTCGTTGATCGGTACGATCGGGACATCGCCCCCTTCGTCGCTGAGATAACCAGGCCTGCCGCAGTCCGCAGTACCCTGATAATTCAGAGAAGATAAGGTATCACCGGTTGGGGGATCATCAGTCCACGGTTGATCGTAGAGCACGAAGTGGTTGACATACTCCACCTCGGTGATCTGGCCAGGGGGAATCGCGGCCCGTTCCCACGTCCCGGCCGCCGTATAGACCTGATAGCCCTCAGCAATATACAAGGTGGTCGAGCCGATCTGTTCTGCCTCGATCGCTGCAACGACCCGATCGCGGAAGGCTATCTTGCCATCAATATCACTGAGGTCAGCCGGCGGACTTAATTTTTGCGCGACATCTTCCCAGGTCTTGCTGCCGTCAAGACCGTTGTCGATCCAGCTTCCGAGTGCGGCTACACCATCCATGTCGTAGGCCGGATGATAGAAATCATGCCCGTTCTTCCGATCCGCCAGAGACAGGCTGGCCAGTGGCCAAAAACCTGCCGCAAATGGGTCGCTTCCGTTGACCAGGAACGACACCAGCCGTTTATCGCCGGCAACCGGACTGTCCGGAGATCCGGTATTATTGCCAAAAGGATCACTGCTCTCCAAAAAGCCTTCGTCGCCGTTGACACCGTAGCGGACCGGGAAGAAAGGTTCCGGATCGGTGTTTCCCCTATTTTGATAACTGGCCCCGAAGCGCATCGGCGTTCCCACAGTAGAACCGTTGAGCATCGGCAACTGAGGATCGTCCTCGACTCCATCATCGTCGGAATCGACATACTCTTTGACTCTGTAAATGAAATTCAGATACCCGATCGAAATATTCGTCTTCTTATAATAGGAGAAACCCCAATTAAACTGAAAACCTGCGTTCATCAGCGAGGTCAAAGCCCTCTTCGCCTGGGGAAGTTTTGAACCGCGGTCGAACTCTTCTTCAAGGAGGTTCAGGTAATCCGGTCCCAGCGCGAGGCCTTTGGCCGCATACTCCTCAGGATACCCGTGATCATCCTCTAATTCGGTTGGCGAATACCGAAGTTGGTCTGGAGTGTAATTGGTCGTGTACCACTCCACCATCTTTTCGGTGTAATGGCCTCCTTCGTCGTCACCATTGGCAAGGAAGGTCATTGAATTGGTTCGCCCGTTATGGGTCATCGAGGCTCCCGAGTCGAGGATCAGGAGTACGTTGGGAGGGGCCGAAACCGTTCGCAGAAGGTCCCGGTCGTCAGCGTTGACAGCCCCGACAGCGATTACGGCGATGAGGCCGGCAATACAAAGAATTCTCGTAATATTTCTCATAATTAACTCCTCTTTCATGAACCCGGAATTGCCAAAGGTACCGGTCCGAGACTCATGGTGGCCATAATTTGACGCCGGCTCTGGGTGGTTGCGTGGAGCGCATTGCTCCGGCCGCGGTAGAACATGACGAACAGCGATTCAGCTCCCCCTGCACCGCCACCGACCTGGCTGCCAGCCGCAGGACGCGGCGGCCCGGTCATGGCAAGGTCCGAAACCTGGACGGCGATCGGTTGGCCGGACGCCGTCGCATTGGGCCCGCGAAAATCGGACACATTGAAATTAAAGGCCAGGGTCTGTCGCACCCTGAGGCGCGCGCGGGCGGCGTTGATACCGCCATCCGCGGCGTAGAAGGTCTTGGCCGGCCACCGTTCGAGGCCGGCGATCCGGCTGGACAGGAAGCTCCGCGTCAACAAACCGAAGCCCAGAAAGGTCATGACGATGATCAGGGCCAGGGCGACAAAGAGGGCGGCGCCCCGTTCGCCGTGACGGCTCGAGATTTCGTGGTCAGTATCAGGTCTTGGAAGCATCATTCCTCCAGCTCACAGCGACAACTGCGGGTGGCTGCGCAGGGCCACCCGGACGGTGATGGTTCGGTAGCGGTAGCGCAGATCATCACCGGAGAGATTCGCCGAGTTCTCCGGCATGTCGGCATCGGCGGTCCATTTGAGGTCGGGGTCCTGTGTCCGGCTGACGACCGAGAGGCGTACTTCCCGCAGGCCGGCCATCTGGTCGGCCGACGGTGCTGCAGGGACCCCTTCACTCAGAAACCACTCGTTGGCCGTCAAAGACCCGTCGACATTGATATCGCAGCCGAGGGCCACCTGAAAATTCGAGACGTTGGGCACCAGTTCTTCGGCCGTGTATGGCCCCGCCCCGGAATCGTTGATGCGCAGGCGATAGAGGGAAGGTTCACCGAAGTTGTTCAGGGCGATGTAGAAGATGAAATCGTCGAGATAACCAGCCGCGAAGGCCTGGTTTGAGGGCACCGGGGCAAATCCACCTGGATTGAAGCTCTTGTAGACTTGATCGTCAATATTGAAGGTCAGCTCCTCGTTTGGAGACGAACCCGACTTCCCTGCATAGGTAGCCTCTACAATTCGATAGGTAGCATAACGCCGCACCCCAGCGATGCTGGTCGGCACGATGTCCAACGGAAATTGCAGGGAGATCAGGAAAGGCCTACCACTGTTGTCGGTCGGTTCCGACATGTCGTTCAATAATGGATTGAGCGGGTCGGTGTTCCAGGGCGAGGTCTCAGGCACATCGAGGGTTGTAGGGTTGGTTGGGTCATCGAAATTCCCGCCGAAGACATCGTACTGGGGCGAGGTCATGACACCCCGGATCCTGAGAACATCGGTACCCGCCACCGGTGTTCGGCCGGCTATGGCAGTCCAGTCGTCGGTGCTGACGGCGCTGGTAATAGTCGTCGACGCCGCGACGTTGTCGGCAACGTCGACCGCCAGGGGCGCCAAAGTCCCGCCAGCGTCCGGGTAGACGACCGGCAGACCACCTGTGCCGGCCATTCGCGTCACACGCACCAAGGCCGCCATGGTGTAGCGCATGTTCTCGGTGGTGTCGGCAATATTGCCCTGGATCTTGACCAGCCCCGAGAAGGTATTCAACATCGCCAGAAAGGCGCCGATGATCACCGTCAAAAGAAGCAGGGCGACCATCGCCTCGAGCAGGGAGAAACCACGATTAACGGGACTCGTGATGGATCGCATTAATCACCCCTCACCCTTGATTTTCAGAACACCGATATTGACGTCCCGCCGGCCGATGCCCGACGCCGAGGTCGAGACTGCCGTCACGATGATCCTCTTGATGTTGGCGTTCCCCACCACGGCAGGTCCTCCCGGGAAATTGGGCGTGGCCTGATTGATCACCCGGTCTTCGATATTCCACACCAGGCGGAGGTGGGAATCACTCTGCACCTCGGTGTGGGGGTTGGCCGCAGCGTCGAGATCGGGGTTCATCGTGATCCCACCTGCGGCATTGTCGTACCAGCCCGAGGCCAGCAACTGTTCGGACTTGTCCCGGACACGGTTGGTCAGGGTGGCATAGTCCATGCCGGTGACGTTCAGTTCCATCGAATAGGTGAACATCAGCAATACCGAGACCGTGACCATGCCCAGGATGACCAGGGCTGCCAGCGTCTCTACCAGGGAAATGCCGCGTTCACGCGGCCTCGTATCGAATTGAACCGGTGTCATTTCCATTCCCAATCTCCTCTGCGCGGCGACCAGACAGTGCCGTCAACCCACTTTTGGGCTCGTGGATTGCCCGTGAACTCGGTGACCCTAAGTCGAAAGTAGTTCTCCCGACGATCCGCAAAATACAAGGCACCCCCCACCCCGCCAGTGATGGATCCATCAGCCGTGTAGACAAAATTCGCCAAAGCCTCTTCGCCAGCCAGTGGGGTGAAGGAAGCCGGCATGTTCGTTAAGGTGAAATTACTACTGGAAGTGTAACGGCGGAGTTCAACGCCACCCGAATCCACAACCCGAATTTCCAGTTCGCCCGCATCGGCAAACCCGGCGGGTGTTTCGGCATCTGGCAGGGTCACGGTGACCTCCTCGTGCCTCTTGATCGCCTCGGAGCGGGCGAAGTCAAACTGCGCACGGATC
>JAUXDC010000069.1 GCA_030618605.1 Holophagae bacterium | reverse complement strand
GTCTCGTCCGCAATATTGAGCCAGTAATAGGGCATGAAGGATTGGTTGAGTTCCAGGAGTGTGCATAGGGCCCCGGTCGCTCGAAGGGTCCCTAGTCGTTCCCGTTCTTCACGAGGGATGATGTGTCCGGCAATCTTCAGGTAATCGGGGACCGGAATGGCCGCGAGAACCGTGTCCGCCCGAACGGTCCCTGCTGCTGTGACGATCTCGAAGCCGCCACCTTCGCTTGAGTCGATTCGTTTGACGGGATCGGCAAGGTGAAGTGATCCCCCCATGCTGCGGATCGCGTCCGCCAGGCCTTCGGCGACCCTGGCGAAGGATCCTCGCATGTAGCCCAGGCGTTCGCCCATGCCGCTCGAGGACCTTGAGCGGCCCCTCAGCCAAATCTTGCGCCACAGCCAGACCATGGCGACATCTTCAGACATTTCGGCGAATTTCTGATTGAGCAGCGGGGCCCAGACGGTACTCCAGACTTCGCTTCCCAGGTGGTCCTGTATCCATCGGGCTGCCGTGACGTCCTCGAAGGGAGTTGGGTCGTGTGAGTGTTGGAGGCGGAGGGTGCCGATGACGAATCGAATCTTGGCCGGCCAGGAGAGGGGGCGAAAGCGGAGAAGGGAGGCCGGTGTGGCAAAGTCCCAGAGTTGCCCGTCGGTCCAAATGCCCATCCTCGACGGAAGCCACTCGATCTCGTCGCCGAGATCCAACTCGTCGGCCAAGGCGGTGATCGCCGTATCGTTGGTGAAGAGGTGGTGGTAAAAGGCCTCCAAGGGCTCCCCACCTACCTCGATCACCCTGGCCAGACCTCCCGGCATCGGGTAGCGTTCGAATACCTGGGGCTTGAGACCGGCCTGGGCCAAACGGTAGGCCGCTGTCAGACCTGCCAGTCCTGCTCCCACGACTGCGACGTCACGCTTCAAAAGATAACGTTTTCGACGTAGAACTTCTCGGGCGGGACAATGCCGCCGGCCAGGTTTGAAGCATCCTCCGCAGTCAGTCTGAATGTGCCGGCCGTTCGGCCGGAGGTTTCAACCATGCGAAGTTCAATTGCGCTGGGGGCCAGGTCGGGCCGTCGCGTCGCAATCATGTCAAACGCCTCGGCCACCGTCTTCAGGGCATGAAACACTTCGCGCTGGGTGTCGGTCACAGCCTGGATGAAGAAGTAATCCGGCTGAGATCCCCCACTGGTGCGGTAGAGGTAGAGATTCTTCTTGTCGAGAATTTCGATGAAGGCAGCGCTGATCTTGGGGTTCTTGTAGGGGGTGAGTTGGAGCTTGATGCCCGGTGTGGGCGTTGGTGTTGGGGGGAGGTCGGAAGACAGCTCTAACTGATCTCCGATTCCCGAGAGCGTGGCGTAGTTGCCCAGAGTTCGCCGTGGCGTCGGCGTTGGCCCGATTTTTTCGGTCCGTTCCAGTTCGTCGATCATCAACGCGTCGCCCAGTCCCAGTTTGTTGTAGCGCTCAGTGGCAACAAGATCGACCTGGTCGACCGGGAAGGAAGTCACCTGACCGGTGTTCAGCGTGATGATCGCCAGATTCCCGTCGATGGCGAGCGGCTCGTTGCAGCGGAGCCGTTCCCCATTTTTCAAGATGACGATATAACCGCCACCGGTGGCACCGACGGCCACGACCAAGGCTGCAACCACACACAAGACCGAAATGAAAAGCTTCATGATCGTCTCCTTGAAGGCCAAGTATAGCGGCATGACCGGCTATCCGCCAGAAGAGCGACCGTATTTGTCATTCAGAGTGGTCTACCGTTGCAGCCCTTGACCTGCAACCAGCATTTCCCTAGAATCCCCATCTTATGTTGGAGAGCCTGCAGGAGCGGCTTGCACGTGTAACGAAGACCCTTCGCGGTGAAGGGCACTTGACTGAGTATCATATCGACTCGGCCTTGAGGGAGATCCGTACCGCCCTTCTGGGAGCGGATGTCAATGTCGAAGTCGTTGGCCGGTTTGTCGAAAGGGTTCGGGAACGGGCTGTGGGCAAGGAGGTCTTGGCCTCTGTCAGTCCGGCTCAAATGGTGACCAGGATCGTCCATGAGGAGTTGGTCAGGCTCCTGGGCAGCGAGACGGTAGAGGCGGACTTCAAGGGCCGACCGGCTGTGGTGATGATGGTCGGTCTTCAGGGTGCAGGGAAAACGACCAACGCCGCCAAGATGGCTCTCTGGATTAAAGAAAAGAAGGGGCTCTTCCCTCTGCTGGTCCCTGCCGACACTTCGCGCCCAGCTGCCCGTGAACAGCTGTTGATCCTTGGTGAGAAGGCCGGAATTCCCACGGTTGATACCCGTGACATGGACGACCCGGAGGAGATTGCCCGCAAGGCCATGCGGGAGGCGATGATCAAGGGCTATCAGGTCCTGGTCTTCGACACGGCGGGCAGGCTCCACATCGACGACGAGTTGATGGCTCAGCTTCTCAGGCTCAAGGAGATCCTCAAGCCCAAGCAGATCCTCTTCGTTGCTGATGCGATGACCGGCCAGGATGCCGTCCGTTCGGCCCGGGCCTACCATGAACAGTTGGATATCACTGGTGTTTTCCTGACCAAGTTGGACGGTGACGCCCGCGGTGGCGCGGCCTTGTCGGTGTCGGAAGTCGTTGGACGGCCGATTCTCTTTGCCGGCATTGGTGAGAGGCTCGAGGACATCGAGGTCTTCCATCCCGAGAGAATGGCGGGCCGGATCCTGGGTATGGGTGACGTCCTGACCCTGGTTGAAAAAGCCCAGGACGTTGTTGACGAGCGCAAGGCAAAGAGACTCGAGGCCAAAATGCGGAAGAACCGCTTTGACCTCGAAGACCTCCGTGACCAGCTGGGGAACCTCAAGAAGATGGGTCCCTTGAAGCAGGTGATGGAGATGATGCCTGGAATGAACAAGATGATGCCTGAGGGTGGCGCTACCGAGGTACAGGAACAGCAGTTGAAACGAATGGAGGCGTGCATCGACTCGATGACTCCCAAGGAGCGCCGCCATCCCCAGATTCTGAACGGACCTCGGAAGCGGCGCATCGCCAAAGGGTCGGGGACGTCGGTCGAAGAGATCAACCGCCTCTTGCGTCAATACGGACAGATGCGTAAGCTGATGAAGCGCTTGGGGAAAGCCGATCCCAGGCAGCTGAAGCGACAGTTGGGAATCGGTTGAATAAATCGAGGGCCGGCCTTGCGCCGGGTCTTCTCAAAATATGGTAGTGAAAGCCGGTCCATGGGACCGTGCAAGGAGGCAAAGAGATGTTAATGATCAGACTGCGCCGTGGTGGCGCCAAGAAACACCCGATGTACCGGGTCGTCGTTTCGGATTCGCGAAAGACTCCGACGGCGGATTATCTGGATCAGGTCGGAATTTACAACCCGAACGTTGAGCCGCCCGAGATCCGCATCGACCTCGAGAAGGTTGACCAGTGGAAGGCCAAGGGCGCCGGTGTGTCCCAGACCGTCGATTCCCTGATTCGCAAAGCGCGCCATCAGGGTGAGGCGCCTGCCGATTCTTGAGATCAGTGGCACCGAATAAACAGTGCCGTAATTGCTGCAAAAGGAGTCACGCGTGAGCGCGATGAAAGACATGCTCGTCGAGATAGCGAAAGCCCTTGTCGACAATCCGGATGACGTCAATGTCACCGAGGTCGAGGGCGAACAAACTACCGTGTTGGAGTTGCGGGTTCGAGAGGAAGACCTGGGCAAGGTGATCGGTCGTCAGGGCCGGACTGCCCGGGCCCTGAGAACTCTGCTGTCGGCCGCGGGCATGAAGGTCCACAAGCGGTTCGTACTCGAAATCCTCGAGTAGTGGTTTCGTCCGAAGGCCCCACGGATACTTCCCAGTGGCTGATCGTCGGCCGGGTGGGCAAGCCACACGGAGTGCATGGTGGTGTTCTGGTTGAGATCATTACCGATTTCCCGGAGCGAATGGTTGCCGGGATTGAGGTTGGTTTGGGCCCGGAGGAAGGGGCCGAGCGGACCGTCGGCGTTCATTCTGTGCGACATCACCGCGGGCGGTGGTTGGTCGAGTGGGTAGGAATCCGCTATCGAGACGAAGTCGAAGCGTGGCGTGGACTCTACCTTTTTCTCCCCGAACAGAGTCTGGACCAACTGCCGGAAGGGTATTACTACGAGCATCATCTGGTTGGTCTGGAATGCCGGTCGCCGGATGGCGAGGTTCTGGGTTCGATCACGGGATTGGAACACGATCCAGGTCAAATACGTGCGGTTGTTCGCCGTGGAACCCGTGACTTCCTTGTGCCGTGGGTTCCGGAAATCGTTCGGAACGTTGACCTTGAAGGTGGCGTAGTCACCCTCGACCCCCCCCGAGGTCTGCTCGACGACGATGCCGAGATGGCGTGAGTGGCCGGTCGGAGCTGAATAATGTCAGCAACACAAATATCGGGTTGCTTCGGATGCTCGAAGCATACTCCCGGCCGATACTCGATACTGGATACTCGATACTGCAGGACCAGGCAGGTTAAGTATCAAGCATCAAGTATCAAGTATCAGGCCCCATGAAGTTTGACGTCCTGACCCTCTTCCCTGGGCTGTTTGAAACATTCCGCAGGGAGGGTATTTTGGGCCGTTCTGTCCAGCAGGGTCTGGTCACAATCGATGTCCATGATCTCAGGCGTTGGAGTGGAAACCGCTGGGGCCAAGTGGACGACGAGCCTTACGGTGGCGGGGCAGGAATGGTCCTCCAGGCGCCGCCGGTACTTGAGGCCGTCAACGAGATTGTCTCGCCCGGGGACGATCCTCCGGTGACGGTCGTGCTGTCGCCTCGAGGGAGGGTGTTCGACCAGGCCTTTGCCGACGAGCTCCGGCAAAGCGGCCGACTCCTGTTGCTTTGCGGTCGCTACGAAGGCTTCGACGAAAGGGTGTCGGAGATTCTACGACCGGTGGAACTCTCCCTTGGTGACTTCATCCTGGGGGGCGGTGAGGTCCCGGCCATGGCCGTGATCGAGACGGTCTCCCGTTTGGTCCCGGGCGTCGTTGGTGATCCGCAGTCGGTGGTCGAGGATTCCTTCACCAACCACCTTTTGGACTACCCGTGCTACACCCGGCCGGCCGAAGTCGAAGGCCGTACGGTGCCCGAGGTACTGAGATCCGGCAATCACGCCAAGATCAGGCGCTGGCGTTTGGAGCGCTCGGTCGAGGCGACGGTAACCAGACGGCCCGATCTGATCAAGAAGAGCTGGGAGACCTATCCGATAGAGATCCGCAAACTCATCCGGAGGTACGACCCGGACCTGGCGGAGAGCCTGGAATGAGATGTGAACGCGAGGAGAATTAAAATATGAAACACCTGAGAAACATCGTCGTTCGTGGAATGGCCCTGGTGGCGGCCATCGCGATTGCCGTGACCGCCGGCGCCCAAGGGTTTCGGCCGGAGCCGGTCTTCGGTGTCACCGTCAAGGCGGATCAGACACCGGTCGTTGCGGGTGGAGTCCTTCGTTTGGCTGTGGTCGTCGACATCGACCATGGGTGGCATATCAACACCGAGGATCCTGGTGACGAGTTCATGGTACCGACCTCCCTCGAGTGGGCGTTGCCCGAAGGGTGGGCCCAGGCCGTGCAGAACTTCCCCAAGGGTGAGGAGATTACATTTGATTTTTCCGACACGCCGCTGAGGGTATGGGAGGAAAAGGTCGTACTGGTGGGTACGATCTCGGTACCGGCTGATGCGATCGGTGTGGTTTCGTTGGGCGTCAGCGTGACCGCCCAGGCGTGCAACAACAGCCAATGCCTCCCTCCGCTTGCCGTTACTGCTGATTTGGAGTCCGAGATCGTCGCTGCCGGTGCTTCCTTCAAGGCAATCAATCAGGAGTTCTTTGCCGCAGTGGAAACAACTGATGCTGCCGAATCGATGACTGACGGAGATGGCAGTGCCGATGCTTCGGATGATCTGGCCGACCGGTCCATTCTGCTCTTTCTGATCGGCGTATTTTTTGCGGGCCTGGCGCTCAACCTGACGCCCTGTGTTTTTCCCCTGATTCCCATCACCGTCGGTTTCTTCGCCCAACAGGCCAAGAACCGGAGCGGAGGCACCTTTTGGATGGCATTTGCCTACGTGATGGGCATCGCATTCACCTATTCGGTACTGGGCGTGGTGGCCGCCTTGACTGGTCAGCTCTTCGGCTCGGCCCTGCAGAGTCCGTGGGTCGTTGGATCCATTGTTGTGGTTCTCCTCGGCCTGGCCGCTTCGATGTTCGGCCTGTGGGAGTTCAAGACGCCGGACTGGGCCCACAAGGCGGCAGGCGCCCGCGGCGGCATCGTTGGTTCGCTCCTGATGGGGCTGGTGATGGGTTTTGTCGCGGCGCCCTGCATCGGGCCCTTCGTCCTGGGTCTTTTGACCTACGTCGGCCAGAAGGGCGATCCGGTCTTCGGCTTTATTGCCTTCTTCACCCTGGCTCTGGGTTTGGGGCTGCCATACCTGATATTGGGCACCTTCACCGGCGCCGTCAACCGCCTGCCGATGTCGGGCATGTGGATGGTTGGTGTTCGTCGGGTCTTCGGTGTGATCCTGATCGCGATGGCGGCCTATTTTGCCGCTCCGATGATGCCGGGCAGCTGGGGACAGTGGCTGCTCACAGCGACGCTGGTTCTGGGTGGTCTCTACCTGCTGGTCATTGACCGGACCGGATCCGAACAGCCAGGCGTCGATCGTGTGATGCGCCTCTTGACAGTCATCATGATTGTCGTCGGCCTCTGGATGGCCCCGATCAACAGGGGCGGCGCAGGAGGTGAGCACCTTCAATGGCAGTCCTACGACGGTGCCGTTGTCGATGCGGCCATCAGCGGTGGGGGGGCGGTGATCCTCGACTTCGCAGCCGACTGGTGCGTCCCGTGCCGTGAGTTGGACGAGAAGACCTTTGCCGACCCCCGTGTGGCTGCAATACTGGACGGCTACGCCCGATTCAAGATTGATCAGACTCGACAGGATGATGAAGCCAGGAGTGTCGCCTCAAAATTCGAGGTGCGTGGAGTGCCAACCGTCATCGTATTTGCCGACGGGCGCGAGGTTTTCAGGATCATCGGGTTTGAGCGGGCCGAGAGGTTTCTCAAGCGGTTGCCGTAGCGATAGAAGCGCGTACCGTAGCGGCCACTGAGGCCTGTCGGCTGGTGGAGGGCGAGGAGTGAGGCCGCAACGGCCCACCCTTCTATCGCTTTGTGCGCTTCGCGCAGGGATTGAAAAAAGAACAATAACCATGTCCGCTGTAGAATGTCGGTTGGTGATGATTTTGGGGGCAAGGGGTCAATGATCGACGAGAACGTAACGCCGAACGAGAACGTGCGGAGGCCCGGCATGCCCGCCGGCGTTCGCATGTGGCAGCGGCTGTTGAACCGGCCGGTTCAGTACGTTTTCGATCTGCTGGTGTTGGCCCTGGCCTTCGTTATCGCCTATAACCTCCGCTTCGAGTTCAAAATCACCGAAATCGAATTGCACAAGATGCTGGCGCAACTGCCGCTGGTTGTATTGATCCAGTTCGGTGCGTTGAATCTTTTCGGAATCTACGCCTTCGTGTGGCGCTACATCGGCATGGCCGAACTGAGGCCCTTCCTCAAGGCGGCGTGGTGGTCATTTCTCCCCGTCGTCTTGATGCGGTTGGGACTGCCGGATGATTTCGGCCAATGGCGGGTACCGCTGTCGATCACGCTGATCGACACCCTTCTGGCCTTTGGTGGGGTCCTTGGCCTGCGGGTGTTGCGTCGGGCGATGTTCGAGCGGTTCGAAAAGGAACGGCGGGTCCGGGGGGCCGGAGGGGGAGTTGCAAAACCGGTGTTGCTGGTCGGAGCTGGGCGAGCCGGGGTTCTTGCGGCCCGCGAGATCCAGGCACGTGGCGATATGGGGATTGATATCCTCGGATTTGTCGATGACGATTTGGACAAGCTTGGTTCAGTGATCCAAGGAGTCAGAGTTCTGGGGGCAAGCCGTGAGCTGCCTCGTCTTGTGGCTGAGTTGGGGGTCGATCACGTGGTGATTTCGATCGCCCAGACCGATCGAAAGGACTTGCGCCGAATCATCGACATTTGCGAAGCCATTCCGGTCCGGGCACGAATTATCCCGGGCCTGTACGAGTTGATCGACGGTACGGTCGAGATCAGCCGTATTCGGGACGTCGAGATCGAGGATCTACTGGGCCGGGATCCTGTCAACCTCGATGAGGCATCTCTGGCGGAGTTTCTCAAGGGCAAAACAGTCATGGTGACCGGAGCCGGCGGTTCGATCGGCTCGGAAATATGCAGTCAGGTTGCTCGTTTCGGCGCCGGTCGGGTGCTGATGGTTGAGAGGGCGGAATTTGTCCTCTTCGACGCCGACCGGGAAACGCGCGCCTGCTGCCCCGAAACTGACATCGTGCCTCTGGTTGCCGACATCTGTGACGAAAGCCGAATGCGAGCTCTTTTTGAAGCCTATCGGCCCGCTGTCGTCTTCCATGCTGCAGCCCACAAACATGTGCCGTTGATGGAAGACAATGCCGGAGAGGCTGTCAAGAACAATATCCTGGGGACCCGGATGCTTGCGGAGTTGTCCGGAGAGTTCGGCGTCGGGACCTTTGTGCAGATTTCGACCGACAAGGCGGTCCGGCCGACCTCGATCATGGGTGCGTCGAAGAGGGTTGCCGAATTGGTTGCCCAAGACCTCAATCAACGTTTTGAGACGCACTTCGTATCTGTTCGCTTCGGCAATGTATTGGGTTCGGCGGGTTCTGTGGTGCCGATCTTTCGCAAGCAGATTGAAGAGGGCGGTCCAGTCACGGTCACTCATCCCGATATGATTCGCTACTTCATGACCATTCCGGAGGCATCGCAGCTCGTCGTTCAGGCGGGAGCGATCGGCCAGGGTGGTGAGATCTTCATCCTGGACATGGGCGAGCCGGTGCGTATCGTGGACATGGCCAAGGACATGATCACCTTGTGTGGGTTGAGACCTTACGAGGACATCGACATCGAGTTCACCGGGATGAGGCCGGGCGAAAAACTCTTTGAAGAACTGGAGACGGTCGGAGAAACGATCACCAAGACTCGCCACCCCAAGATATTCATCGGGAAGATCAACACCTGGACCGACGCCGAAGGCGAGCATGCACTCGAACGCTTCCGGGAGCTCTGTGATTTGGGAGACGAAGCCGAACTGCGGCGATTCTTTAATCGGCTGCTGCCCGAGGCGAGGGTGTCGTTATCCGATTCTGAAGGATAGAGACGCTGGGGGGGCTCAGAAATCCCGCGGGACCGACGTCTCTATCCTCCAGAATCGGAGGGTTTGAAAAAGGTCTCATTTTGATCGTGGAAGAACCCGGCCGAGGGGAAACCGACTCAATGGGGCCGTAGGGGCACGGCGTGCCGTGTCCGATGGGTACCCCAATCCAACGAGCGCGCTCCTCCCGAGCCCGAGCCCGTTATCGTTTTCGTTACCGATCGGTCTCGATTGGACCTGTGGATACACTCAACCCTTCGAGCTCGCCAAGCCCGGTCAACGGGAAACAGCCAACGGATCCCGGCCCCTGCCCCTGCCAACGGTCGACCGGCTCCTGCCTTCGGTCCTGGTTTCCCAGAGGGGGCGATGGTGTTTGAATCGACCTATATTGAGACAGTTGTTGACTGATAGAGCATGTGGTGCTAGATTATAGAAAGGAGGCTGCGATGTCAATAAACAATAAAGTTTTGAAAATTCTTGTTCTCTCTCTCTCTCTCTCTCTTAATGACAGGAGGCGCTGAGGCCGCCAAGGTCTTTATTGAAAAACCGATTGCCCACCGGGCGTCCGATGCCGAGCCCCTGAATTTTGAGTCGATCCCTGTTGAGATTGTAGCTTCCCTTGATGCTCGGCTGATCGCCGAGTACGACACCAGGGTTTTGTTGGAAGTCCCAGATGGTCAGCTTGAGAGCTTTGAAGAAAGGGCCCGTGCCCTCGGATATGGTTCCTACGCCCGACCGGAATTCGACCGAATTCGAATCAACGGTTATGACTTTGTCTCGGATGGTGGTCGGCCGGATCTTCCGCCGGGGTTGGAGATCGAGCGCTATGAGGGCGAAATCGGCTTGTACCTCATCCAGATGGTGGGACCTCCCAAACAGGAGTGGGTTTCCGATCTTCGAGATAGCGCCGACATCGTACGATATTTCTCCGAGAACACCTTTCTGGTAAGGGCTTGCCCCGGGGCGTTGGATGGCTTTTTGAGCCATCCCGAGATTCAGTACATTGGGGTGCATCAACCGGCGTTCAAGGTGCAGCAGACGCTGTTGGACCTTGAACAACAGGCGATATCTGTGGTGATTCAACTGGACGAGGGGCAGGACATCGAACCGTTCGAGGATTGGTTTGAACAGTCGGAAGGCCGGAAGGCCTCGGTTTCTCGGGGGGGAATTTTCGTCAATGTCAGATTGAAGCTGAATCGAACTCAGATCGTTGCGGCAGCGAGGCGACCGGAGGTTTTGTGGATCGAGGCCTATGTCGCCCCGGCTCCCAGTGATGAACGGCACGCGATGGTCGTCGCCGATCAGATCACCGGGCCGAGACCGGCCCTACCCACTACGGGTTTACGATATGAATCTTGGTTGGGAGCCAAGGGGTTCTGTGTGTCGAGCACCCTCGGGGAGTGCATCACCTACGACACCAAGATCGCCGTTTTCGACACCGGTTTGGATTCGAATTCGTGTTATTGGGGGCTCAGTGATCCGGCAGCTTATGACCCCGTACAGGGAACCTGCACGTATCCTTGGGTCAAGAACCGACATCCGGATTTCGGGGGCAACGGATCGGAGTCGAGGCAAAGCAACTTCTTCTGTATCCAGGAGACCATCGATCCCAACGCCAATCCGCCGGAACCGGATTTTTGTCAGTCGGGGGACTTGGATGATTTAAGGTGCTTTGACTATATTTCCAGCATATCGCAGTATCGAATGAGTTTTACGGATTCTCAATATGGAGTTGTACATGGTACGTCGGTGGCCTCGCTTGCCGCCGGAAGCGCTTTTGAGGGCGGATACGATCAGGATGAACTGGGTTATTACAAAGGTTGGGGGATGGCGCCCCGAGCCCAACTGGTGACGGCCAAGGTTCTCTTTCATTCAGGGGGTAATGACTTCGGTACGACTGAGTACCAGTGCGTAATGAGTCGGAGTCATGGTGTCGGAGCGCGGTTCGCCAACAACAGTTGGAATCAGCAGGGAGGGTCGTGGGGACAGCAGGCCGATGAGACCGGGTACTCGTTTTTGTCACAGTTGATGGACAGCTTGGTTCGAGATGCCGATCCCTATGATCAGACTCTGATCGAGCCGGAGACCATCATCTTCTCCGCGGGAAACCTCGAAGATGTTGCATACAACCCCGACGCCCTGGTTCAGGCGCCGGGCAATGCCAAGAATGTCATCAGCGTTGGTGCTTCCGAAGGTTGGCAGGAACCTAATGAAAATCGACCCTGTTGTTCGCAATTTGCCGGTTGTCATTCCTGCTCCGAGGACGGTGGTGACGATGTCGGCAATATTTTCGGCCTGAGCCTGAGATCGACCGAGGACGGCCGCATCAAGCCGGATCTGGTGGCGCCGGGAACCCGCTTGAGAGCCGCCTTGTCAATGGATGAGAACAGCGACGGCTTACACCAGTGCTTCGGCGGCACCAGCGGCGCCGCGCCCCTGGTCACCGGTTCGGCTGTTCTGGTCGACGCATGGCTACGGAGTCAGCCAACGCCTATCGAGGCTTCGCCGGCTATGCTCAAGGCGATGCTGGTGGCCCACGCCGACGATCTCTACGAGGGCAAGGACTGGCTGCCCGAGGTCGCCTACCAGACGGGTTTCGAGATCCTCGGTCACAGTCCCTCGGCGCCCCAGGGTTGGGGGCGGGTGAATCTGAACACTCTGATCCCCGACAACGGAGGGACGCCTTCTGGGCGACTGTTCTATGACGAGGATCATGAGACCGTCAATGTCCAGCGACGGTTTTCTGGATCTCTGACGACGTGGAGCGACAATCTTGAGGTGGCCGATTCCAACAAGGATGTGATCGTCGTCCTGGCCTATACCGACAAAGCTGGAGCTCTAGGAGCTTCTACGGCGGCCGTCAATAATCTCAACCTGCAAGTGGTCGATGGCGGTGGGCCAAGTGCATCTCGCTACTATGGAAACAAGTTTATCTTGGGGACCGAATATTCCCGGCGATTTCCGGGGTTTATCGGCTGGGCGTGGCCGGATAGCCTCAACAACGTCGAGGTGATTCGAATCCCGACTGGAGAGATCGTCGACGAGGACTTCACGGTTGTTGTTTCGGCTGCGACTCTCGGTGGTGTTGGTGTCCCAGGCCTCGATGGAGGGGGGAACAACCAGGATTTCGCCCTTTACGTTGTCAACGCATTCCAGGAGGGAGGTGGGCAATGAAAATCAAAGGCCTTTTGGTGGTGCTTGGTCTGATTCTGGCGACCGGTTCGGGTGTCGCCGGGGAACTTCACGTCCTACCCGTGGTAGCCGACAACGTACCGGGGCGAAACAATAGCCTCTGGGATACCGAGGTTCGAATCTTCACCATGGCGCCCCCTGGGGAAGACATGGAGGTTCGAAGGGTCTGGGTGGCTCTGGAGGGGGGCGGTTTCGAGGACGACCCAGAAACGGCGCCGGTATGGCGCCTCAGTGATGAGGCCTACCATCCAGACTACATGTATGATGCAGTCACAGTCGAAACGCGACGGGTGATCGTTCTGAATGGGGCATCGCTACTTGAGGGCACCGGCGCCCGAGTCGGGGCCGTTGCTTTGGAGATCGATGTCCCGGCTTTAGTCGTCGCGAGGATCACCGACGTGGAAGGGGAAGAAACTCAAAATATCAGGGGGAACCAAAGACACTTCCAACTTCTTGGCCTGGGGCAAGTGGTAAGGGGTGAAATCGAGTCAATGAGTGGGCCCTCAGTTCTTCCGTGGTTGACTCCGGATGTTGGGAGTCAATGGGGTTGGGACCAATGCCCCCCAGGGCAAACGTGCAATTGGAGGAACAACCTGGGCCTGGTCAATCCAAGTCCTCAGCCGTTGGTAGTGACCCTCGAAATGATGGCCTATTGTGGGGTTCCCTATCTTGACATGCCCTATGTCGGCGATGTGAGTTTGTGCAACCCCGATGAGGACAACAGTATCTGCCCCGGTGTAGCTGGCGAGGTCTTCCCCGATTTTGTGACCTCTGGGCATGACGAATACGAAATCGAATTGCCTCCTTGGGGATGGATCCAGGTCAACAACGTGGATTACCAATTCACGAAGCCGTTCCCGGGAGCATTTATTCCGACGATCAATTTTGCTTCGTCCATCCTTGCCCTCAACATCATCCCCCAAAGCGACGATCGCCCCTACTACGCCTACCTCTCCCAGGTCTTTTCCGGGGTCCATGATCGCAACGACCCGGCCTTCATGACGCCGATCCCGGGGAGGTTTCGGAGCATCTACGACAACCCGGCGAAAACCGATTCGGGGGCGGCGGCATCTTCTGAAAAGGAGTGAAACGGACTTTGCGCCTCCACGTCTCTGCGTTCAATTGTCTTTCAGGGCGAGGGCTGATGCGACGGGCGAGACGCCCATCGCTACAACTTGGTTTCTTTCTCCGCGCGAAGCGCCCCACTCCGAGGTCGTTGCCCGCACTCAAGCCCCTGCCGTTACTCCAAGACGATCCTGATGTCGCCGACGCCGCTCTCGGCATCAAGGTCGGAGTCTCCGGAGCCTCGCCACTCGGCCGAATGGGCAATGAAGCCCTCGCCGGTGATTTTGCGCCCCTCAGCGAGTATTCGAACGTCTCCGACACCGGCGGCGATCTCGACCGACCGATAGGCAGCCACGGGGCCATGAACCGTGATGTCACCGACGCCGACTTCGATGTCGACCGGGCCTCCGATGACCTGAATTACTGCGTTGCCGACGCCCAATTCCAGATCGAGCCCGCCTGAGGCGTTGGATACCTCGATATCGCCAACTCCCAGCTCAATACTGAGGGCCAGATGGGAGGGCAGTGTCAGCGTCCAGTCTTCTTCGAATCGTCGGTCCTCGTCAACGCCTTCGAGGGTCAGCACCAGGGTTTCGCCGGTCACACTGGGTTCGAGTCTGATTGCCTGGACCTGTTTTTCGGCTGCCTTGAGGGAGGAGAAGAGGCCCCCGCGGCGCGGTCTGAGTTCGACGGAGGCAACGATGAGAGATCCGCTGCCGACCGTAATGTCCACATCGCCAACCCCGGCTTCGAGCTGCACGGCTTTCAAGGCTGTGCTCTCAACCTCGGCCGACAGGGTCCGAACCTCTGCCGCACCAACTGTGGTCGCGATTCCAAGGATGGCAATCAAGACGAAAATCCTGGTTTGATTCATGGCGTCATTCCTCCTGCTGCATTAAGAAACGGAGAGTGTGCCGAAAAGTTCTTCGTAAAATGCGTTGGACGTATTTTACGGTGCGAACCAACCTCGGCCGGCCTTGAGGAGGATGGCTCCGGAGGCGGTTTCCAATTCGAGCCGTGGGCCGTCACCGGCCAGGGTGACTGTGTCTCCCGCTTCATTGACCTCACCCGGAAATTCTGACTTGATCTCCCCGCTGGTGGTCGTCAGAACTCCCTGGGGGTGGACGCTGTGGGGCAGAGTCACGGTGATGTCCCCTTTGAGTGACCTCAGGGTGACGACGGCGTCGGAAGGCAGGCTGTCCCAGTCAAGGACAAGGGACCCCCCGACGCTGATGACGGCTGCCGAACCGGAAAGGGCGGAGAGTGTGACGTCCCCTGAGGCAGTCTCGATTTCGACCTTCCGAGCGCCTCCGTTCAGGTTGATTGCTCCCGAAGAAGTGCGAGCCCAGAAACGGTCCAACGGTCTAACGACCCGTACCGCCGTCTCCCCGGAGGTCGTTCGAACCTCGAGGGCGAGAGCGGCGCCGTCGAAACTGATCGAACCACTCCCGGTCCTCAGCCTCACCGGGTCGCCGTTGAAAAAGTCGCCCTCAATAGAAATGGTTCCGGAGGATGTCGTCAGATCGGGGATGACCGGGTGGGGGATGAGGATTCCGAGTCGGCGTCGTCGCGTAAAGGCGCCGATACCGAGGAAGCCTTCGTCTCCCGGGTCGAGACTCAGCCTGAGACCGCTGTCACTCTCCGTGAACGCCGGGACCCTCGTCTGAATCCACTGGTCGGCTTTCTCGGCCCCCGTACCGGCGATACGGAGATCAGTTGTGCAGTGGACCATGGGCGTGTCTGCGGCACGTATGAAGAGATCGACGTCCCAGACGTTGACCACGACCTGGCCACCGTCCCGGACAACGAAACTGTCAGAACCAAAAAACTCCCGGACCGCGCCCTCTGCCGGCCAGATGGCGAGTAAAAGGAGAACTGCAACAATAACCAGCACCTTGTCAGTGAATCGCATAAATACCTCGGGTCAATTGTAGCTGTTCCCCTTGGACCCTCGGAGAGGGTGCCAGTC
>JAUXDC010000346.1 GCA_030618605.1 Holophagae bacterium | reverse complement strand
CCCTCCAGGGAGTGACCTTAGGGGCTCGTCGAGGCGAGATGGTGGCGTTGGTAGGAGACAGTGGTGGCGGCAAAAGCTCGTTGGTTAATCTGATTCCTCGGCTCTGGGTTCCGGCGAGCGGTCGGGTCACCGTCGATGGCACTGACCTTCGGGATTTGGACTTGCTGGAATTTCGCCGAAGGATCGGTATCGTCACCCAACGGGTCTACGTATTTAACGAATCGGTCGCATCCAACGTGGCCTACGGATTGGAGATTGACCGAGACCTCGTCGAAACGTCCCTCAGGCGGGCGGGGGCCTGGGACTTTGTCGCCGAATTGGAAGACGGCATCGATTCGGTCCTTGATGAATTCGGCGCCAATCTTTCCGGGGGACAACGGCAGCGACTTGCCATCGCCCGGGCATTGTATCGCCAACCCGACATCTTGATATTCGACGAAGCGACTTCCGCTTTGGACAACAGGTCCGAGGCCGCAATCCAGAAGGCCCTTGAAGATGTGACCGAGCACTGCATTACATTCGTCATCGCACACCGCCTGTCGACCGTTGAACTGGCCGACAAGGTCCTGGTGATGCAGGAAGGCCGTGTCGTGGCCGAGGGCACGTGTGCCGAATTGATGGAAGGGTCTGAGGTCTATCGACGCCTGGCGGCCGGTGAATTGCCTGACACCTATCAATGATCTGCTACGGCCCGAAATTTGAAAGTGCAGCACCCACCAAATTCTATTTCCCCGGGTAGTAGCCTCTGATGGTTCTGATCGTCAGCTCGGGACGGGCAGGGATGGAAACCGTGATTGCACGAAACTGATTGTCGTCTTTTGCCGATCCGGAGGAGTACCAAATCAGGTACTGGGCCCGAAGCAGAAGGCCGATTCGATCGTAGACCGATTTGAGTTCCTCGACCCCCTTCGGAAAGAAGGCCTCTCCACCTGTTTCCTCTGCCAATCTCTTCAAGGTTTTGCGAGCGGAATAGTCCAATTTGCCGATTCCCAAGCCAATCGGATAGATCGGCACCCTCATCGTATGGGCGTATCGCTTGGCCAAATCCCACCCGGTTCGAGAGGTCGTGTCTTCACCATCTGTCAAAAGGACGAGGGCCTGACGCCCTCTCCGTCCGCGGAATTGTTCGAGCGAACGAACCACGGCGTCGTGAAGCGAAGTGCCACCCTCAGGCACGATCCGGTCGAGTTTGATTTCGATAGCCGAGGAAGTCTCGGTCCAGGGTAATCGGACCTTTGCTTCCCACGAAAAAGTCAAGACGACCACCTCGTCGCCCTCCTCCATCAAGTCGAGAGCAAACCCCCTGGCAGCACGCCGAACAGCTTCGAAGTTTTCCGTCATGGAACCGGAAGTATCGACGGCCAAGGCGAGCGAAAGAGGGAGGTCGGCCGTAGTGCCGAAACCCTCGATTGTCACCGGGTCATCGTCCTCCAGAATCAGGAAGGACTCGGGAGTGAGCCCGGTGACGGGCGCCGTTGTTTCATCAAGGACGGTCACAGGCAGTTCTACCAGTTCGACCCGAACAGAACCCGAAAACGAGCCGCCGCCACCCGCGAGAGCGACGATTGCATCGCCCCTGGCGCCATTTGAGTCAATTGCTTCGGCTGCGAGGATCGTTCCGTGTTCGAGGTCCGCAACGGGGATTTCAGTGATGCAAGGGCAACTCGGCCATCGTGCGACCATGCGGTCGTCTATGTTCAGGGTGATCTGATGGATCCGTCCGACGCTGCTGGTGACCGCGACTGTAACGGGTCGCAGACCGTTCACGACCGAATCATCCGGGCCAAGGAGAATCTCGACACCAATTCTTCCGGTCGGGTTGTTGAGGACCAGGGCGTCCTCTCCAAGGTAACGTCCGTCCCGATCTCGTGCGATCGCACGGACCTGGGTCCGGCGTACAACCTCACCCAGGGCGATGGAATAGGTCCACGGAGCACGGTTTCGACGCACCTCTATTTGCCCATCTTTCAGGAATTCGACCGATGCAGTTCCTTCCGGGGCCTCGACTTCCAATTGCAAGGCGCCTATACCGCCTTTGTCCGGCGGCGACTTGAATCGAACCGCCCCTTTTGCAGGTGGCGTCACTGAGAGGGCGATCGCTTCAACCGGAGCGTCATCTCCGCTTTCAAATACTGACTCCAATTCCGGAACGGTGACGGGTCCGTTCCAGCCGCCTCCGGACTTGCCGTCGATGGCTGCCACCATGACCTTGAGGTGGTGATCACCGACTGGCCAGTCCCGGTACAGCATGACGCTGCCGTCGGCTTCCACTTCAACAACCGAACTCTGGCGGTCAGCCAGGACGGTGCCGACGGTCAAGGCTGTGACCACTCGAATCCGGTCGCCGGCGCGTTCAATGTCTTCGGGGGCGATCTGGATGACCAACCCCATCACCGTACCGGTGTGACCTCGACCCAACCCTTCGACTTCGACGAGCAGGGCTAATGGTGGGGCAGTGTCTGCGCCGAGCGTCAACACGGGGGTCAATAGCAGGGCCAGGAGAACACAAGGGAGGATTACGATTTTCATAAGCCTCACCCTGCGATCATTGCGAAATCTCGAGCCGATGACGGGTGGGAAGTTTCCAGTTTCCAGTTTCGAGTTTCCAATTCATACCTCTTTCGCTGGTTATGGGCACGTGGCCTTGTTGAGTTCTTACGCTTTCAGGTTCGATCGGTTACTTGACGACCTCGACGGTGGCCGTGGCCAGGACCTGACGGCGCTGGGCGGCGATGTACCGTACTTCATAGAACCCGGCTCGGTTGGGGGCCGCCAGGCTGGTTGGGCTTCCCGCTGAGACGTAGGCAAAATCCAGTTGTTTTTTGAGGTTCTGACCCCGTCGCACCAGGATCAGAAAATCGTCGGGGGCATTAGGCCCGGTCCATGCAACTCTCAGGCGTTCGCCGACTCGGACCGTCTTGGGGACCTCGAGACTGACCGGGATCGTCTCGATCTTCAGGGGGAGGGTAGCAGCCGCTCGTTTGCCGTCTATGAGGTAACGAATTTCATAGTCTCCCGGCGTCTGTGGAGCCCGGAACTGGGATGGACTGCCGTCAGAAGGTGAGGCCCAATCAAGATATTCTGAGCCCTCAGCATCTGCTGTGGTCAGGGTGATGACATCCAACTGTCCGGCTGGACCCCACCAGCGGACGTCGATGGTCTCCGACCCGGGAGTGATGGGCGGCGCCATAAGACCGGCATCGGCCGCACGCACTTCCAATGGGGTGCGGGCCAAGACTTCGAAGGATCTTCCGTCGATGTAACGAAACTCGTAGGAACACTGATCGAAGGGTACGAAAAAGTCCCGAGGCGAGCCCTCTACCGCCTCGACGACAGTTCCGAGAGTCTCAGGGGGAGCCTCGACAGGCACCAGGGTGACCACATCGCCCGGATAGCTCTCGCCGTCCCAGCTAACCGCTACTGATCCTCCGGCATTGGCCTCCCCGGGCGCCTCCAGGGTCATTGTGCGCCCCGGGGAGAAAAACAAGACCGCTGCAATGATGCCGTCGCCCAGACCGACCGGTGTGCGAAGTTGCAGAACCAAATCTGCCGCCTGGGT
>JAUXDC010000081.1 GCA_030618605.1 Holophagae bacterium | reverse complement strand
GGCCTCCGACTTGCATCTGTAAAGGCATCATGCCCAGCGCGCCCGCAAAGGCCACCAGACCCGAACCCGCGGGGAAGGAGATTCCCAGGGGGAAACGCGTGTGGGAATCGCCGCCGGTCCCAACGGTGTCCGGCAGGATCATCCGGTTGATCCACGAGTGGATGACACCATCGCCAGGCTTGAGGGAAACACCCTGCCGCACCTGCATGAAGACCGGAAGCGTCGCGTGCATCTTGGTGTCAATCTCGCGCGGGTAGGCCGCCGTGTGGCAGAAGCTCTGCATGAACAGATCGCTCTGAAATCCAAGACATGCCAGTTCCTTGATCTCGTCTGCCGTCATCGGCCCGGTCGTATCCTGGCTGCCGACGGATGTCATCTTCGGCAGGCAGGCAGTTCCCGGGAATACACCCTCTGAGTCACACGCCTTGCCGACCAACTTTTGCGCGAGTGTGAAGCCGACACCTTCGAGTTCGACCACCGGAGGTACGGCAAAGATCTCGATCGGACCCAGGCCCAGAGCCTGGCGCGCCCGCTGCGTCAGTTCCTTGCCAATGATCAAGGGCACGCGTCCGCCTGCCCGGTATTCGTCAAGGACCGTCGATGGTTCGACGTCGTAGGAACAAATTTCTCGCCCGTCCTCGCCAAGAATTCGTCCCTCTTTCGGCCGGATACGGATGGCATCGCCTGTGGCCATGCCTGAAACCTCACACTGGATGGGAAGGGCGCCCGAATCCTCGGCGGTATTGAAGAAAATCGGTGCAATCACGCCGCCCAGAATCAGGCCACCCGTACGCTTGTTGGGCATGAACGGGATGTCCTCCCCAATGTGCCAGATCAGCGAGTTGCAGGCGCTCTTTCTCGACGAGCCCGTGCCTACCACGTCACCGACGAATGCCACAGGACGTCCCTGCGCCTTGAGTTTGGCAATCGCTTCCAGCCCGTCGGGGAATCGTTTCTCACCCATCACCTGGGCATGGAAAGGGATATCCGGTCGCGTTGTCGCATGGCTGGCCGGCGAGAAATCATCGGTGTTGATCTCGCCGTCAACCTTGTAGACCAGAGCCTCGATCTCGTCAGGCACCGCCGGTCTCTTGGTAAACCACTCGGCCGCGGCCCAGGACTCCAACACACGGCGGGCATTGGCGCTGCCGCCGGTCGCCAGTTCCCGCACCTTTTCTACGGCGTCGAAAACAAAGAGCGTCGCCGCCAATGCCTCGGCCGCTGCAGCGCCCAACGCCGGGTTATCGAGAAGATCGATCAGAAAGGGCACGTTGTAGCCGCCCAGCATTGTTCCCAGTAACTCGACGGCCCGCTCTGAACTGACCAGTGGAGAAACAGCTTCCCCTTTGGCGATGGCGTTCAAAAACTCGGCCTTGACCTTGGCTGCCGGGTCGACTCCGGGAGAAATCCGATTTTCCAAGAGATCAACCAGCAAGGCTTCGTGCCCTTCAGGTGGGGCGTGCAACAACTCGACCAGGCCCTCGGCCTGTTGAGATGTCAACGCCAGGGGCGGAACACCGAGAGTCTTACGTTCTTGAACATGTGCGAGATAATCTTGAATCATGAGAGTGCCTCCAGCCGAGGATGCGGCCCCGATACCCTATGCCTGACGGCCCGAAGAGTCAATTGTTCCAAGGGTCAAGGGACAGGGATCACCGGTAGAGGAAGAAATTTCTCTCGCAAAGAGCGCAAAGGAAGACAGAGTTTTATTATTTTCATCTTGACGTTCTTGGCGATCTTTGCGAGAGGCAAGAAAATTCTGTCCGGATGGTTCCATTTTGGTTCTAGATTTGCCGGTTTTGACGAATACCAACAAGCGTTGGTGTGTTGTTCCAGGCGGAGGATTCCATGCCTACTATCGAAAGCACGCCCCAACTTGTCTCAGATACATACCGCTCGATGCGGTCCCGGCTCGATATCATTCGAGGACGCCTTCAGCGTCCTCTATCCCTGTCCGAGAAAATCATCTTCGGACACCTCAGCCGACCGGACACCGAAGAGCTCTCGGCCGGCCGTTCCTACATCCAACTCCGGCCAGATCGGGTGGCCATGCAGGACGCCACTGCACAGATGGCCCTGTTGCAGTTCATGCTCAGCGGTCGTAATGAGACTGCAGTTCCCTCGACCGTCCATTGCGATCACCTGATTCTTGCCCGCTCGGGGGCTGAAGAAGATGTCGCCACTGCGATCGACACAGGACGGGAGGTTTACGATTTCCTCCAGTCCGCGTCGGCCCGCTTCGGCATCGGCTTCTGGAAGCCAGGCTCCGGCATCATCCACCAGGTCGTCCTGGAGAACTACGCCTTCCCGGGCGGACTGATGATCGGTACCGACTCCCACACGCCCAATGCCGGGGGGATGGGCATGGTCGCCATCGGCGTCGGCGGCGCCGATGCGGTTGACGTCATGGCCGGCTTCGACTGGGAGGTCCTGCAGCCGGAAATCGTCGGCGTCAAATTGACCGGAGCCCTCAAGGGATGGGCGGCCCCCAAGGACGTCATCCTCAAACTGCTGGACATCCTGACGGTCAAGGGCGGAACCAATCGGATCATCGAGTATTTCGGCACGGGCGTCTCTTCGATCTCCGCCACCGGCCGGGCGACCATCACCAACATGGGCGCCGAACTCGGGGCGACCACGTCGGTCTTCCCTTGCGACGAGCGCACTCTGAGCTACCTCGAAGCCACGCGGCGACGGGATCTGGCCACGCTCGCCCGGGCCAACGCCGATCTCCTCGAAGCCGACCCCGAAGTCATCATCGACCCGGAAGCTCATTTCTCCCAGGTCATCGAAATCGATCTCGACACGCTGGAACCGCAGCTGGTGGGACCGCACACTCCCGACTTGGTCCACCCCGTTTCCCGCATGGCTGAGGACACCGCTGCCGGGAATTGGCCGGACACCCTAGGCGCTGCCCTGATCGGCTCGTGCACCAACTCTTCCTATGAAGACATCAGCCGCGCTGCCGACGTCGCCCACCAGGCTCTGGCCCATGGCGCAAAGGCCAAGACTACCCTGTGGGTGACTCCGGGATCCGAACAGATCGAAGCGACCATCGAGCGCGACGGACAGATGCAGACCCTTCAGGACCTCGGTGCGACCGTGCTGGCCAACGCCTGCGGACCCTGCATCGGCCAGTGGCAACGCAAGGAGGGCGACGGCGGGGGACGCAACTCCATCGTCTCGTCGTTCAACCGCAATTTTGCCAAACGCAACGACGGCAACCCCCAGACCCACAGCTTCATCGGCTCACCCGAGATCACCATCGCCTACGCCTTGGCGGGCCGCCTGTCGTTCAATCCCCTGACCGACGAATTGGTAGCGGGAGACGGTTCAACCTTCCGGCTCGAACCGCCGGCGCCGGCGCCCGATATCCCAGTGGACGGCTTCGTCTTCAAGGCCGACGGTTACGTTGCCCCACCCGAGGACGGCGCCGGGATCAGGATCGAAGTCACGCCGGACTCCCAGCGCCTGCAACTTCTCCAGCCCTTCCCGGCGTGGGATGGCAAGGACTTCGAGAACCTGCCTGTCCTACTCAAGGCCAAGGGCAAATGCACGACCGACCATATCTCCCAGGCCGGTCCCTGGCTCCGATTCCGCGGTCATTTGGACAACATCTCAGACAACCTCTTTCTGAGCGCCGTCAATGCCTTTGCCTCAGAACCCGGCCACGGGATCGACATCACAACGGGAAAGGGCGTGCCCCTGCCCCAACTGGCCCGATCCTATTCCGAACGAGGCCTGCACTGGATCGCCGTCGGAGACGAGAACTACGGCGAGGGTTCCTCCCGCGAACACGCCGCGATGGAACCTCGCCATCTGGGCTGTGTCGCCGTCCTCGTTCGCTCCTTTGCCCGCATCCACGAAACCAACCTCAAAAAGCAGGGAGTCCTCCCGCTGGTTTTTTCCGAACCCGCAGATTACGACCGCATCCTGGTCGACGACCGGGTTGCCGTCACCGGTCTCGGCCGTCTGGCGCCGGATCGTCCCGTCACCATCGAACTCCACCACGCCGACGGTACGACGGAGGCATTCAAGGCCACCCATTCCCTCAACTCAGACCAGATCGAGTGGTTCCGGGCGGGCTCGGCGCTCAATGTTCTGCGGACGGAGATCAGCTAGGGCGCCTCTTTCGCCGGAATCGTCGTTGGGTCCCCCGTAAGGTTATCCACCACCGAGCCGTAAACAATCACACCGGTGCCCGATATGATCTCAACCGAGACGGTTGCGGCACGAACGCTGTTCGTTCCCGCACGATGAAGGAACGGCTGATTTTCCTGCACATTGGACCCCGCCGGGACGGACACCGTAAAGGCCGTCAGCTGCCCCCCGGAGCTGTTGAAGAGCGTCACCTGCAGCAGGGCATTCGTGTTCCCGCTGTTGGTGAATCCGATGTTGGTCCGGAAGGCCATGGTCTCTTCAAGCATGGTCAACCACACGGTGTCTCCGGCCGAAAACGTCTCCAACGGCCGGTAACCGTCGAGGAACTGACCGTAGGTTCCGGTGGAACTCTGGTTGTAGGTGCGTGAACCGACGAGCAGCTCTTCGTCGGACGAGACCTCGAGCGACCCGGTGCCGCTTGAGCCGAGGAAACCGACAATATCGTCGAGCACCACCTGGCTCTTCGCCGGGATCGACACCGTCTTCGAGAAGGTGCCACCGCCGGTGCGGCGGTAACTGATCAAAGCGTTCACGAGCGAATGGGAGGGGTTGAAGGCGCCAAGGTTGGTCCGCCACAGACTCCCACCGGCTCCGGAGACATGGGCTGCGGCGGCTACCCAGTAGGAAATATCACCACCGCCACTGACAGATTGCAGATTCGCACGGAGGATGTAGTTCCCGCTCTCGGCAAGGGTGAGCCCGGCAATGCCCGTGCCCGATTGAAAACTCCGCCCGACGTTGGCGCCCGAGTCTGTTTCCATGTTGAAGTCCACACCAGTGTGTGCCGCGTCACCCCGGTTGACCAGCCAAAAGTCGCCGTTCAGACGTACCGGCGCCGCCAGGGTCACCGTCACCATGCCGGCGCCGTCGCCGGTGCTGATATCGCCCTGTGCGAGTACCACCGAGTCGTCGGGCAGCCCCGAAGCGTCAGCATATACAAAGATACGGTTCGTCCAGGGGCCACCCTGGAAACCGAGGTCGTTCCCGGCACAAAAGCCGGTCATTTCAACCTGACCCGGCATATATCCGAAATCGGACAGGCGGAAGTGGACCGCCATCATGTAATTCGGATCTCCCGCATGGCCTCCCCCAAACCACGCAGCACCGGCCGATTCCCCATTGTCGTAAAGGGCGTTGCAGCCCCCAACGGGTTCTTCTCCACACGTCTCGGAGGTAGACCATCCCAGGTCCTCGAAAATGCACAGCGTAATCGGCCCGGGGTCATGAAGAGCACTTCCGGTGCCGAGGGATGGAGTCATCAAACTATTTGGATTACTTGCCGGATACGTGGACTCGTCGAGGTGCGAATAGCTCGAACCATCCTCCCACTGCGAGGGAGCATAAAGTCGCGGACGTGAGCCGTCGTTGACCGCCACCGCATTCGCCCCGCCCCAGTAGACGCTGCCACTCTGAAGCACCAATGCCAGGGCCTCCGAGGGGTTCGGGTAGACGTCGGTATCGATGATCGCGGTCTGGGATCCATCCTCCGTGAAGCGATCAAAGATTATGGGAAAGCCCTCGGTTCCCCAGATTCCAAGCCCCTCATCAACCGATGCCGACCCGGTGAAACCAAGACCATGGCACAACTCGTGGAGGACAACGGTCAGCAAATCAGTCCGGTTCGATGGCGGATTGCCGTCGGTGCCAAAATACCAACGGTCATAGTCCGAATTGAAGGACGCCACGATGTCGAACTCCCCTTCACCGACGTCATAGCCGGCAAGAACGTCTACCAGGGCGTCGGGATACCAGGTGTCTGGGTCAGAGGGAAGACCACGCCAGACGGAACGCGCTCCTGCGGCACCGAGGACGTCTTCATCGAGCGGGGTCCAATCCGCCTGGACACGGATCAACACAGGCGACGAAATCTGTTGGCTCCAGATATCGACCGCAGCCTGGAATGCAGTTTGCGCTTCGGCAGAAAACCCGGTGTAGGTCACCTCAAAGTTTGCCGTAGGAGTCACTTTTGGGCCATGTACCCTCGGCGGCATGTAAACCACTTCGCTGACACCCTTGTTGCGGATCACGAGGGTGGGACCTGGACGCTTCTCCAAATCCGCGGACCCTGCCATATCCACCATGCTCATCAAAAGCATGAGAATCATCACGAGAGATCTTTGGTACGACATCAGGGCCTCCTATTCCCCATCTCCAATCCACTCGGCGAGGTCTCGGAGTTTGGCGGGGTCCAGCACAATTACGTGGTCGCTGCCGACTTTCAGAATTTCTGCTTCTTCCAGCTTCTTGAAGGTCCGGGACAAGACCTCAGGCGCCGTCCCACACTGCGCGGCAACCAGGTGTTTCGGTGCACCAAGCAGCACGGTTTCCCCGGGGGAGGGCAGCAAACCACCGGTCCTGGCGAAAAGGTATACCGCCAGACGTTCCTCCACCCGGCGCTGGGTCAGGAGTTGGAGCTTGCCGGCCAGACGACGTGTCCACAACGCCATCGAGGCCAGCATCGCCATGCCCAACTCAGGGTGGGTCTGCAGCAGTCCCATCAGTTTCTCGCGAGGCAGCCGCCAACACAGAGAAGGTTCCAAGGCCTCCGCAGTTGCCGGGAAGGTCCCGGCGCCGAAGAGAGCGGCCTCGGCAAAAGTCTGTCCGGGCTTGACCAGGTGAATCAGCAGTTCACGACCCTTTTCGGAGTACCGCACCAGCTTCAAACGACCTTCGACCAAAGCGAAGATCGCGTCTGCCTTCTCGCCCTCGTTGAAGAGAACCTGGTTTTTTTTCAAGCGCAGCCAACTCCCGGCCTCGATCACTCGCGACCGATCCTCCTCGCTGAGGTGGGCCAACAACGCCACATCGGCAAATATCTCCAGGTTCATGACACTGATCATAACCGGAGTAGCCGCGACCGGTATTCCAAAATGTCATTCTACTGACGCTGGAGGCACGGCCGGATCTTCAGTCCATGCCGTCTCCTCCCTGGCCATACCTCGGTTTGACGACCTCAAGCATCGTTTCGGCCTCTCCGTCCTCGTGCGCCTCACAGATGAGTTTCCATCCGTTGAAAATAAAAAATATGACTTACGGCGAACCATGGTCTGTTTTCTCCGTTAAGAGAGGTGTAGGTCATTTTCAGGCAATGGCGAGACGTCAATCGGAGGCCGTTATGACAGAAGCACTGAAGAAACATAGGATAAGCATCATCTCGATCCTCGCGGCACTTGTGGTAGTGGCGGTGGCTTTTATTCTTGTCGCGGTGAATTCAACTGCAGAGGCCGAGGATTCCACCGCATCCACATCGAGCCCAGCCGCTGAAGGGAATGCCGAAGAAAATGGGGATGAAGCCGCGGTGCCGGTCGAGGTTATGACCCTGGCCGACGGGCCGATCGCCGCCTATATCTCGGCGACTGCCAACCTTGTCCCCGAGGACCTGGTGACCGTACTCGCCGAAGCCGAGGGCCGGGTCACCGAACTCAAGGTTGATGAAGGCGACTCTGTCGTCAAGAATCAGGTGCTCGCGGTACTGGCACGCGATGAGGCCGAGATCATCTACAACAAGGCCGAACTCAAAGCATCCAACGCCGAAATTGCCTACCAGCGTGCCCGTGACAGCCAAGATCAGGGCCTGATCTCCACCGAGAGCTACGACACACTCGAGATGGAGTATCGGGTTGCTCGCCAGGAGGTCAGGGAAGCCCAGTGGCGGCTCGACAGAACGCTGATTCTGGCACCCTTTTCGGGTCGTATCACCGAACGCTTTATCACCGTCGGCCAGCACATCAGACCGGGCGACCAGGTACTGACCGTCGCCGATTTCGATCCGCTCGTCGCACGCGTCTACTTGCCCGAACGTGATGTCTGGACACTCAAGGTCGGCCAGGAAGCCAGAGTATCGCTCGGCAGCGGAGGTGCAAGCCTCGAAGGGCGCATCCAGAAAATCGCCCCAATGGTCGATACCGCAACCGGGACGGTCAAGGTGACGGTCGAAGCGCTCGAAGACTCGGGCAAACTCAGGCCCGGCGCCTTTGTCACTATCGATATCCTCAAGGAGCGCCGCCCAGCCGTCGTGCTCCTTCCGCGCGAATCGGTGATTCGCGAACTCGGTCAGGCCCATGTCTTCGTCACCGAGGGCAAGGTGGCCGTCAAACGAATCGTCGAACTCGGCCTCGAAGAGGATGGGATGGTGGAGGCAATTTCCGGAGTCACGGTCGGTGAGAACGTTATCGTCGCAGGACAGGGCGGTATCGACGACGGTCAAGACATCCAAATCCTCGAGTCCTGATTTTCGGTTATTCGTCGGAAAATTCGCTCCCGAATCGACAGTGCCAGACTCCATCGGCAAGCTCCGTATCTAAAAACTCAGGATTACGATCTCTCCAAAAGGTATCCCTATGCGAATTGTTGAATTCTCGTTGAAACGACGCGTCACGGTGTCGATGTGTGCAATCGCGTTCTTGTTGTTCGGAACGGTTGCTTTCACGCGCCTGCCACTCAACCTGATGCCCGACCTCAGTTATCCAAGCCTGACGATCGAAACACGGCTACCCGGAGCCGCCCCCTCGGAGGTCGAATCGTTGGTGACGCGCCCCATCGAGGAGGTCGTCGGTATCGTCACCGGCGTCGAGCGTCTGACCTCGGTGTCGCGCCCCGGAATTTCCCAGGTCACGGTCGAATTTGGATGGGGACGCAACATGGATTTTGCCGCCCTCGACGTGCGCCAGAAACTCGACCTCGTCTCCCTGCCGCGCACCGCCGGCAAACCACTGCTGTTGCGCCTCGATCCAAGCAACGATCCGGTGATGCGGCTCTACGTCAGCGGTGCAAAGGACCTCTACGAACTGCGCTACATCGCCGAAGAGCTGATCAAGAAGGACCTCGAACCGACTGAGGGAGTCGCTGCAATCAAGGTGCACGGCGGTTATGAGGAGGAAATCCAGGTTCGGGTTGACCAGGGGCGCCTCGCCCTCTTCGACCTCGGCATCGACCAGGTCAATTCGCGTCTGCTCGCCGAGAACCTCAACCAAGCGGGGGGATCACTCTACGAAGCTGAAGCGCGTTATCTCGTACGGGCGCGGAACGAATTCGAGAACCTCGACGACATCAGAAAAACCGTTCTACTGAGCAAAGACGGCCGCAATATCACCGTCGGCGATGTCGCTGTCGTCGAGCGAGGCCACCGCCAACGTGAGGTCGTCACCCGATTCGGTTCCGAAGAAGCGGTCGAGTTGGCGATCTACAAGGAGGGCGATGCCAATACGGTTACGGTCGCGCGCTCGGTTCGCCAGCGCCTCGAGAATCTCGAGAAGGAAATTCCCGAATCGGTCGTGATTTCCTGCGGCGCCGACCAGAGTCGTTTCATCGAGGCGGCAATTCGGGAGGTCCTCGGCAATGCCGCGGTCGGTGGCCTTGTCGCCATTCTGGTGCTGATGCTCTTCCTCAAGGAAATGCGGTCGACCCTGATCATCGGAATCTCCATTCCAATCTCGATCGTCGCCACCTTCTTCTTGATGTACCACACCGGGACTACGCTCAACATCATGTCGCTCGGCGGCCTCGCGCTCGGAATCGGAATGCTCGTCGATTCGGCAATCGTCGTACTGGAATCGGTTTTCAAACGCGCAGAATCTGGCGAGGACCTCAATCAAGCGGCGATCAAGGGTGCTTCCGAGGTCGGACCCGCGGTGATCGCCTCGACCCTGACCACGGTTGCCGTCTTCCTGCCGGTGGTCTTCCTCGAAGGCGTCGCTGCCCAGCTTTTCCGCGACCAGGCGCTGACCGTTTCCTTCTCGTTGCTCGCATCACTGGCAGTTTCATTGACCCTGATTCCAATGATGATCTCGCTCGGCCGCCGCAGCGAAGATGCAACTCATCAGGCGACGGCGCCTGCCAAGGTCGGGCGAATCCGTCGGATATTCAACTTCGTCGTCATCACGCTGCCATCCCTCTTGTTCAGGGGTGTTCGTCTCGCCTTCAAGGCCCTGTTGTACGTGCTGCGGATTCTGACCAAACCGGCGAGTGCCGTCTTCGACCGGCTGATGACATCGCTGGTTACGGTCTACCCGCGACTCTTGAACAGCGCTTTGCGTCATCGATTTTCCGTGATGGCCATTGCCGTCTTGCTCTTCGCCGCAAGCCTGGCCCTGGTTCCAGGTCTCGGCATCGACCTCATTCCGCCCTTTGCTCAGGGAGAATTCTCGGTCGAGGTTGAGTTGCCCGAGGGAACGCCGCTCGATGTCACCGATCGTTTCATCGCCTCGTTGGGTCATGTGCTTGATGACGAGCCGCTGGTCGATGCCTACTCCTCGATCGCCGGCGGCGCCGGTTTGTCAATGGCTTCAACCGGCTCGGAAGGCGAAAATTCAGGTCGCCTCCAGGTGCGGCTCAAGCCTGGATCGAACGGTGCAGATGAAGCCCATGTAACACAACTGCTGCGCTCCCACCTCGAGAATTTCGAAGACCTACGATTCGACTTCCAGCGCGCGACCTTTTTCTCGTTCCGAACACCGATTGAAGTCGAGGTCTACTCCGACAACCTCATGGCGTTGTATGGCGCGACTGCCGACATCCACCGGATGCTCGAATCGGTGCCCGGCCTCGTCGATCTGACCGTATCGTCCGAAATCGGCAATCCCGAAGTCCAGATTCGATTTCACCGTGAACAGCTCGCAACACTGGGCCTCAACCTCAGCACGGTGGCATCGACAGTTCGCACCAAGATCGAGGGGGATGTAGCAACTCACTTCACCGAGGGAGACCGCGAGATCGACATCCGCGTGCGTGCGATGCAACCCGGAATGGCGAGCGTCAACGACATCACCAACCTCATCGTCGGTCACGTTGACGGCCGACCAATCTTCCTCAAATCGGTTGCGCAGGTGACGATCACCCAGGGACCAACCGAGATTCGCCGAATTGGTCAGAAGCGCGCCGCCGTGATCGGCGGCAATCTTGCCGGCCGTGACATGGGCGCGGTAGCCACAGATGTGCGTCAGCGCTTGAACGCGCTCTCCCTCCCGGCGAGCGTCACGGCAGCCTTGAGCGGGCAGGAGGAGGAACTCGACCGTTCGTTCACGTCACTGGCTCTGGCGATGGGACTGGCAATCTTCCTCGTCTATCTCGTCATGGCCTCTCAGTTCGAATCATTCCTGCACCCCTTTGTCATCATCTTCACCCTTCCTCTCGGAGCGATCGGTGTCATCTTTGCACTCGCCATCACCGGCCAGACGATCAACGTGGTCGCTATCATCGGTGCGGTCATGCTGGCCGGTATCGTCGTCAACAATGCCATCGTGCTCGTCGATGCGGTCAACCAGCGGCGGCGCGAGGGTATGGACATGATTGATGCTCTGACCGATGCGGGATCGTCTCGCCTCCGCCCGATCCTGATGACCACGGCCACGACGGTGGTGGGCCTGCTTCCGATGGCTCTTGGGCTCGGTGAGGGCGCCGAACTCCGTGCGCCACTGGCGATCACTGTAATCGGCGGACTTACTGTGGCGACCGTTCTCACACTGATCGTCATTCCGGTCGTCTACTCGATCTTCACCCGGGCTTCTTTTGCCGAGGCCCGGGCCAAAATTCCTATTGTCTCCGCGACCAGCATGAACTGAGGTGAGGGATGAATCTTCCTGAGCTCTCCGTCCGTCGTCCGATCACGACTGCAATGCTGCTGGTCAGTGTGCTGCTTGTCGGCGCCATTGCCCTCAATCGGCTACCCCTCGCCTTTCTTCCCGAGCTTGACGCACCCTTCATCGTCGTCGAAATATCCTATCCCAATTCGCACCCACGCCAGATCGAACGTGAGATCACGAAACCCGTCGAGGAGACACTGGCAACATTGTCCGGCATCACAACGATGAACTCGACGACTACGGCCGATGGCGCCCAGGTTTCCATAGAGTTCTCCTGGGGCCAGGATCTTGATATCGTGCGCATGCAGGTCTCGGAGAAGATGGATCAGGTCAAGGGCGCCCTTCCGGTCGACATCGGTCCAATCCTTATCTACTCGTTCAACACCAACGACATTCCGGTTGTTCAGGGACGCATCTCCGCCGAGGGTGTTGATCTTTCGGAGAGCTACGATCTGCTGGAATCACGCATTCTCAACCCACTGCGTCGGGTGCCGGGCGTCGCCCGCGTTGACCTCGGCGGCGTCGAACCGCGGGAGCTCTTTATCGATCTCGTGCTCGACAAGGTCAAGGAGCACGCTGTCGACGTCGGCGCGCTGGTCCAGCAACTCCAGGGGATCTCGGCAAATATGGTACTCGGCCGCGCCGAAGACGGTGGACTGAGCTACACCGTACGCTCTCTCGGTTCGTTCCGCTCGATTGACGAACTCGAACACGTCGTCATCAACGAGCACGGTTTGCGTCTCGGTGAGGTCGCCGAAATCAACTACGAAGAACCGCCGATTACCTATGGCCGCCACCTCGACGGCAGCTACGCCATCGCCTTTGACGTCTTCAAGGAGTCCACCGCCAATACCGTCGAGGTGGTACGTGCGGTCAACACGGTTCTCGAGGGCGAGATCAATGATGATCCCTTGCTCCAGGGCATCAACCTTTTGATCTGGCAAGATCAGGGAGAGGAAATCACCTCGGGAATTGACGGCCTCAAGATCGCCGGGGTAGTAGGCGCATTGCTTGCGACGCTGAGCCTGTATTTCTTCCTGCGTCGCCTCGATTCCACCCTCATCGTTGCAATGTCGATTCCTTTTTCAATCATCGCAACCTGTGGGGTGATGTATTTCATGGGATCAACCCTGAATATTCTGTCGATGATGGGTTTGATGCTGGGCGTCGGCATGCTGGTCGACAATGCGATCGTTGTACTCGAGTCGATCGACCGCAGAATGCGTGACCTCAAGGATCGCAAACAGGCCGCGCTCGAGGGCGCCAAACAGGTGCTGATGGCGGTCACCGCCTCGACCGCGACCACCCTGATTGTCTTTCTGCCACTGGTTCTTGGCGCCGGTACCGAGCTGACGACCTGGCTCAGGGAAGTCGGTCTGACGATCTCGATCGCGCTCGGCTGTTCCCTGTTCTCGTCGTTGACCCTGATTCCACTGGTGTCGGCCCACATGTTGAAGGTACGGGATCCCAAACCCAACCGTCTGCTGATCTGGCTGGAGGACCGCTACGTGCGTGTGCTCGCATGGACCATGGCACACCGGGTCAAGACCTTCTTCCTGCTCATTGTCGGCCTTGGCATCGGCTTCACGCCTTTCTTCGCCGGCTGGGTGGAATCGGCAATCTTTTCGGCAACACTCAACAAGCGGCTGTTCATGCAGTACGAGTTTGATGACTTCTTCTACAAATCCCAGGCCGAAGATGTCGTCGATGAAGTCGAGGCCGTGCTCGATGCTCATCGCGAAGAACTCCAGATCGCATCGTTGTATTCGTACTTTGCCGAGAACAGGGCAGAAACGACAATCACCCTGAGCCGCGAAGACTTGAACGATGATGAAGTGAAGGATTTGCGTTCTGCGATCCGGGAGGTGCTCCCTGAAATTGCCGGCGCGCGGATGGTCTTCCGCGAAGACGCGGATGAGGGTGGT
>JAUXDC010000157.1 GCA_030618605.1 Holophagae bacterium | reverse complement strand
GCGCCTCGATCAAAGCCTCCCTTTCGCCGGTTAAGGCCTCGAGGATTGCGATCCGCTCCTCAGTGAGGTTGTCCAGGATTGCCTGCCGTTCCGCAGAAACGAAGCCGAGAGACTCGAGGCGTTCGGTTCGAATCCACTGGCCGACCAGGAGGCTTTCGCGGCGAAGATCTTCGATCAACGCCTGCCGTTCAGCCCCGATATCGATCGGCAGGGTCTCGATCGACACAGGTACCGTTCCAACCTGGTCGACTGCCTGGGCCACGATTCGCTCCGCCATCATTTCTTCGATCAGCAACTGCGCCTGCCACCGGGCTTGGCGGGGCAGATGCTCCGCATAAATGTCGGCCCGAACGCCAAAGTCCGCCAAGTCCTCCTGGGCGCTGGAGATTGCGGTTCCGAGGCCACCTCCGGTGGCTGCGTTCGATTTTGCGAACAGGTTTGCGGTCGAGTCCCTGATCGCGAAATTTCCCTCGATCGGATGCCTCTGGGCCCATTCCTCGATTTGGACCCAGAATTTATCGATATCTTCTTGAGAAGCACCAGTCGCCAAATAGACCACCTGCAGGCGCTGTTTCATGTCTTCTGCCGCTCGGAGGACGATCTGTTTGAGCTCGTCGTTCAGGACCATATTGCTTCCGTCAGTAAACTCTTGCTTGAGTTGTTCGACCAAGGCCGAAGCATCGATCAGTGCCGCGCCGGGATCTTTCCGAAACAGGGCCTCATAAACCGCTGGAATTGCCTCGGTCTTGGTCCGGAGAACCTTGCTCCGCACCTCGGGGTCATCGGATTGGGCAATGATCTCATCGGCCGCTTTCTCGATGATGCCTGCCAACGGTCGAGCCTGGGCCCTGACCCTGACCCTCAACTCCTGGGAGGACATGGTGGTGGATGTGTTCTTCTGGAAAAGATGCTTGGTTGGGGCTCCGCTGGCACACGACAACAGCGGCGATACAAGGCAGAGGACGATGATTTGGATCTTTTTCATGCTCAATCTCCGGTAGCTGGAGGGTATGTTACAGCAAAAGGGGCCCGAAGACCTTTGCCGGAGAGCCCCCAAAAAGCAGGCCCTGAAGGACCTGCCTACGAGAGTCCTGGATTTTTGTAGTAGGCCCAAGCCCCAGTTTTCCGAAGAAGTCCGTCTAACGGCAGCAAATAGAACCCAGTGGAGACGAGTCAATACCGAATCGCAGCGAACAGAAGGGCAAGACCCAAGATCGTATTGGTGGCCAGATTCCAGATGACGTTGGCGCCGAGGGCGGGGATGGGCGGATCGGTCTCGGGTGATCGCCATGCCCAGGTGAAGGCGCCCAGCAGCAGGAGCGTCGGTGCGGCCGCGATCAGGGCCAAAGGCGGCAGGATCGTCATCCACACGCCGACGGCCAAGACCACGGGTACGGCAAGTGCGGCGGCGACGTATATCCTCGCCGCCCAGGTTCGCCCTACCATGAGAACCAGATTGCGCCGGCCCCCGTGCCGGTCGGCTACCTCATCGGGAAACTCGTTGAGCAGCAAGAGGTTGAAGGTCATCAAGAATGCCGGTATCGATGCGACGACGACGGCGCTCCCGATACGGCCGGTTTGCACCAGAGCCGTGCCGAGAACGGGGAGGGCGCCGAGACCGAGGCCGGCGGCGACCTCGCCCAGTCCGATCCGAGCCATTAAATTTGTATAGGTCAGCACCAGAAACGCCCCGGCGATTACCAGGGGAACCATCGGCCATCCGATTCTTACCAAGAAGAAGACTCCAACTGCGCCCCCGAAAATTGAGCAGATGACTCCAAATATCATGGCGGTTCTCGGGGTCATCGAACCGGAAGGAAGGGTGCCGCTGCCGCCCGAGAAAGGCGTCGCCTCTGTTTCCAGGTCAATGCCGGTTTTGAAGTCACTGACCTCGTTGAAAATGTTGACGGCCATATGGAGAGCAACCAGACCGATCAGGGCCAACGCGGTGTGGGACCAGGAAAAGGAATGGTGATAGGCCGAAGCGCCTGCGCCGCATACGACCAGGGTAACGGGCAGGATGAGGAACGGGCCACGAGAAACGCCGAGAAAAGCGGATGCTTTTGCCATGGTGCAAGTGTACAGAAAATTGCGCCCCGGAGGGCGCAATTTGAAGGATGAAGGCGGAAGGATGAAGGATGAAGAGCGAAGCAAGAGACAAAACACAGATGAACCACGAAGACACGAAGATCACAAAGAAAGAGTCTTAAATACAATCCCTTAGTGCTCTTGGTGTCTTTGTGGTTCAATTTTGTTCCGGCTGTTTTGTGGCAAAAAAACGCGCCCCGAGGGGCGCGTTTGAGGTGATAGCAGATAGCTGACAGCTACGGAAGAGCTATGAGCCAGGCGCCGTTGTCGAACCACTTTTCCTCGAGGATCTCGAGTACACCGATCAATTCCAGGGTGCCGAGGGAGTTCTCCACCATGTTGAGGAATACGGTGTCTCCCGGAGGAATCGCGATGCCGATGGGCTCGAGGGTCAAGGGGCGATCCAAAGTCACAAGATCGGCCTCAGGGTGCCGCAGGATCGAGAGGGCGCAGATCGGGTAGTCCGCGACCAGGGCGTCGGCCTTACCTTCGATTACCATGGTGACGCCGGTCTCATAGTCGTCAACCGCTGTGTACTGGGCGTCGGGCCAGGCCTTCTTGACGAAATTTTGTGAGGTCGAGTCCTTGAGTGCGACGATTCGGGCCTTCGACTGGTCCAGTTCTTCGGCCTCGAGGATGGCGGCGATGGTCTTCGATTTTGTCAGGATCGATTTTCCGGAAACCTGGTAGGGGCCGACAAAGGCGGCCTGGAGGTTACGTCTCGGGGTCATCGTCATCCCGGACATCACCACGTCAACCTCGCCCTTCTTGAGGGCCGGCAGCAATTCGGCGAAGGGTTTCTGGACGATCACCAAATCAACCTGCATTGCGTCAGCGAGCAGGTTGGCGATATCGACCTCATAGCCGATGACCTCTCCGGTCTTCGAGACGACGGTGTAGGGCGGCTGCGTTCCGGTCATGCCGACGCGGAGTTTGCCGCTTTCAATGATGCGTGTGGCCACCGGGGCGTCGCTGCCGGCGATGGCGGCAAGCGGTGAGCCGATCACCAGGGTCAGGACCAGTGCTGTGAGAATTACTGTTCTTTTCATTGTTTTCTCCTTATATTTTCAACCCCGCGGGGTCAAGATTACGATCGATTAATTATTAAAACCTCAACTGAAGGTAAGAGTCACTCATTGGGTACGACCAACGGGGGGAACCAGAGAAGGATCCGTGCCACAAGACCATCGATCTTTTCTTGTGACTTGTCGCTCTTCGAAAGGGTTTTCTGGAGCATGCCTCGCCAGACCAGGTCGTTCGTGCTCCGGTCGATGATGTCGACGATCAGAGTGCCCACCTCGTATTGGTAGGCTCTCGTGCCGCCGTATCCGCCGTATCCACCGTAACCCATTCCCCAGTAGCCGCCCCAGCCGCCGTAACCATAGCCGTATCCGGAGTTGTAGACCTCGACCTTCTCCTCGCTCGAGCCGTAGTACGTGATCAGTATGTCGGCCTGGTCTGACGTAGCCTCGGTGAAGCCTTTCTTCAAGAGTTCCGAAGTTACCGCCCGGTGGATTCTGGTATCGACAATCTGACTGGCGTGCTTGGGCTTGTACTTGGAATCGGTGTGGTCGTACCACCCGAAGGTCTTGTATTTCGTAAAGTCGACGTCGTGGTCATAGTCGCTGTCGACCGTCGTCGTGCTGGAACACCCTGTCAGCAGGGCGATGCCCAACAGCGCGAGAACAAGCGAGTTTGGGATCTTCATTTTTGGTCTCCTCCTTCAGGTCCGGCACATGATACCGCAGCAGGACGCCGTCGGGGTGGCCGAGATAAGATCATTACTGCATGAAGAACCTCGACCATGAGCTGTTGATTCCCCATAGGCGCCCGGCCCTGCTTGTGAACGCCATCGAGAGCCACGGCCCGCGCAGCATGAGAGTCCGTGGGCAGATCGAGCAAGATCATCCCCTGGCGGTCCGGGGGAGTGCGCCGGTGGTTCTGGCAATGGAGTTTGCGGCGCAGAGTGCCGGCGTTCTATTGGGACTTCTTCGGCTGAATGAGGACCCTGAGGCATCTCCTCCCGATCAAGGCTATCTCGCGTCCCTTCGTGACGTTCGATTGCAGCTGCCGACGCTTCCGGTCGGTCGCCCCTTGACGGCCGAGGTAATCCTTGAAAGCCGTCTGGGCTCGATGGCTTTGTTTTCGGCAACTGTCATCCTGGATGGGAAGATCGTCGCAACCGGGAGGTTTGCAGTGGCGGAAGAACAAACACAATTGAACCGCCAAGACGCGAAGAGCGCAAAGAAAAACGCAAAGAAATTACAAAAATGATCCCGATGCGCAACCCTCCAAATTAGAATGGGAACCCCAGGTAAATCCTCCAGGCGCCGTAATCGTCGGCGAAACGATATCCGACGCCGTACCAGGCCGGCAGTTTGATCCCAAGCACTTTGGGTTGACTGGCCAGTTCGAAGGAGAGCCCCAGTTCCAGGTGGCGGTCGATCTCCAATGCGGGTCCTTCAGGACCTCCGATCAGAAGGTCCTCGAAATACCAACGAGGGAAGAGAAATACGCCGGCCATCGCCCGGTCACCGAGGAGGTCGAACCAGAGAGGAAAGTTTGCGCTACCGCCGATTTCAAGGGAACCCACGTCGTCATGAGTGTTCCAATCTTCGTTCCAGGCGAGGGTGTATTGAACCTTCCCGCCTGCGTTCAGTCGCCAGCCCGTAAGATCCCACGAAGACGAAGCCCTCATTCCGGTTGATCCCAACCATGCGTGTTCGCCGATATCCAGGGCGCTGATCGCGCCGAATTCGACGAACGGCCGGAGCATCCACCTTTCCCCGACCGGGATCAATACCTCCACTCCCGGCGTGATGACCAGGGTTTTCAGGCTGTAGGAGATGTCGTCGCCATCGATGTCGGTGATTCTCGTATGGTTCCAGGAGAAATAAACCGGTACCCTGAGTTTGAATCCGATCTTCCCTGCCTCCGGGCGCCTGAGAGTGATGGCAAAGGGCATTTTGACTACGGTTGAGTCCGTATTCGTCGATCCCGGTTCACCGGTAACGAGATCTTCTCCCTGTGCGAGGCTCAGTTGATCCCATGGGATGTCCTGGCCGGCCAGTGGGGCAGGCCCGACGAGGGCAAGAATCACTATGACCCCTAGGCTCGAAACCAACTGACGATGAACTGACAAGTCCTCACACCCTCCAGCATGAGGCTAGCATTGCCGACGAAATAGAGAGCTTTCAACTGTTCAACCACCCTTGCTGATAAGTTACAGTAGTAAATCATGGAAGGATTTCCCGCCCACGAGGCAGCCGGCTGGGCCACCTTGGCCGAGGGACTGGTTCTCCTCTCGGCCGCCCTCGGATTGGGGGCGGTGACCTCGCGCCTGCGCCTCGGGCCGACCGTCGGCTACATCGTGGCCGGGGCCCTGCTGGGACCCCACGGCCTGCACCTGCTGGGGGACGTGCCTGGCCTGGATTCGGTCGCCGAACTCGGGGTCACACTGCTCTTATTCGCCATCGGACTCGAGTTCCCCTGGCGCGTTCTGCGCAGCCTGGGTCGGGGCCCGCTTCTTGGCGGCGGCGGTCAAATTGCTCTCACTGCCCTGATTGGGTATGGGATTTCCTGTGCGTTTGGGGCAGCGACCGGTGTTGCGCTGACTGTGGGCGCGGTGTTGGCGTTGTCGAGCACAGCCTCGGTCCTGCGTACATTGAGCGGCCGAACCGAGACCGATACCCTGCACGGACGATTGACAGTGTCGGTATTGATCCTCCAGGACCTGGCCCTGGTCCCACTGCTCCTTCTGGTAACGGCCATGGGGCAGTCCGGCTCGCCGAAAATGTTCATGGTGGCCGCGGGTTCGTCGGTTGGACTCACGCTGGTCCTCGTTGCGGTTTTAATGACCTTGGCGAAGGTGGTGATGCCACGTGTGCTCGCTGCCACCTCCAGTCTTGCCCATCGGGAACTCGCTATCCTGCTCGCGCTGGTCACAGCTACAGGAGCCGCCTACTTCGCCCACCGCCTTGGTCTGTCCCCCGCGTTGGGCAGCTTTCTTGCCGGTATGCTGTTGGCTGATTCTCCGTTTGCGATGCAGTTACGCTCCGACGTTGAGGCGTTCAAGGCGATCTTCCTGGCCCTTTTCTTCGTTTCCATCGGCTTCCTGTTCAATGGCGCCTGGGTGGTGCAGCACCCAGTCCAGGTGGCCCTCGCGACCGCCGGCGTGCTCATATTCAAGGCCCTGGCAGCGTCAGTCGCCCTGATCGTGTTTGGTGCACCTCGTCGGGCCGCGTTTGCGGCTGGGATCTGCCTGGCCCAGATCGGCGAGTTTTCATACGTCTTGGCATTGCAGGCAAGCATCTTTGGGGTCTTCTCCCCCGACATCATGGCCCTGGTCGTGGCCGTGCTGGTCTTGACCTTGGCCGCCACGCCGCTTCTGGTTGCCCTGGGGGCCCGTATCTCCCTGCGTTCTGCGACCATCGATACAGAAGACACCCGGCAGGATGCGTCGAGTTCCAACCGGTTGGTCGTGATTGGTTTCGGCCCGGCAGGCTCAGCCGCAGCCACCGAGGCCCGGCAATCAGGGCGGGAGACGGTGGTTGTCGAACTCAATCCGCGGCTGATCGGCCAGGCCCGCATGGAGGGGTTCGAAGTCCATCTCGGCGATGCCACCCACTCTGAGGTGTTGCAGCACGCCGGGGTCGGCATGGCTGCCGCGGTAGCGGTGACGGTCCCCGATCACCGCGCCGCTGCCCGCATCATCCATTTGGTTCGCACCCTCGCTCCCGGGGTTCTGGTGGTTGCCCGGTCGCGGTATCACCTCCACACCGCCAGTTTGCACGAGGCAGGCGCCGATCATGTAGTGGACGAAGAGTACGAGGTGGGGGCAATGCTGACGCGGCTGCTTTGCGAAGAGGCCCACGGGGATATTGGGGTCGAGGGAGGGGAGAGGGGCACTCCGAAGAGAACGGGTTTGGGATGAATCAGTAAACCTCAAGTGTCGTGGTAACCTGCCGAAAATCTCGGTTATGAATCCGGGTTATTTTTTTTGGAGGTTCCATGCCCGATTATTTTCGACATCATCCTGATTCCAAAGGTTTTTTTGGTGAACACGGCGGCGCATTTCTGCCGCCTGAACTCGAGGAGCATTTCCGCGAAATCACCGAGGCCTATCTGCTGATTTCCAAATCCCACAAGTTCATTTCCGAATTGCGCTCGATCCGAAAGCACTATCAGGGTCGGCCGACGCCGGTGTATTTTGCCGAGCGCCTGTCCGAACTGGTCGGCGGCTGCCGCATCTACCTTAAGCGCGAAGACCTCAACCATACCGGAGCGCACAAGCTCAATCACTGCATGGGTGAGGGGTTGCTTGCCAGATTCATGGGCAAGAAGAAACTGATCGCCGAAACCGGCGCCGGTCAGCATGGTGTCGCCTTGGCGACAGCGGCTGCCTATTTCGGTCTCGAGTGCGAAATCCACATGGGCGAAGTCGACATGGAGAAGGAACACCCCAATGTCATCCGCATGCGATTGCTCGGCGCCACTGTGATACCTGTGCGCGAAGGTGCCAGGACCCTCAAGGAGGCCGTCGACTCGGCCTTCGGCTCTTACCTCAGTCAGCCCGAAACGGCGCTGTACGGCATCGGTTCGGTTGTCGGTCCGCATCCCTTTCCGATGCTGGTTCGGGACTTTCAGCGAGTCGTCGGTATCGAGGCGCGCGAGCAGTATCAGGAAATGACCGGCGAACTCCCCGATGCTCTGTGTGCATGCGTTGGTGGGGGATCGAACGCCATCGGTTTGTTTTCGGCCTTCCTCGATGACGAATGCGAGATCTTCGGCGTCGAACCGATCGGAATTTCGACGAAAGCAGGCGAGCACGCGGCGACGATGACCTATGGCATGCCCGGTGTGATTCACGGCTTCCGCTCTTATCTGCTTCAGGATGACGACGGAAACCCGGCGCCGGTGTATTCGATTGCTTCCGGGCTTGACTACCCGGGGGTCGGTCCGGAACATGCCTACTTCAAGGATACGGGGAGAATTCAGTATGAGACCGCGAGCGATGAGGACTGTCTTGATGCCTTTTTCACACTGAGTCGCACCGAGGGTATTATTCCTGCGCTCGAGAGCGCCCATGCAGTCGCCTTTGCGATGCGCTGGGCCCGGGAGCACCGCTTCTCCTCGATTCTCGTCAATCTCTCAGGTCGTGGTGACAAGGACCTCGATTTCGTAACGGAGAAATACGGCTTCGGCGAGGAGCACAAATAGTCGAGAATCTGGAAACGCTACGGTCCCAATGACGTAAAACAAAAACGTAAACAGTTGGAGGACCAGATGCGACTCTCGGTTCTGGTGATTGCGGTATTTCTCCACACATTCGTTGGTGTGCCTGTTGGAGGGGCTGACGTCGGTCCAATCATGCCTCCGAGAGAGTGCTCGTCCATCGTGGTGAACAACCACGGACACCCGGTATTCGGGACCAATTTCGACCACGCCACCGTCGACGAAGGACTGGTATTCATCAACAAGAGGTGGGTGGGGAAATCAGGCTTGCATCCGAGTGTCGATGGCGAGTACGCACGCTGGACGTCTCGATACGCCAGTATCACTTTCAACCTCGTGGGTTTTCAGTTCGCATGGGCCGGGATGAATGAAAAAGGTCTGACCCTGAGTACGATGTCCCTGAACGATACTGAGGTCCCAGCGCCTGATGAACGTCCCCCTCTGGATTCGGGAGAATGGATGCAGTTCATCCTGGATACCTGCGCCACCGTGGAGGATCTGGTG